>CAIPHQ010000139.1 GCA_903864895.1 uncultured Rhodospirillales bacterium
ACGCCGTTCACCCTGCACGTGCCCGACGCCGATATCTCCGGCCTCCGCCAGCGTCTGGCCCGCACCCGCTTCCCCGACCAGGCCCCCGGCGCGCCGTGGGCCTACGGTGCGGATGTGGGCTATCTGCGGGAACTGGTCGAATACTGGCACACAAGCTTCGACTGGCGGGCGGAGGAGGCGCGGCTCAACGCGCTGCCGCAATACCGCGTGGACCTGCACGGCATCAGCCTGCATTTCCTGCACGTGCCCGGCAAAGGCCCCAACCCCTGCCCGCTGCTGCTCAGCCATGGCTGGCCCGGTTCGGTGCTGGAATTCCTCGACATCATCCCCCGCCTGACCGACCCCGCCCGCTTCGGCGGTGACCCGGCAGACGCCTTCACCGTCATCGCCCCCTCGCTGCCCGGCTACCCGCTGTCCTTCACGCCGGGGCAGGCGCGCTTCGGGCTGGAGGCGATTGCAGACTGCTTCGCCGAATTGATGACCGGCGTGCTGGGCTACAAGCGTTTTGCGGCCCAGGGCGGCGACTGGGGCGCGTTCGTCACCACACGGCTTGGCTTCGCCCATGCCGCAAACCTGCTGGGCATCCACATCAACCTGCTGCCGGTGCGCCGCGACCCGGCAATGCTCGCCAACCCGTCGGCGGAGGAGCGCCGCTATCTCGACCAACTGTCGCACTGGCTGAAGGAGGAGACCGGCTACCAGTGGATTCAGGGCACCAAGCCGCAAACGCTGGCCTTCGGGCTGACTGACTCGCCCGCCGGTCTGGCCGCCTGGATCGTCGAGAAATTCCGCACCTGGTCGGATTGCGGCGGCGATGTGGAGCGCGTGTTCAGCAAGGACCGTCTGCTGGGCAACATCGCGCTCTACTGGTTCACCGGTGCCATCGGCGCGTCATTCTGGCCGTATTACGCCCGGATGCACGGCCCGTGGCCGATTCCCGATGGGGCCACGGTGGACGTGCCGATGGGCTACTGCGAATTCCCGCACGAAATCCTCTCACCCCCGCGCTCGCTCGCCGCCCGCATGTTCACCGACATAAGGCGCTGGTCACCGATGCCGCAGGGCGGGCATTTCGCCGCGATGGAACAACCGGACGCTCTGGCCGCCGAACTGCGCGCCTTCTTCCGGCCGCTGCGCGCCGCTATTTGAGCGCCGCCAACTTCGCACAGCACCGCTCAAACGCTGCCAAATCCGTCCACCGCGCCGCCTCCGGCACATCCGCCGTTTCCAGCGATCCGCCAGAAGCCGCCACCGCGCCGTCGATCATCAAATTGTCGAGGCAGCCGAAGCGTTCCAGCGCCATGCCCTCGGCGTCGCGCCAGCCCTCGCCATCCGGCGTGGCACCGCCCAGAAACGCCAGCGTGCGCGCGGTGAAGTCCGCCGCCGCGTTCGACCAGCCAAACACCGGGCGGCCAAGGGCGCGCATGAAGCCCAGTTCAAACACAGTGCCCACATCCGCGCTCGGCCCGCGAAACGGGGTCAGGTTGGCGATCAGCGCGCCGCTGCCCAGAATATGCGCTTCGTTGCGCAGCGCGATGCGGTGCGGCAACGGGCGCGCGGCCCACTCCGGCGGCTCCGGCGTGTCCAGTTCGTCCATCGGGAACACGCCGGTCAGGCCGTGGCGCGCGCAAATCGCCTTCAGCACCGCACCGCGGGCGTGCGGGTCGGGCAGAAAAACGTCGGGGCCGGCCAAATAGACGCGCATAGAGCAACCCTGCCCCAATCATGGCCCGGTGCGAAAGAGGGGCCGGGCGCTTGCTGCAACCGCGAAGAGGTGGGAAAACCTCGTTTCAGGCGCAGGCCGGCCGGTCTGGCGCGGCGTAATTTCCTGAGGGCGGTATGGCAAAGATCAAAGTGAAAACCCCGGTCGTCGAACTCGACGGGGACGAGATGACCCGCATCATCTGGGGCTTCATCAAGGAAAAGCTGATCCTGCCGTATCTGGATATCGACCTGAAGTATTACGACCTCGGCATCGAGTACCGCGACCAGACCGACGATCAGGTGACGGTGGACGCGGCCAACGCCATCAAGCAATACGGCGTGGGCGTAAAATGCGCCACCATCACGCCGGACGAAGCGCGCGTGACCGAGTTCAAGCTGAAGAAGATGTGGCGCAGCCCGAACGGCACCATCCGCAACATCCTCGACGGCACGATTTTCCGTGAGCCGATCATCTGCAGCAACGTCCCGCGCCTCGTGCCGCACTGGTCGCAGCCCATCGTCATCGGCCGCCACGCCTATGGCGACATCTACCGCGCGGTGGAAACCAAAATCCCCGGCCCCGGCAAGGTCACGCTGACCTATCAGCCCGCCGATGGCGGCCCGGCGCAGGTGCTGGAAGTGCATGATTTCAAGGGCCCCGGCGTGGCGCTGGGCATGCACAACACCCGCGCCTCCATCGAAGGTTTTGCGCGCGCCAGCTTCAACTACGGGCTGATGCGCAAGTTCCCGGTGTACCTGTCCACCAAGAACACCATCCTGAAAGCCTATGACGGCATGTTCAAGGACGTGTTTCAGGAAATCTACGACGCCGAATTCAAGACCCGCTTCGAGGCGGAGAAGCTCACCTACGAGCACCGCCTGATCGACGACATGGTGGCCAGCGCGCTGAAGTGGAACGGCGGCTATCTGTGGGCCTGCAAGAACTATGACGGCGACGTGGAAAGCGACATCGTCGCCCAGGGCTTCGGCAGCCTCGGCCTGATGACCAGCGTGCTGCTCAGCCCGGACGGCAAGACGGTGGAAAGCGAGGCCGCGCACGGCACCGTCACGCGCCACTACCGCGAACACCAGAAGGGCCGGGAGACGAGCACCAACCCGATTGCCTCGATCTTCGCCTGGACACGCGGCCTGATCTATCGCGGCCAGTTCGACGGCACGCCGGACGTGACCCGCTTCGCCGAGACGCTGGAGCGTGTGTGTGTGGAGACGGTGGAAGCCGGGTTCATGACCAAGGATCTGGCCAGCCTGATCGGCCCGAACCAGAAATGGCTGAACACGCAGGACTTCCTCGACAAGATCGACGCCAATCTGAAGATCGCGATGGCGTGAGCCGCAAGAGATTGTGAGTGAACGGGGGGCGTTGCACGCAGGTGCGGCGCCCCCCACCTCCCCTGCGGAACACGGGGGAACCACCATGCAGCTTGCCCAAACCGGCCTGATCGGCCTGTCCCACTACACGCTGGCCCGCCGGGGCTTCGTGATGACCGGGCTGATGAGCGGCCTCACGCTCGCCACCACGCGCGCCGAGGCGCAGGTCATCCACACCGATACGTCCGGGCTTGACGCGGGCGAGACCAAAATTCCGGTCAGCGACGGCAGCCTGCCCGCGTACTACGCCAAGCCTGCGGGCGCCGGGCCGTTTCCGGTGGTGCTGGTGATCGAGGAAATCTTCGGCGTCCACGACTACATCAAGGATGTCTGCCGCCGTCTGGCCAAGGCCGGGTATCTGGCGGTGGCGCCGGAGTTGTACGCAAGGCTGGCCGATCTGTCGAAAATGTCCGACGTGCAGCAGATCATCCGTGAGGTGATCCTGAAGGCGCCAGACGCGCAATTGCTGTCCGACCTCGATTCGGCGGCTTCGTGGGCCATGGCCCATGGCGGCGCGGCCGGGCGTCTGGCCGTTACCGGCTTCTGCCGGGGCGGGCGCAACACGTGGCTGTATGCCGCGCACAACCCGGATCTGAAAGCCGCCGTGGCGTGGTACGGCCCGGTCATCGGCCCCACCAGCGACATCCAGCCCGCCACCCCCACCATGCTGGCCAGCCAGTTAAAGGCCCCGCTGCTCGGCCTGTACGGCGGGCAGGACGGCGGCATCAAGGTGGCGGACGTGCAGGCGGCCGCCGAAGCCGCACGCGCGGCGGGCAAGAGCGTGGACATCGTCGTGTTCCCCGACGCTCCGCACGGCTTCCATGCGGACTATCGCCCCAGCTATCGTGAAGCCGACGCGGCGGATGGCTGGCAGCGGCTGCTGGCGTTTTTCCGCGCGCACGGGGTGTGAGGCACGCAATGCCCGGCGATCTGTACTGGGACGACACACTGGCATGGTCGGAACAGCAAGCCACGCGGTTACGCCGTTTGGCCGCCGGGGAGCGCGTGAACGACGTGGACTGGGCGCACGTCATCGAGGAGATCGAGGACGTGGGCAAAACCGAGCTGCGCGCCTGCGAAAGCCTGCTGCAACGCGCGCTTGAGCATCTGGTCAAGCTACATGCATGGCCGGACCACAGTGCGGCGATGCACTGGCGGCGGGAAATCCGCACTTTCCTGCGCGATGCCGCCAAGGCGTTTTCGCCGTCGATGCGGCAATTGCTGGATGTCCCGGCGATTTACGCAGCTTCGCGCGAGGACGTGCTGGCAGTGCCATATGAAGGCCTCTCCGCGCGGCCCGTCGCAGAGATTTGCCCGCTCACGCTCGACGACCTGCTGACAGGTGCGCCGCTGGTGGAAGCACTTGCCGGGCGGCTTGCCCCACGCCAGGACGGCAATGCCGGGTGACCTCTATTGGGACGACACACTGGCATGGCCGGAACAGCAGGCCACGCGGTTGCGCCGCTTGGCCGCCGGGGAGCACGTGAACGGCGTGGACTGGGCGCACGTCATTGAGGAGATCGAGGACGTGGGCAAAGCCGAGTTGCGCGCTTGCGCCAACCTGCTGACGCGCGCCATGGAGCATCTGCTGAAGCTGGCAGGCTGGCCCAACAGCGATTGAGCGGCGCTTTGCCGGGCGGAAACCGTGGCCTTCCCCGGCGAACCGGCGGATGCGTTCCCGCCCTCGATGCGCCAAAATCTCGCCCTCGCCCCGCTCTGCCAGCGAGCCAAGCGCGCGATGACCGAGGAACGCATCAACGCTCAGGCCGCCCCTGCCATGCCAGCGGAATGCCCGTGGCATCTGGACATGTTGCTGCCGGACCCGCCGGACCTCAACACGCGCGTGGCAGCGGCAATGGCTGCCCCAACGGCCTAATCGTCGCGGTGAACCCGCTCCATCTTCTCGTGGCGCTCCTGCGCCTCGATGGACAGGGTGGCAATCGGGCGGGCTTCCAGACGCTTCAGGCCAATCGGCTCGCCGGTTTCCTCGCAGAAGCCGTAGCTGCCGTTTTCCACCCGCTGCAACGCCTGATCGATCTTGGAGATCAGCTTGCGCGCCCGGTCCCGTGTGCGCAGTTCCAGCGCCCGGTCGGTTTCCACGCTGGCGCGGTCGGTAATGTCGGCTTCGTGGATGCCGCCTTCCGACAGGCTGGCCAGCGTGCCGTCGGCGTCCCGCAACAGATCGCCCCGCCAGCGTTGCAGCTTCTGACGGAAATATTCCGTCTGCATCGGGTTCATGAACTCCTCGGTATCCGAGGGGCGGTAGTCGGGGGGAAGCGTGACCATCATGCGGGGCGGATCCTGCGTCCTGTCGGTGATGGCCCCGTGCGGAGCCGCCTTGCGCTGCCGCCCCCTCGGCAAGGGGTCCGGCCGCAGTTGGGCGGCTTATAGCCATGCATCCGGGCCACGCCAAGGGCACATGGCGCGCAGATCCCCTGTAAAATCAGACCTTCGTATAACGCGCCGCCTCAACGCGCGCCCGCAGCACAATCTCGCCCAGTACGCCGCGCAAGGCCGGGCTCGCCGCGTCCGGTGCCGACTCGGCCAGCGAGGCCAGCCGGGCCAGCCGCCCCGGCGCGGGTCCTTCCGCCAGCAGGTCGCGCTGTAACGCCGCCAGTTCGGCCAGAAGCGCAAACCCGCCCTGCCGCGCCGCACCATCCTGCGCGGCGTCCCCCCCGGCTTCCTGCAACGCCAGCAAGCCGGTCAGCAGCGGGGCGGCCACCGCCGCAGCGCCGCCCGTCTCGGCCTGCGCCGCCACGCTGAACCCCGCGCCCGCCCGCGCCGCCGGGCGCGCCGAGGCCGCTCCCACCGGGCGAAACCCGCAGACCCCTGAAACACCGCTCATGCCCACCCCCTCGTGACCCGGCCAATCTGGCCGCCCGGCAGAATCTGCCGCCCCGCAAACCACGCTGCGCCGCGCCGCACCGTGCGGCCCGGATGGCACGGCGCTTGCGCCTTGGCGGACGCACTCTGCGTGAAAGTTCTTGCCCGCCGATGACCATCACCGCCCGCATCCTCTGCCTCGCCGCCGCGCTGCTCGCCGCCGTGCCCGCTGCTGCACAGGTGCGCATCAAGGACATCGCGGATCTGGAAGGCGTGCGCAGGAACCAGCTGGTCGGCTACGGTTTGGTGGTCGGGCTGAACGGTACCGGCGACAAGCTCGACTCGGCGGTGTTCACCCGCGAATCGCTGGTGGCGATGCTGGAGCGTCTGGGCGTCAACACCCGCGACCAGTTGGGCAAACTCTCCACCAAAAACGCCGCCGCCGTCATGGTCACCGCCGAACTGCCGGGCTTCGCGCGCAGCGGCAGCCGGATTGACGTGGGCATCTCGGCGCTCGGTGACGCCACCAACCTGACCGGCGGCACATTGCTGGTCACGCCGCTGCTGGCCGCCGACGGGCAGGTGTACGCGGTCGCCCAGGGCGCGCTGTCCACCGGGGCCATTGCCGCCAAGGGCAATGCCGGGTCGGTCACACGCGGCGTGCCCACCGCAGGGCGCATCGCCAACGGTGCCACGGTCGAACGCGAGGTGCAGTACGCCCTCGGCGCGCACCCCTCGCTGCATCTGGCGCTGCGCAACCCCGATCTCACCACCGCCGGGCGGATGGCAGATGCCATCAACGCAAGCTTGGGCGGCGGCTTCGCCCGCGCGCTCGACCCCGGCACGGTGCAACTGGAACTGGCCGGGCGGGACGTGGTGGGCACGCTGGCGCGCATCGAGGATTTGCGCGTGGAGCCGGACAGCCCGGCGGTGGTGATTGTGGAAGAAGCCAGCGGCACCGTGGTGATGGGGGCCAATGTGCGGATCAGCACGGTGGCCATCGCGCAGGGCAACCTGACCATCCGCGTCACCGAAACGCCGGAAGTCAGCCAGCCCAACGCGCTGGCAGGCGGCAGCAGCGTGAAGGTGGATCGCACCAACCTGCAAATCGACGACAGCCACGACAGGAAACTCGGCATCGTGCGCGCCAACGTCACGCTGCGCGATCTGGTGGCGAGCCTGAATGCGCTGGGCGTCGGCCCGCGCGACCTGATCAGCATTCTGCAATCCATCAAGGCCGCCGGCGCGTTGCAGGCCGATCTGCAATTGCGCTGATGCAGGAGGTTGCCCGATGACCCTGTCCGTCCACGCCGCACGCAGCCCCGCCGAAGCGGCGCAGGCGTTTGAGGCCACCATGCTGGGCGAAATGCTCAAACCGATGTTCGCCACCGTCAACAGCGCCACCGGCCTGTTCGGCGGCGGTGACGGGGAGGCCACGTGGCGGCCGATGCTGGTCGAGGAAATGGGCAAGCACATCGCCGCCCATGGCGGCATCGGCATCGCGGCGCATGTGCTGCGGCAGATGTTGCAGATGCAGGAGGCCGGACAATGACCGGCCTCGCCGCCGCCGCCGAGGCACTGGCTGCCGTGCTGGCCGCGGAAAATGCGGCGCTGGCTGCGTTCGATCTCGGTCACGCCGCAGCCATGCTGGCGGCCAAGACGGCGGCGGCGGCGCAGTTCGAGCAGGCGGCAAACGCCGCAGACGCGCCGCAGCTTGCTGCCGCCCGCGCCACCGTGCTGCGAATCCAGACGCTCGCGCAGGACAACCGCGCGTTGCTGGAGCGGGCGTTGCACGTGCAGGGCCGCGTGCTGTCCACCATCGCCGCCGCCCTGCCGCGCGCCTTGGCCGCAGCCCCGCGCTATGGTGCCAGCGGCAGCCTGACGCAGGCGGCGCGCAGCCACGCCATCGCGCTGTCCGCCCGGATCTGACGCTTTCCGCTACCGCGCGCGCCGCCCGCATGGTAGTGCGCGGGCCAATGGCAGCAGCCGCGCATGACACGCTCAGCGACGAACTGTGGCAGCGCCTGCTGGCGCGGCAGCCGCAGGATGCCGGGTTATCGGCGCTGTACGGCCCGCTGCTTGTCCCCGCCACCGCGCCCGATGGCTGCTTCGTGCTCGGCCGCATCGCGCAGACTCTGGATGGCCGCATCGCCACCGCCAGCGGCACCAGTTTCTGGATCAGCGGCCCGGAAGACGTGCTGCACACCCACCGCCTGCGCGCACTGTGCGACGCGATCATCGTCGGCGCAGGCACCGTGCGGGCCGACGACCCGTTGCTCACCACGCGCCTCTGCCCCGGCAAGTCGCCGGTGCGGGTGGTGATCGACACTGGCCGCACGCTCGATGCGGACCGGCGCGTGTTTCAGGGCGGGCCGCCCACGCTGCTGCTCTGCGCCGATAACGTGCACGGCCCGGCGCATCTGGGCACGGCCGAGGTGGTGGCGTTGCCGCGCGGCGATGGCGGCGCGCTGGACACGGGGGCTATTCTGGCAAAGCTCGCCGGGCGCGGCCTGCGGCGCATTTTCGTGGAAGGCGGCGGCGTCACCGTCTCGCGCTTCCTCGCTGCCGGGGCGCTCGACCGGTTGCACGTCACGCTCGCCCCGCTGCTGCTCGGCTCCGGCATCCCGAGTTTCACGCTGCCCTGCCCGGACAGCCCGGATGGCGGCATGCGGCTGACATGGACGCCGCATTTGCTGGGCCGGGACGTGCTGTTCGACATCCCGCTGCACCGCGCTCGCCCCCCGGCCTGCATATGACCAGCGCCACCGCTTTCTGGACCGTGGCCGCCGGGCACGGCGAACTGCGCCGCGAAACCCTGCCGCCACCGGGCGCCGATGAAGTGCTGGTGCAAACGCTGGCCAGCGGCATCTCGCGCGGCACCGAAGCCAGCGTGTTCGCCGGGCGCGTGCCGCAGGCGATGTATCAGACCATGCGCGCGCCAATGATGGCGGGCGAATTTCCCTATCCGGTGAAATACGGCTACGCCGCTGTGGGCCAGATTGAAGACGGCACCCGCGTGTTTGCCCTCCACCCGCATCAGGACCGCTTCATCGCACCGCGCGCCATGTGCCTGGCGGTGCCGGATGCCGTGCCCACATCGCGCGCGGTGCTGGCTGCCAACATGGAAACCGCGCTGAACATCGTGTGGGATGCAGCCCCTTTGGCAGGCGAGCGCATGATGGTGATCGGCGCTGGCGTGGTCGGGTTGCTGACCGCCGCCTTGCTCGCGCGCATACCGGCCGCACAGGTCACGGTGACCGACATCGACGCCGCACGCGCCCCCATCGCGCAATCCTTCGGCTGCGGCTTCGCGCTGCCACAGGATGCACCCGCCGATCAGGAGTTGATCGTCCACGCCTCCGGCAGCGAAGCCGGGCTGCAACTGGCGCTGCGCTGTGCCGGGTTCGAGGCACGGATCATCGAAGCAAGCTGGTTCGCCGATCGTATGCCCGCGCTGCCGCTGGGCGCAGCGTTTCATCCGAACCGGCTGCGCCTGATCTCCTCGCAGGTCGGCAGCATCGCCACTGCGATGCGCGGGCGTCGCACGCATGGCCAGCGTCTGGCGCTGGCATTGTCGCTGCTGGACGATGCGCGCTTCGACACGATGTTGGAGCCGCCAATCGATTTCGCCGCTCTGCCGCAGGCGATGCCGCGCCTGTTGCAAGGCGGCCTGTGCCACGTTGTCACCTACCGGAGCCTCTGATGTTCAGTCTGACCGTCAGCGATCACATCATGATCGCGCACAGCTTTCGCGGCGCCGAATTCGGCCCGGCGCAACGCCTGCATGGCGCCACCTTCGTGGTGGAAGCCGAATTCCGCGCGCCGAAACTCGACCACGCCAACCTGCTGATCGACATCGGGCTGGCCAAGGTTGAACTGCGGCGGATTCTCGATGTGGTGGATTACCGCAATCTGGATGAGGTGCCGCAGATGGCAGGCCAGAACACCACCACCGAATACATGGCCTTCCACATCTTCGGTGAACTGGCCAAGGCCTGCACCAATGGCACGCTCGGTGAGGGCGGGCGCGGCGTGACCGGCATCAAGGTGCTGCTGCGCGAAAGCCCGTGGGCATGGGCCGCGTATGAAGGCGCTGCCGGCTGATGCGCGCCGCCTTGCTGGTGCCGGGGCCGTTCGACACGATCTCCGGCGGCTACGGCTACGACCGCGCCATCGTCGCCGGCATGCGCGCGCTGGGCCACACAGTGGACGTGCTGGAACTCGAAGGCAGCCACCCGCTGCCGGATGACGCGGCCTTCGCCTCCGCCGCCGCCGCGTGGCACAGCCTCGCCCCCGATACGGTGCCGGTGATCGACGGGCTGTGCCTGCCCGCCTTCGCACCGCTGGCCGAAGCCTTCGCGGCACGGCGCACGGTGGGCTTGATCCACCATCCCACCGCGCTGGAAACCGGCCACGACTCCGCCACGCGTGAGGCGCTGCGCGCCACCGAACGGCACCTGATGCCGTTGCTGGCGCGCGCCATTGTCACCAGCAGGCCCACCGGCGAGCGGCTGCTGGCAGATTTCGGCGTCGAGGCACATCGCCTCGGCTGCGTGGAACCGGGCACGCCCGATGCGGCGCGCAGCCCCGGCTCCGGCGGTCCGGGCTGCGCGATTCTCGCACTCGGCGTCATCACGCCGCGCAAGGGCCACGATGTGCTGTTGCGCGCCCTGGCCATGCTGCCGGATCTGGACTGGACCGTCAGCATCGCAGGCGGCGCGCGCGACCCCGTGCACGCGCATTCGCTGGTGGCGCTGGCCGATGAACTCGGCATTGCCCAGCGCGTCAGTTTCCCCGGCGAGATGGTGGATGCGGCGTTGGAAAAACTGTGGCTGGGGGCCGATATTTTCGCACTCGCCAGCCATTACGAGGGCTACGGCATGGCATTGGCCGAGGCCGTCAAGCGCGGCCTGCCGGTGGCGGTCACAGACACCGGGGCCGCGAGTTCGCTGGTCACGCCCGAGACCGGCGTGGTGGTGCCGCCCGGCGATTTCGGGATGCTGGGCCGCTCGCTGCGCCGGGTGATCTGTGATTCCGCCTTGCGTGCGGACATGCGAGAGGCCGCATGGCAACTCGGCCGCAGCCTGCCGGACTGGCCCGCACAGGCCGCCGCATTTGCAGCCCTGCTGGCCGCATAGGCGCGCGCCACTGGGCAGGCTAAACTGATTTCTCGTTACGGGAGGAAACAACGCATGGCTCTGCTCGGCTGTATCGCCGACGATTTCACCGGCGCCACCGACTTGGCCGCCATGCTGGTCAAGAACGGCATGCGCACCGTGCAGGTCATCGGCGTGCCTGCGCCGGATGCGCTGCCGCCGGAGGCGGACGCCATTGTGGTGGCGCTGAAATCGCGTACCGCGCCGGTGGCGCAGGCCGTGGGTGAAAGTCTGGCGGCGCTCGAATGGCTGCGCGGCGCAGGCTGCCGCCAGTTCTTTTTCAAATACTGCTCCACCTTCGACAGCACCGATCTTGGCAATATCGGCCCGGTGGCCGATGCACTGGTGGCCGCACTGGATTGCGGCTTCGCGCTGGCCTGCCCGGCATTTCCGGCCAACAACCGCAGCGTGTTTCAGGGCCATCTGTTCGTCGGCAGCGCATTGCTGAACGAAAGCGGCATGGAAAAACATCCGCTGACGCCAATGACCGATGCCAATCTGGTGCGCGTGCTGGGCCGCCAGACCACCGGCACGGTCGGTCTGGTACCGTTCGCCACTGTCGAGCGCGGGGCGAATGCCATTCGCGACACGATGACCGCGCTGAAAGAACAAGGCCGCCGCTACGCCATTGTCGATGCGGTCAGCGACGCGCATCTGCACGCCATCGGTCAGGCCGCCGCCCAGCATCCGCTGCTGACCGGCGGTTCGGGTGTGGCCATCGGCCTGCCGCAGAATTTCCGCAACACCGGCTTGCTCGCCGAACAGTCCGATCCGGGCGCGCTGCCCGATGCGCAAGGCCATGCTGCCGTGCTGGCCGGGTCATGCTCGCGCGCCACACTGTTCCAGATCGCCACCGCGAAAGCCCACGCACAGGTGCTGGAGTTGGATGCGCTGGCCACGCCCGACGCTGTAACCCTCGCGCAGCAGGCCATCGCCTGGATGGACGGCAAGCTTGGGTCTGCCCCCATCGTCATCGCCGCGTCCGGCACGCCGGAAAAAGTCGCCGCGCTGCAGCAGCTTCTGGGCCGCGACGCCGCAGGCGCACTGGTGGAACAGGCGCTGGCCGATATTGCCGAAGCGCTGGTGGCGCGCGGCGTGCGGCGGCTTGTGGTGGCCGGTGGCGAGACTTCAGGCGCGGTGGTCACCCGGCTTGGCGTGCGCAGCCTGCGCATCGGGCGCGAGATCGACCCCGGCGTGCCGTGGACCTATGCCGAGGGCAGCGGCGCACCGCTGCTGCTGGCACTGAAAAGCGGCAATTTCGGCGCGCCCGATTTCTTCCTGAAATCCTTTGCGATGCTGGGGCAGTGATGAGCGAATCCGACACCCGCGAGTTGCTCGCCCGCCTCGCCGCCAGCCTGTTCGCGCGCGGCTTTTCGGTTGGCAGCGCCGGCAATATCAGCGTGCGGCTGGAGGACGGGTTCCTCATCACGCCCACCAATTCCTCACTCGGGCGGCTGGACCCGGCACGCATTTCCAAACTCGACGCCTCGTTCACGCATGTCGCGGGCGACAAACCGTCGAAGGAAGTGTTCATGCACCGCGCCTTCTACATGGCGCGCAGCGATGCGGGTGCGGTGGTGCATCTGCACTCCACCATGGCAACGGCGGTGGCATGCCTGCCGGATGTGGACATGTCCAACCCCATCCCGCCGCTGACACCGTATTTCGTGATGCGGGTCGGGCGCACCATGCCGGTGGTGCCGTATTACCGGCCCGGTGATGCGGCGATGGAACCGGCGATTCATGCCGCCGCACTCGGCGCACGCGCCGTGCTGCTGGCCAATCACGGCCCGGTGGTCAGCGGCAAGACACTGACCGATGCCGTCTATGCGGCAGAAGAACTGGAAGAGGCGGCGAAACTGTATCTGCTGCTGCGCGGCACGCAACCGCGCCTGCTGACGCCGGTGCAGGTGGACGACCTGCTCAGCACATTCGGCTGAGCAGGCCACTCCGGCTGTCTTAGGCTTCGGTCTCGCCAGCAGCTTCGGCGGCCGGGGCCTCGGCGGTTTGCACCGCTTTCGGCTTGCGGGCGCGCTTGACCTTCGGCGCAGGCTCGGGCGCCGGGGCGGCTTCCACCGGCGCTTCGATCACCACGGGCTCGGGCGCTGCCACAATCGTCTCGGCCACGGCGGGCTTGCGGCTGCGGCGGGCCACCGGGGCGCGGGCGGGTGCGGTGCGGGCCGATGCCGTGCGGGCCGGGGCTTTACGGGCAGATGTGGCGCGCTTGGCAGCGGGCTTTGCCGCCGTCTTGCGCGCAGGGGCCTTGCGGGTCGCCGTGGTGGCCTTGGCCACCGAAACGCGGCGTGTGCCGGTCTGCGCCTTGGCCGCGCGCGCCGTGGTCTTGGTGACCGTCTTGCGCCCCGCCGCCTTCGCAGCCGTCGCCTTCGCAGCGGTCGCCTTCGCGGCAGTGCCCCGCTTCGGCGCGGTCCGGGCCGCGGTGGCCTTGCGGGCCGCCGCAGCGGGCTTGCGTCCGGCGGCGGGCTTGCGGCCTGCAGCCGCGCTCTTGCCCTTGCGCGCCGTGCTTGCGGCTGCCGCGCGCTTCGGCGCGGCCTTGCGCCCGGCGGCGGGTTTCGCAGCCGCCTTGGTGGCGCGGGCGGCCGGTTTGGCCGCCGTACGCTTGGCGGCGGGCTTCGCCGCGGCTTTTGCGGTGGTGCGCTTGGCCGCCGGCTTGGCGGCTGCCTTCGCGCCGCGCGCGGGGGCCTTGGCGGTCTTCGCAGTCTTGGCCGCCGGCTTTGCGGCCGCCTTGGTGGTCTTCTTCGCCGCCGGTTTCGCAGCCGCCTTGCGCCCGCTGCCCGCAGCGCCGCGCTTGGCCGGCGCACGCACGGCGAGCGCCTGTGCGCGCGGGCCGCCTGTTGTGGTGTCGTCGTTGCTCACGTCCAGCATCTCCTTGTCTGCCGTGATGGAAAATGTTCGGCACGTCGATCCGCCGCGCGGCCTGCTTGCGCCGTACGCGCGGGGGCGCTGGAGTGCTGTGCAATGCCACCCGCCGCCATGCGGCGAACAACGTCACCGGCGCTCCATCGCCCGGCACCGCCGCCCGGCATCACGTACGCGAACATGCGCGACTCGTGTGTCAAACGGCCATGCTTCGCTATCCGCTTCATGTCGTGGTCATGTCAACAACAAGCAGCACGCTTCGCAGGGCCTGCTGACAAAAAAATTGATCGCGGCGTCTCGCGCACATACCGGCTTGAGTGCCGCGTGCAATCGGTGGACGCTGCACACTGGCAAGTTGCGGCGCGCAGCGCCGCCGCACGATGAAGGTGATGGCGCATGGCAGACCTATTCGACAGCGTGTACCGGGGCGGCATCGTCAGCAGCAACGCGGTGCTGCGCGATGGCTGGATCGCATCGCGCGGCGGCGTCATCGCCGCCATCGGACAGGGTGAAGCCCCGCCCGCGCAGCACAGCTTCGACTGGACCGGCAAATTGATTCTGCCCGGTCTGGTCGATGGCCACATGCATACCTCCTCGCATACCGGCTGGGCGGGTATCGAAGGGGCCACACGCAGTGCCGCGGCGGGCGGTGTGACCACGGTTGTCGATATGCCCTACGATGTTCCACAGCCGGTCACCGATGCCGGCGTGCTGGCGGACAAGATCGGCTGGGTGGAACGCACCGCGCATGTTGATGTCGCGCTGTACGGCACCATCCGCAAGACCGGCGGCATCGCGCAGATCAGCGAATTGGCCGAAGCCGGCATCACCGCGTTCAAGCTGTCCACCTACGAATACGACGCGGTGCGCTTTCCGCGCATCGACCCGCCCACCATGACCGCCGCTTTCGCCGCCATCGCCAGAACCGGCTTGCCGGTGGCGGTGCACAACGAGGATCAGGAACTTGTGCTGCACCTGACCGCCGAAGCCCGCGCCGCCGGGCGAACTTCGGCCATCGAGCACGCGCGCACCCGCCCGCCGCTGGCCGAAACGCTGGCAGATTTGCAGATCTTCGAAATCGGCCTTGCCACCGGGGCGCATGTGCATATTGCGCATTCTTCACTTTCGCGCGGCTTCGACATTGCCGCAGCCTTTCGCGGCATGGGCGGGCAGGCCACCGGTGAAGCCTGCATTCAATATCTCTGCATGACAGAAGACGACCTTGTGCGGCTGGGCGGGCGCGGCAAATGCAACCCGCCCTTCCGCAGCGCTGCCGAGGTGGAGCAGATGTGGCAACGCCTGCAAGCGGACCAGATCGCCTATGTCTCCACCGATCACGCGCCGTGGCCGCTGGCGCGCAAATCCCACAGCGACATCTTCGCCAACGCTGCCGGGCTGACCGGGCTGCAAAGCTTCGCGCCGCTGATGTACACGCTGCTGGACGAACGTGGCCTGCCGCCCACGCTGATGGCCACGTACTGCGCCGAACGCAGTGCCAGACTGCACGGGCTGTATCCGCGCAAGGGCTCGCTGCGCGTGGGGGCGGATTGCGACCTGCTGGTGCTGGAGCGGGGGCACTTCCCCTTCGATGAATCCGGCATCGAAGACCGCGCCGAATTCCGCTGGTCGCCCTATCACGGCCGCGCCATGCGCGCGCGTGTGGCGGCCACGGTGTTGCGCGGCGGGTTGATCTGGGACGGTCAAAACGTGCTCGCCGCCCCCGGCAGCGGGCAGTTCGTACGCCGCCAAAGCGTTTGATTGCGCCGCCGATTCAGCCTTCGTTTACCATGGTGTGCCAGCGTGGCCGGCATCGGCGAGCCGAGGCTGCGCCGGCCCGCGGAAAAATTCCGCCCCCGCGTCTGGCTCCGGCCGGCCCCCTGGCCGGAGCCAGCCACGTTGCGCAAGCGGATCGCGCTGCTGCACTGCAACCAGACGCTTGATCCGCGCGCCCGACACGATCAAGTAAGCAGTCAGATTTCGCCGGGCCACGCCGTGGCCCGCACACCGCGAAGGCCGCGCTTGTGACCCACGCAACCCCGATCCCCGCGTCTTCGCTTCAGGCAGCCCCCATCCGCTGGCAGCCGGACCGCACCGCCGCGCAGATGTCCACCGCCCTGCCGCCGCTGGGCACGGCACTGGCGCGCGGCTTCGCCATGAAATGCCCGTGCTGCGGGCAGGCCCCGCTGTTCGCCGGGTATCTGACCGTCACGCCTGTCTGCAAGGTGTGTGACGCACCGCTGGGCCAGGTCCGCGCCGATGACGCGCCACCCTATTTCACCATCGTCGCGGTCGGCCATGTGGTGGTCCCGGCCATGCTGGTGGTGGAAAAGGCCTATGAACCGGCACTGTGGGCACACGCGCTGATGTGGCTGCCGCTGACGCTCGGCCTGTCGCTGCTGCTGCTGCGGCCCATCAAGGGGGCCACGGTCGGGCTGATGATGAAACTCGGCATGAT
This sequence comes from uncultured Rhodospirillales bacterium, assembly GCA_903864895.1. Classification (GTDB taxonomy): domain Bacteria; phylum Pseudomonadota; class Alphaproteobacteria; order Acetobacterales; family Acetobacteraceae; genus CAIPHQ01. The sequence continues at coordinate 16,405 of CAIPHQ010000139.1, forward strand.
GAAATCCGGCGACGAGGCATGACCCCGGGCGCGACACCCGCCGAGGCTGCCGCCGAGGACGCGCGTCTGGCCTATATCGCGCTGGATGGCGAGGCACTCACGCGCCTGTCGCCCATCATCGAAGCCGACCGCCAGCAGGCCGTGGCCGACTTGCAGGCCGAGGCGTATTTCGTGCCCACCGGCCAGCCGCCCGGCCCCTATGGCCTGCGCCTGTCGATCTATCAGGGCCGCCTTGCCTTCGACGTCCGGCGGGCCGATGACACGCCGCTGATCGCCATCGTGCTGGCGCTGGGGCCGTTCCGTGGCCTGATCAAGGACTACCAGATGCTGGTGGACAGCCACATTCTGGCCGTGCAGGACGGGCGTGAGGACCGCATTCAGGCCATCGACATGGGCCGCCGCGGGCTGCACAACGAAGGGGCGGAGTTGATGATGCAGCGCCTGCGCGGCAAGATCGGCATCGACTTTGCCACCGCGCGGCGGCTGTTCACGCTGATCTGCGTCCTGCACCAGCGTATCTGACCGCGCAACACCGGAGCGTGCCGTGACCCTCGCCTTCTGGGCCATTCTGGCCGCCTGCTTCCTGCCCATCCTCGCCGCCGGAATCTCCAAGTGGGGCGCCAAGGGGCTGGACAACAACAAGCCGCGTGACTGGATCGAAACGCAGAGCGGCTGGCGGCGGCGGGCAGACTGGGCGCAGCGCAACCAGCACGAATCGCTGCCGCCGTTCATCGCGGGCGTTCTGGTGGCCACGCTGGCCCACGCGCCGCAGGGCCGCATTGACGCCCTGGCCTGGATTTATGTCGCGCTGCGGCTGGCCTATCTGGCCGCCTATGTGTTCGACGCCGCCACCATCCGCTCTGTCATTTGGTCGCTGGGCTTTGCCTGTATTGTGGGCCTGTTTGTCATCGGCGGCTGACGCGCAAATGACCTGCGGCTGCCGCAGCATGAACCGTCAATATTGATAGCTTATCTCTTGCGGCTTCGGTAAAAATCACACGTAAATTATTGAATATTCGTCAACACAGGAATTCCAGCCATGGCCGTGGCCACCAACAAGCAAATCCAGGCCGCCATCGCCCGGGTTCCCTCCCAGGGCAGCGCCGCCATCAAGGCCGTGCTGGTCAACGCGAAGACTCAGAAGCTCACGCCGCTGATGGAGGCGTGCGAAACGGAACTGAAGCTGCGCGGCAGTCTGGACCTGTCCGCCGATCAGGCGGCGCTCGCCATCACCGCGAGCGCACGAATCGTCGGCAAGACCCTGTCCGAGGTGATCGCCATCGCCTTCACCGAAGTGCCGCCCCGCGCCGAGGAACGGACAATCCTGCGCGCCATCGGCCTGCAGCCCGGCATCTCGTTCGCCGAATTGAACAAGATTTACACCAACGGCGATCTTGGTCTGGTGATCGGCCATCTCACCTATTACCGCTTCGGCTATTTCCGCCCGTTCCTGACCGGCGCCACCCAGTCGGACCTGTTGCTGGAACGCGACAAGACCGCCAAGAGCATCCGCTACATGCTGCGCCCGGACGCCTCGGCCGCCTTTGCCAGTCTGAGCCTGTTCGACGCGGACGCGTAACGCCCCACCCCCGTGACAAGCGCCGCCGCGCCGCTTAGATCGCGCGCAGCGGCGGAGTGACGTGGCATGAAAATCGACGGGATCGCCTATCGCAGCGTTTGGGTGGACGCCGAAGACGGCTGGTCCGTGCGCATCTTCGACCAGACCAAACTGCCATGGGAACTCGACATCCTGCGCCTGACCAACGTGGACCAGACAGCGCACGCCATCAAATCCATGCAGGTGCGCGGCGCGCCGCTGATCGGCGCGGTGGCTGCCTATGGCGTCTGCCTCGCCCTGCGCGAAGATGCCTCCAGCGACGCCATGGAACGCGACTGCGCCATGCTGGCCGCCACTCGGCCCACGGCGGTCAATCTGCGCTGGGCCATCGAGCGGATGCTGGCGCGCCTGCGCAACACGCGCCCCGAAAATCGCGTGGCCGCTGCCTACGACGAAGCCGCGCGCATTTGCGATGAAGACGCCGCGCAGTGTGAGGCCATTGGCCGCTACGGGGCCGACCTCATCGCCGGCGCCTCGGCGGCCAAGGGCGGCGGCCGGGTGAATGTGCTGACGCATTGCAACGCAGGCTGGCTCGCCACGGTCGATTGGGGCACCGCAATCGCGCCGATCTACCGCGCGCATGAACGCGGCATCGACGTGCATGTCTGGGTGGACGAAACCCGCCCGCGCAACCAGGGTGCGGCGCTGACCGCCTTCGAACTCGGCAGCCACGGCATTGCCCACACCGTCATCGCGGACAATGCCGGCGGGCATCTGATGCAGCATGGGCAGGTCGATCTGGCCATCGTCGGCACCGACCGCGTCACCCGCACCGGCGACGTGGCCAACAAAATCGGCACCTACCTGAAGGCGCTCGCCGCGCACGACAACAACGTGCCGTTCTGGGTGGCCCTGCCGTCAACCACCATCGACTGGGCGGTCAGCGACGGCGTGGCCGAAATCCCCATCGAGGAACGCAGCGCCGCCGAAGTCACGCACCTCACCGGGCGCACCGCCGCAGGCGATCTGGCCACCATTCAGGTCACCGCCCCCGGCAGCCCCGCCGCCAACCCGGCCTTCGATGTCACCCCCGCCCGGCTTGTGACCGGCCTGATCACCGAGCGCGGGCGCTGTGCGGCCAGTGCGGAAGGGCTGCTGTCGCTGTTCCCCGAACGCCGGTGAGGCCGCCCGCCGCCCTGCTGCTGCTGCCACTGCTGGCCGCCTGCGCGTCCAGGCCTGCGGTCGTGACCAGGCCCCCCACGCGCGTGCCGGATTTCGTCAGCAAGCCGTACGAGCCGCTGTCCCGCGCCGCCACCGTGGCCATCGCGCAGCGGGAGTGGCGGCTGTTCGGCAGCCCGGTGGACGACGACAAACCCGGCACCCGCCCGGAGCCCGCGCCGCAGGACAAGCCGGAGCGGCAGGACGGGTTCTGGCAGCGCATCGGCGAATACTGGTGGCTCGGCCTGAACCCGGACGCGCTGGAAACAAGCTGGACCGGCAAGCACGACGAATTCGGCGTGGCGTTCCCCGCAGCCGATGACGGCGATTTCGCATGGTCGGCTGCGTTCATCAGCTACGTGTTCCGCATCGCCGGCGCGGGATCGGCCTTTCCGTACGACCGCGCCCACCACGTCTATATCGACGCCGCCCGCATGGGTGCCACCAAGCTGCTCGCCGCCGAAAAGCTGGACGCCTACGCCCCGCAGCAAGGCGACCTGATCTGCGCCAGCCGTGGCGCGAAGTCCGTGCGCTACGACATGCTGCCCGCCGGCCCGTTCACCGCGCATTGCGACATCGTGGTGGCCACCACCCCCGGCCAGATCAGCGTCATCGGCGGCAACGTGGATGACGCCGTGACGTTGAAACACGTGCCGGTCACGCCCGACGGCAAACTGGCCCGCGCCGATGGCACGGTGCTCGACACGCGGTTTCGCTGGTTCGTCGTGGTGCGGGTGAATTACGAACACTGACGCCCGAAACTACGCGACCGGGCGCGCGAAGTCCGCCGCAATCCGTGCCCGTGCGCGAAACGTGAAGCACCAGACCAGCAGCGCGCCCCCGGCTGCCGCCAGCATCGGCACGCGCAAGCCCCATGTTCCGGCCGCAGCCCCAATTCCGGAAACGCCAACGGCTCCTGCCAAACGCAACAGCAGGAATTGGGTGCTCATCACCCGCCCCCGCACCGCATCCGGCACCGAGGTTTGCAGCAGCGCCACGGCACCGGTACGGCATATCTCGAAACTGCAGCCCAGCACCACCATGGCCGCCCCGGCAACAGGCAGGCTTGGCGACAGCGGCAGCGCCGCGAATCCAGCCAGAACCCCCAGAAACGCCCGCAGGATGATGGAGGATGCCACACGCTTCGCGCCGCCATGCGCCAGCCACAGCGCGGACAGCGTGGCGCCGATGCCGCCGCAAGACAGCAGGGTCGAAACACCGGCAACGCCCGCACCAAGCACGGTAGCCGACAAGGCGGGCGCCATTTGCCGCACGGTTGCGGCCAGCGCATCACCGCACAGCATCAGCGCAAGCAAGGCAACAATCCCCCGGTGCCCGGCAATGGCACGCAGACCATCCAGCAAATCCGCCACAAGGGCTTTGCCCGAGGCTGCCGGCTGCGAGTAGCCCGGAGGCGTGCGCAGCGTCGCCACACAGGCAAAATAACACGCGTAGCCCGCCACATTGGCCGCAAACGCCACCGCCGTGCCGTAGTGCACGATCACCCATCCGGCCAGCGCCGGTCCGGCAAACAGGCCCAATTGCGTATACGCGGCCGAGACGGAGATGGCGGACGCCATCCGCGTCCGATCAACAAAGCGGGGCAGCATGCCATATTGCGCCGGGATACTGAACGCGTGCGCCGCCCCATGCAGGCTGGCCAGCGCGGCGAGCCACCCGATGGTCAGCGCACCGGAAAACGCCAGCCCGGCCAGCAGCGCAGCTTGCAGTGTGGTCACCGCATAGGCGGTCAGCAGTATCCGGAACCGGTCATAACGATCCGCCAGCACGCCGCCCAACGGCATCAGCACGATGTTCGGCGCCGCGTCCATCACCGCCACGATGGCCAGCCATCGCGCCGAATGCGTCAGGTCCCATGCGGTCCAGGACACCGCGACGGACTGCACGAAAAAACTCAGCCAGGAAACGATTGCCCCGGCCGAGTAGCGCCGGAAATTGCGGTCTGCAAACGCATCGCCGATTCCGCCAAGACTTGACGCCAAGGTACTCTCCGGTGGGCAACGGCCCCTGAGTCCGCCCCCTTACCGTTGCCGCCACGGCAACCCGTCCACCTTCCACCCCGCAACCGTGCCGCGATGCCCCGCCCCATCCGGCGGACCCTCAAAGCCGTCGGCAACGTTGTACGAATGCACAAACCCCGCCTCGATGGCCGCATCCGCCGCGTACAGGCTGCGCACGCCGCTGCGGCACAGGAAATAGATGTGGTGCTCCGGCGTGAAGCCTGCGGCCCGCAGCGCGTCGATGAAGCCCGCGTTCACCTTCATCTGCGGGAACACCTGCCACGAAATCGGCACAAGTTCCTTGCCCAGCGGCGAAAGATCGGGAAATCCGACATACGCCCACTCGGCATCGGTGCGCACATCCACCATTTGTGCAAGATCGCTGTTCTGTAACGCGCGCCATGCCTCGGCGGGTGTAACGTTGTCGGCCATCGCTGAGTCTCCCGGTCTGACAGTTGACACTAAGCCGAGCCGAACGCATGGGCAAAGTCCGCCGATCACCATCACCACGCCTGCCGAGGGACTGCACCACCCCATGACGCAAACCACCCTGCCCGCCACCGTCGCCCCGCCGCCCGCCGATGATCTGGCGATGGCCATCGGCAACACCCCGCTGATCAAGCTGCGCCGCGCCTCGGCTGCCACCGGCTGCACCATTCTGGGCAAGGCCGAGTTCATGAACCCGGGCGGGTCGGTGAAAGACCGCGCCGGTCTAGCGATCATTCTGGATGCCGAGCAGCGCGGCGTGCTGAAGCCGGGCGGCACCATCGTGGAAGGCACCGCCGGCAACACCGGCATCGGCCTGACGCTGGTGGGCAACGCCCGCGGCTACAAAACCGTAATCGTGATGCCGGAGACGCAGTCGAAGGAGAAAATCGACTTCCTGCGCATGATCGGCGCCGATCTGCGGCTGATCCCGGCCAAGCCGTACAAGGACCCCGGCAACTATGTGCACTACTCCCGCCGTCTGGCCGAGGAACTCGGCGCGGTCTGGGCCAACCAGTTCGACAATCTGGCCAACCGGGAGGGCCATCGCGCCACCACCGGCCCGGAAATCTGGCACCAGACCGCCGGGCGCGTGGACGCCTTCACCTGCGCCTGCGGCACCGGCGGCACGCTGGCCGGGGTGTCGCTGGCGTTGAAGCAGCGCAACCCGTACGTGCGCATCGTGCTGGCCGACCCCGAGGGCAGTGCGCTGTACGGCTGGGTGAAGGACAACGACCTCAGCGTCACCGGCAGTTCCATCACCGAGGGCATCGGCCAGTCGCGCGTGCCGGAAAACCTGAACGGTGCGCAGATCGACGACGCCGTGCGCATCCCGGACGATGAGGCGCTGGAACAGGTGTTCGACCTGCTGATCCACGAGGGCCTGTCCATCGGCGGGTCTGCCGGCATCAACGTCGCCGCCGCCGTTCGCGTGGCAAAAGACATGGGGCCGGGCCACACCATCGTCACCGTGCTGTGCGATGGCGGCTCACGCTACCAGTCCAAGCTGTTCAACCCGGAATTTCTGCGCAGCAAGAACCTTCCCGTTCCCCCCTGGCTGGAGATGTAACCGCATGCCCGCACCACTGCGTCAGGACTGGCTCGGCAACCCGTCCACCGCATCCAGCGACGCGACCGTCGCGGGCATCAGCCATTTCACCCAGGCGTTTCTGGGCTACGACGCCGGGGCCGGACAGATTCTGGCCGTGGCAGACGCCGACCCCGGGTCAACACTCGCCAACGCCTACGCGGCCATGCTGTGGCTGTTCATGGAAAGCCCCGAAGGCCCGCCGAAGGCCGCCCCGTATCTGGCGCGCGCCGAGGCGGCGGCGGCGCACGCCACACCGCGCGAACAGATGGCCGTGGCGGCCATCCGGGCGTGGGCCGATGACGACATTGCGGCAGCCCTTGCCATCGGCGAGCAGTGCGCGGCGGAGCATCCGCGCGAACTCTCCATCGCCAAGGCCACGCAATACCACTTCTTCAACCGCGGCGACGCGCCCGGAATGCTGCGGGTGGCCAACCACGTGCTGGCCGCCAACCCGTCCCTGCCCTACGCGCACGGCTTGATCGCCTTCGCCTACGAGCAGTGTCACATGCTGCCCGAGGCCGAAGCCGCCGCCCGCACCGCGATTGACCTGCAACGCAAGGAACCCTGGGCGCAGCACGCGCTCGCCCATGTGCTGCTCACGCAGGGCCGCAATGCGGAGGCGCGGGCGTTCCTGGCCGATGTGTCGGACACCTGGACTGGCCTGAATTCCTTCATGGTCACGCATAACTGGTGGCACACCGCACTGGTCATGATCGAACAGGGCGACGCCGCCGCCGCGCTGGATCTGTTCGCCACTCAGATCTGGGGCGTCTGGAAGGAATACTCGCAGGACCAGATTGGCGCCGTGTCGCTGCTGGCGCGGCTGGAACTGGCCGGGGTGGATGTGGGCGACCGCTGGCAGGACGTGGCGGATTACCTGCGGGTGCGGGTGCATGACCACGTCAACCCGTTCCTGACCATGCAATACCTCTACGGCCTGGCGCGCGCCGGACGGCCGGAGGCAGACCTGTTGCTGGACTCGGCCCGCGCCTACGCCGCCACCGCCCCGGCACACGCCCGCGCCGCGTGGGCCGAGGTCACGCTGCCCGCGCTGGAAGGCCTGCTGGCCCATGCGCGCGGCGATCATGCCACCGCCGCCGCCCGCCTGCTGCCCACGCTGCCGCGCATGCCCGAACTCGGCGGCAGCCATGCCCAGCGCGACCTGTTCGAGCAGATCGTGGACGATGCGCTGATCGGCAGCGGCCGCCTCGCCGCCGCGCAAAACCGGCTGGAGCAGCGCCGCGCCGGGCACCCCCGCTCCGCCCCCACGCTGGCCAAGCTGGCGCAAATCTATCGCACGATGGGCCTGCCGCATGAGGCAGAGCGGCTGACACGCCGCACTTAGCGGATTTCCGCGAAAATGAACCTGTGTTCATCCTCCATGACGAATCCCGCTTAATGACACGCGCCGCGCGAAAACCTGACATGAATTTGCACAAATAGGCTTGCGAACCGGCCTTCGCATATCCATTGTGCATTGCAGCACGGCGGTGATCCCGCCCTGCTTCTTGGACGTTTCCTCCCTAAACTTGGCGGCGCTGCAAGGCGCCGCCATTTTTTTCGTACTGCAGAGGTAACAGCCTTTTCACCCGCCGGAGAGTCGTTCAGTCAGAGACTTGTCAGGCTGGCTGCGCCATTGTGCACTGCACCAACCAAGGGCATTTTTGCAATGACGGCCATTCCATTACCCGCACGCGCGCCAACCACCTTCCCGGTGGCCATGCGCGCCATTCATTGGGCCAGCGCCGGTCTGATGCTGCTGGTACTCGTTCTGGCCTGGATCAGCCCGGAAGGTGAGACAACCGAAGGCAGCATCGTGATGCTGCACAAGGCCTTCGGCATCACCCTGCTGGCATTGACGGCCGCGCGGCTTGCGCTGCGCAACATGTCGCGGATTCCGCCGGAAGACACCGGCGTGCCCCACATTGAAGCCCTCGCCGCCCGCGTATCGCTCTGGCTGCTGTATGGCATCCTGTTCGCGATGCCGTTGAGCGGCTACCTCAGTGAAGCGGCGCGCGGGCGCGGCGTGGACATGTTCGGCCTGTTCACCGTGCCCGCCCTGCTGCCTGCATCGGCCATGCTGCACGACGCGGCGTGGACGCTGCATTCCGCCGGACAGTTGGCCGTGTATGCGGTGGTCGGCCTGCACGCCGCCGCGTCGCTGTATCACCTCGTGGTGCGCCGCGACGGCGTGATGGCCCGTATGTGGCCGGGGGTGTCGCGGCTTATGCCGCAGGAAGCAGCCCACCCTGCCGCTGAATAAAGCTCGCCACGTCCTCCACGCCCTGCCCGGCGCGGACATTGGCGAACACGAAGGGCCGCTCGCCGCGCATCTTCCTGGCGTCGCGGTCCATCACCTCAAGGCTGGCGCCCACATAGGGCGCCAGATCGATCTTGTTGATCACCAGCAGATCGCTGCGGGTAATGCCCGGCCCGCCCTTGCGCGGAATCTTGTCCCCGGCCGACACGTCGATCACGTAAATGGTCAGGTCGGCCAGTTCCGGGCTGAACGTGGCGGACAAATTGTCGCCGCCGCTTTCAATCAGGATCACGTCCAGATCCGGGAAGCGCTTGTTCATCTCGGCCACGCCCGCAAGATTGATGCTGGCATCCTCACGAATGGCGGTATGCGGGCAGCCGCCGGTCTCGATGCCCAGAATCCGGTCCGGCGTCAGCGACCCGGCGCGGGTGAGGAACTCGGCGTCCTCCTTGGTGTAGATGTCGTTGGTGATCGCGGCGATGTCATAGTGATCGCGGAACCGCTTGCACAGCGCGTCCATCAGCGCGGTCTTGCCGGTGCCAACCGGGCCGCCGACGCCCACACGCAAAGGTCCGTTTGCCGATTTCATGAGCGAAAAATCCTCGTGTACTGGGTTTCATGCCGCATCGCGGCGATATCGGAGCGAAAGGCGCAGCCGCCAAGATCGTCCAATGTGGCCGCACGGGTTTCGGCCGCGATTTCGGTGATGGTGGCTTCCAGCCCGGCCAGCACTGCCAGCCCCGCCGACTGCCCCAGCGGCACCAGCCGCACCGCCGCCGAGATCAGATTGGCGGCGAACGCCTGAACCAGCGCCAGCGTGGCACTGTCTTCGGGAATGCCCTGGCTGCCCGCCAACACGCCCACGGCAACCGGATAAGGCAGATCACCGGCTCTGGCTGCCAAACTCCGCAACGCTGTAGGCTGCCAGGCAGCGGCGGCATGAAGGAAAGCGTTGCCCTGCCCCACCGTCTCCGCCCGCCGCTCCCGGCTTGGCTGCGTGGCCAGCGCCAGTTCGGTCAGGTCCGCCAGCGTATCCTCATCCGCCGCCGCGCGATGCGCGTGGCGCAGCACAATGGCATCGTTACGCCCGCCGCCATGGCGCAGCACGTCTTCCAGCCACACCCGCAGCGTGGCACCATCCTTGATGCCGCCACTGTCCACCGCCCACTCCACGCCATGCGACCACGCATAGCCCCCGGTGGGAAACGCGGGCGACATCCAGGCGAGGAGGCGCAGCAAGGAACTGCTTTGGCTCGCGGTATCAGCGATAATAGAAATTGCCCAACCTCACCAAATTACGTGCTCCGTCCACCTATTGGGCAAGTTCCACAATGATAGGATTTGGGTAATCGTAAGCTGCACCCGTACTCATATCAACCCCGGCGCCTATAATCCCGCCCACCAACACATTGCCAAAAGCCACTGCCTTCGTTGCAGATTTGACGCTCATCAAGTTGGGGCTATATCCATCATGGGTACATTTTACGTTCATATCGTCCATACTTCTATGGACCGTGACCGACCCTGGCGTCGATACATACCAAGTCCCCTTGTCATTCTTTAATTCGCAGGACGCCGCCGTGACGTCGACCCCTTTTGACACGGTCTTGACAGAAAGACTTTGGCTCGACCCTTCGACGATTGACGCGCACGCGCTCAGACCAAGAACCGACATCAACGTGATCGCAGTACGCATCGCAGCTTGCCCTTTTGCATGATAACGCAATTTTTTCGGTACAAACTACAATCTGTATTTCATTCCCTCTGCAAGTTACTTTTTGTGATGCACAGACTCATGCGGGTGGGCATGGCCATGATGCCCGTGCTCCTCGTCCTCATCATGCGCGTGCTGATGCCCGCCCGCATATGCGCCCGCTTCCGGGTCGAACGGCGCGGTCACGTGCTCCACATGGCCGCCCAGCAACTCCACCATGTCCTCGATCACATGGTCGGTGCGGATGCGGATGTGCTCGCCCAGCAACTGCACCGGCAGATGCCGGTTGCCCAGATGCCACGCGATGCGCACCAGGTCGCCGTCCTCATGCGCGTGAATATCGGCCAGTTTCTCGGGCCGCGCCTGCACGCGCACGATGCCGCCATCGTCCAGCACCAGGCCGTCGCCGTGGCGCAGGCGGGCAGCGTGCGGCAAATCCAGCAGCACCTCCCGCCCCGCTTCGGTGGCCAGCAGAATCCGGCGGCGATGGCGGCGGTCGAAATCCACCAGCACCACATCCACTTCCCGCGCCGCGTCCCACGACCCGGCGGGCAAAACTTCTCCCGCTCTCATGTCACGATGCGCATCAGAACAGGAAATACCGCTGCGCCATCGGCAGCACCGTGGCGGGCGCGCAGGTCAGCAGCACGCCGTCGGCGCGGACCTCGTAGGTTTCCGGATTCACCTCGATATTCGGCGTCGCGTCGCTGTGGATCATGCTGCGCTTGCCAATGCCGCCGCGCGTGTTGCGCACGGCGGACAGCATCCGGTTCAGCCCCAGACGCTGGCCAATGCCCGCCTGCAATGCGGCACCCGAGACGAAGGTGATGCAGGACGGCGCCAGCGCACTGCCCAGTGCGCCGAACATCGGGCGGTAATGCACCGGCTGCGGCGTCGGGATGGAGGCGTTCGGGTCGCCCATCTGCGCCATGGCGATGCTGCCGCCCTTGATCACCAGATCGGGCTTCACCCCAAAGAAAGCCGGCGACCACAACACGAGGTCGGCGAGCTTGCCCACCGCGATCGAGCCGATTTCGCGTGCCAGCCCCTGGGCGATGGCGGGGTTGATGGTGTATTTCGCGATATAGCGCTTCACCCGCGCATTATCCGCGCGCGCATTGTCGCCGGGCAAAGCGCCGCGTTGCAGCTTCATTTTATGGGCGGTCTGCCATGTGCGGATAATCACTTCGCCAACGCGGCCCATTGCCTGGCTGTCGGACGAGATCATCGAAAGCGCGCCGAGATCGTGCAGGATATCTTCCGCCGCGATTGTCTCACGCCGGATCCGGCTTTCCGCGAACGCCACATCCTCGGGAATGGCGGGATCGAGGTGATGGCACACCATCAGCATGTCGAGATGTTCGTCGAGCGTGTTCGCGGTGTAGGGCCGCGTGGGATTGGTTGAGCTGGGCAGCACATTCGCCAATCCGGCGACCCGGATGATGTCGGGCGCATGGCCACCGCCGGCGCCTTCGGTATGGAACGCGTGGATAGTACGGCCCTTGAACGCCGCGATGGTGTCTTCGACGAAGCCGCTTTCGTTGAGTGTATCGGTGTGGATCATCAC
>CAIPHQ010000140.1 GCA_903864895.1 uncultured Rhodospirillales bacterium
GCCATGACGTTCCCCTAAGCCTGATTGCGGCCCACAAGGCCGCGCGCGATGATCACGCGCATGATTTCGTTGGTGCCTTCAAGAATCTGATGCACGCGCAGGTCGCGCACGATCTTCTCGATGCCGTAGTCGGACAGGTAGCCGTAGCCGCCATGCAGTTGCAGCGCGTCGTTGGCGGCGTCGAAACACACATCGGTGACATGCCGCTTGGCCATCGCACATAGCCGCGTGGCATCCGGCGCCTTGGCGTCCAGTGCGGTGGCCGCGCGCCACAAAAAGGTGCGCGCCACTTCCAGCGCGGTGGCCATGTCGGCCAGCCGGAATTGCAGCGCCTGAAACTCGTTCAGCACCGAGCCGAACGCGCGCCGCTGCGCCATGTAGGACAGCGTGCGATCCATCGCCGATTGCGCGCCGCCCAGCGAACACGCGGCGATGTTGATGCGCCCGCCATCCAGCCCGGCCATGGCGATGGAAAATCCCCGCCCTTCCGCACCCAGCCGGTTTTCGGCGGGCACGCGCACACCATCCAGCATCACCGCGCGGGTGGGCTGAGCGTTCCAGCCCATCTTCTTCTCGCTGGCCCCGAACGACAGGCCGGGTGTGCCATCCTCGACAATGAACGCAGAAATGCCGCGGGCACCTTCTTCGCCGGTGCGCGCCATCACCAGATACAGGCCGCTTGTGCCAGCACCCGAGATGAACTGTTTCTGCCCGGTCAGCAGATACGACTCACCGTCCCGCACCGCGCGGGTGCGCAGTGCCGCGGCATCGGACCCCACGCCCGGTTCGGTCAGGCAGTAGCTGGCCAACTGGTCCATCCGGCACAGTCCGGGCACGAAACGCTGGCGCTGCTCCTCGGTGCCGAAGCGGTCGATCATCCACGCGCACATGTTGTGGATCGACAGATAGGCCGAGATGGTGGGGCAGCCTGTCGCCAGCGCTTCGAACACCAGGGCCGCATCCAGCCGCGACAGGCCTGAGCCGCCGGCGTCGTCGCGCACGTAAATCCCGGCCAGCCCGAGTTCTGCCGTCTTGCGCAGCGTCTCGACCGGGAAGTGCCTGTCCTGATCCCACGCCACCGCATACGGCGCGATGTCAGAGGCAGCGAACGCGGCGGCCATCTCACGAATGGCCGCCTGTTCCTCGCTGAGGGTGAAGTCCATCTGCTTACCGCATCGTCGGGATGACGAACTCCGCCCCGTCCTTCACGCCGGACGGCCAGCGGGAGGTGACGGTCTTGGTCTTGGTATAGAACCGCACCGAATCGGGCCCGTGCTGATTCAGATCGCCGAAGCCCGAGCGCTTCCAGCCGCCGAAGGTGTGGTAGGCGATGGGCACCGGGATCGGCACGTTGATGCCGACCATGCCCACTTCCACACGGGCCGCGAAGTCGCGCGCCGTGTCGCCGTCGCGGGTGAAGATGGCAACGCCGTTGCCGTATTCATGGTCGGTCGCCAGTGCCAAGGCTTCCTCGTAGCGGCCGGCGCGCACCACCGACAGCACCGGGCCGAAGATTTCTTCCTTGTAGATGCGCATGTCCGAAGTGACGTTGTCGAACAGGCTGCCGCCGATATAGAAGCCATTTTCATAGCCTTGCAGCGTGAAGCCGCGGCCATCCACCGACAGCGTGGCCCCTTCCTGCACGCCGATATCAATGTAGTCGCGCACCCGCTCCAGCGCCTGCCTGGTCACCAGCGGGCCGTAATCGGCGGTGCCATCGTTGGACGGGCCGATTTTCAGCGCCTCGACGCGCGGGATCAGCTTGCTCATCAACTTGTCGGCAGTCTCCTTGCCCACCGGCACGGCCACCGAAATCGCCATGCAGCGCTCGCCCGCCGAGCCGTAGCCGGCGCCGATCAGCGCGTCCACGGTCTGGTCCATGTCGGCATCCGGCATGATGATGGCGTGGTTCTTGGCCCCGCCGAAGCACTGGCAACGCTTCCCGGCCGCTGCGGCGCGGCTGTAGATGTAGTGTGCAATCGGCGTGGAACCCACAAAACCCACCGCCTTGATGTCCGGGTCGTCCAGAATCGCGTCCACGGCTTCCTTGTCGCCGTTGACCACGTTGAACACGCCGGGCGGCAGGCCCGCTTCCAGAAACAACTCGCCAATGCGCATCGGCACCGACGGGTCGCGCTCGGACGGTTTCAGGATGAACGCATTGCCGCAGGCCAGCGCCGGGCCCGCCTTCCACAGCGGGATCATCGCCGGGAAGTTGAATGGGGTAATGCCCGCCACCACGCCCAAGGGCTGGCGCATGGAATACACGTCGATGCCGGTGCCAGCCGACTCGGTATATTCGCCCTTCAGCAGATGCGGAATACCAACAGCGAATTCAATCACTTCCAGCCCGCGCTGGATGTCGCCGCGCGCATCCGGCACGGTCTTGCCGTGCTCGCTGGCCAGCAATTCGGCCAGCGCCTGATAGTCGCGCTGTACCAGTTCCAGAAACTTCATCAGCACGCGCGCACGGCGCTGCGGGTTGAACGCGGCCCATACTTTCTGCGCAGCCCTGGCGTTCAGCACGGCCTCACGCATCTCGGCGGTGCTGGCCAGCGCCACGCGGGCCTGCACCGCGCCGGTGGACGGGTTGAACACATCGGCAAACCGCCCGCTGGTGCCCGATACGGTCTTGCCGCCGACGAAATGGCCAATCTCGCGCATGTCTCGCTCCCGGTGTTTTCTGCGTTGCTCCATAGCCGAATTGGTGCACAGGGATAGCCCCGTGTTTCCACTGTGGATGTGCAAGAATTCACATGCGCCAGCCGCTCGACTGGGATTTGCTGCAATCCTTCCTCGCGGTCGCCCGCACCGGCAAACTCACCACGGCGGCGCGGCGGCTGCGGGTGGACCACTCCACGCTCAGCCGCCGCCTGACCGCGCTGGAAGAATCGCTGGGCAGCAAGCTGTTCGAGCGTCAGGTCTCCGGCTACGCGCTGACGCCGCACGGCCAACGCTTGCTGCAGCGGGCGGAAAGCGTGGAAAGCACCATGCTGGCCATCCAATCCGATGTCGGGCAGGCCAGTTCGCGCATTTCGGGCGCGGTGCGCATCGGCGCGCCGGACGGCTTTGGCACCGCGTTTCTGGCCCCGGTGATCGGGCGCTTGCTGGAAGCCCACCCCGACCTGAACATCGACCTTGTCGCCACCCCGCGCAGCTTCAGCCTGTCCAAGCGCGAGGCCGACATCGCCATCGGCCTGTCGCGCCCGGCGCATGGGCGGCTGCATGCGCGCAAACTGACCGACTACGAACTCGGGCTGTACGCCGCCCGCGCCAACCCGTCGCTATGGGCGGGCCTTCTGGCTCCGGACGACATCGCCGCCCACCCGTTCATCAGCTACATTGATGACCTTATCTTCGCGCCGGAACTGGATTACGTGCCGCTGGTCTCGAAGGCGGTGGCCCCAAGGCTGCGCAGTTCCAACCTGATCGCGCAATATCAGGCCACCGCCGCCGGAGCCGGGCTGTGCGTGCTGCCGTGCTTCATGGCGGACGGTGATGCAAGGCTGGTGCGGGTGCTGCCGGACGCCATCAGCCTGACGCGGGCGTTCTGGATGATCGTGCACGACGACATGCGCGATCTGGCGCGGATTCAGGTGACGCTGGACTTCATCGCCGCCGAGGTGGCCAAATCTGCCACACTGTTCCTGCCGCGCCGCCGGGACGGATGATGCGAAGCCATCAAATATCCGCCTGACCGCGCGGCCCGCACCGCCTAATCTGCCGCCAACAAATCCCCGCCCGGGTGGGGCGCGCCATGCAGACCAAATTCGACGGCCCGCGCGACAAGCGCGGCGACTGGGTGCCACAAGTGCCGCTGCACATCGCCCCCTTGATGGACTGGCCGTTCCGCCCGCTGGCGATCCTGAAATGGCTGTTCGGCTACCCCGGTTATTTCCTGCCATGGGGCCTCGTCTACATGGCCTTCCCCATCGTCACATGGCAGTGGCTGACGCCCGCGATGACGGACATGCAGAATTTTCACCTTGGCTGGATCGCATACATCCTGGTGCGTAACTATGCCATGGTGGCGCTGGTGGTGGGCGGCTGGCAATTGCGGCTGTACTGGCTGAAAGCGCAGGGCACCGACTTCAAATACACCACGCGCTGGCCCGCCAAGGGGAATTCGATCTTCCTGTTCAAGGACCAGACGCTGGACAACCTGTTCTGGACCGTGGCCAGCGCCGTGCCGATGTGGACCGCCTACGAGGTGGCCACCCTGTGGGCCTATGCCAACCATTTGCTGCCCTATGTCAGCTGGCAGGATCACCCGGTGTATTGCACGCTGCTGTTCTGCCTGATCCCGATGATCCGAGACGTGCATTTCTATCTGGTCCACCGGCTGATCCACTGGGGGCCGCTGTACCGCTGGGTGCATTACCTGCACCACAACAACGTCAACGTGGAACCGATCTCTGGCCTGTCGATGCACCCGGTGGAGCATCTGTTCTACTTCTCCGGCGCACTGCTGCACTGGGTGCTGCCGTCGCATCCCATCCACTTGCTGTTCCATCTGCAACACGCCGCCATCACGCCCGCGCAGGGCCATGCCGGGTTTGAGCGGATCGTGATGGCCGATGGCGTGGCGGTGAAAACCGGCGACTATTTCCACTACCTGCATCACAAGTATTTCGAGTGCAATTACGGCGCGGATGGCCCGGTGCCGCTGGACAAGTGGTTCGGGTCCTTCCACGACGGCACCAACGCGTCCACCGAGGCGATGAACGCGCGCTTCATGGCGCGCGCCAAGCAGAAACAGGCGGCGGGGGGCTGATACGGCGCGGCGGGGGGCTGCGCTATCGGCGTTGCACCAGCGGCGCGCCATATGGCATGGTTGTGCATGACATGCGTCGTTAATATAGCCATTTTGTAATGAAATCTTCACCCCGATCGCCGTCTGTGCTGATCGCCCGCCGTGTGGAGAAGCCGGTGCAGACGCAGAACGCCGCGATTGCGCAGCCGGGTTTATCCGGCAACGCCCTGATGCCGGCCAAGAAAGCGATCCGGCCCAAACTTGAACGTTACCAAAGTGTCGAGCAGCGGCGTGCCCGGCTGAAGACGCTGAAGGACGCCGAGCTCGCGGCTGAATCAGCCAACGTTGCCGAGCCCCCGTCATTCGACACAGATATATTGCACCGGACAATCGCGTTGCTGGGGGGGCCGGAGTTGCTCGGCACAGTCTCTGGCCCGTCCGGCCCACACGAAATGATCCTGCGCGGGCTGCCGCGCCCGGCGTTGGAGTGTCTGCTCGGCGGATCGGCGGTGTTGTCGCGTTCGGCGGCACTGGAAACGGCAATTGGCATCAGCCTGCGCACCTTTCAGCGCAGCAAGGCCAACCCGGCCGGACGATTGAGCGCCGAGCAAAGCGGACGGATCTGGAGTTTCGCGCACATTCTGGCGCTGGCCATCGAGGTATTCGGCACGCGGGACAGCGCAGAACGCTGGCTCGAACAGCCAGCCATGGGGCTCGACCGGCAGCGGCCAATCGATCTGCTGGCAACCGTGGCCGGGGCGCGGATCGTCGAGGATTTCCTCGGCCGCCTCGCCTACGGCGTCTATACATGACGCCTTTGCCTGCCGCGTTCGGCGGGACCGGAATAATGGCGTGGCGTATCGACAGTGCGAGATTCGCGGCGGCCTGGGACAGTGGCGAAGGTGCATTTCGTTCAGGCGGACGGTGGAACGCGCCCGGCCGGCGGGTGGTCTATTGCGCGCTGGACCCTGCCACAGCGATTCTTGAAGTCGCGGTACACAAGGGTTTCGCCACGCTCGACACCGTGCCGCATGTGATGAGCGCGATCGACATTACCGACACCACCGGCGTGCATGTGGTCTGGCCGGGCAGCGTGCCGAATCCCAACTGGCTGAGTCCCGGCACGGCCAGCGCGGGGCAGCAGGCTTTCGGCAATGACCTGGTGGCCCGGCACAAACTGGTACTCGTGCCAAGCGTGGTCTCGACCAACAGTTGGAACCTGATGTTCGACCCGGCGCGCGCCAGCGGCGCCGTGGCCTTGAACAACCAGCAAAATTTCGCTCTTGACCCGCGCTTGCACCCGCCGGTGCCTTAGACGGCATGAGTTCGTCTGTTCTGGAAGCCGACAGGCGGACCCAACCCGCCGTGCTGGCCTTTGCCGGCAGCGTCCTCGCGGCCTTGCTGGCGGCATGGGCGGCACTGTCCCCCGCCGGGCTCGACAGCGCCGACTGGCAGGGATTTCTGGCCGCCTCTCTTCCCATCGCCATCACCGCGATGGCGCAGACCCTGCCGATCATCGCAGGCGGGCAAGGCCTGTCGGCGGGCGGCACGGTGATCGCGGCGGCGGCGGTGGCCGCACAGATGCCACTGTCCGCCACATGGGGGGCTTGGCCCGGCGTGGCGGCGGGGCTGGGGGTGGGGCTGCTGATCGGTGGCTGCAATGGTGCGCTGACCGGGTTTGGCCGGATGCGCAGCACACCGGTCACGCTGGCCACCGGCGCGCTGGCCGCCGCCTGCGCGCTGCAATGGGCCAGCGGCACCGAGGCTGCGGGACAGCCCGAACTCGCTTCCCTGGTGCTGGGCGCGCGCGCGGGCGGCATCGCCATTGTGCTGCCGCTGGTGCTGCTGGCGCTGGCTGCGCTGTTCACGGCGGCGCTGGCCACGCGCCACGGCGCAGCCCTGCGGCAGGTGGGCGTGGGCATGACGCATCCGGCGCGGCCATGGCTGTTGCTGGCTGCCTATGCTGCGGCGGGCAGCGGCAGTGCGGTGGGCGGCATTCTGCTGGCGGCCAGCTATGGCTCGGTCAATCTGGCGCAGGGCGCCCCGGTGCAGTTGCAGGTGCTCGCCGCCGCAGCGCTGGGTGGCAGCATACCCGGACTGCGCGGCGGCTCACCGCTGGGCGCGCTGCTGGGCGGGCTGATCGTGGTGGCGTCCGGCAACGTGTTCGTGGCGCTGGAATGGCCCGAGTTCCTGTCCAATGGCGTGGACGCGGCATGGCTGCTGCTGGGGTTTCTGGTCTGCCGTCTGGCGCAGCGCGGCCCGGGGTTCACGGGCTGGGGCGGCACCTCAGCCCACGGCACGCCGTCGCGATTCGGGCGGATGGCAGCCCTTGCCGCCCCACTGGTGCTGCTGGCCGCCAATCTGTGGCCGAACTCCGCCGATCTGGCGACCATGCTGGCGGGGCTGGCACTGCTGGCGGCGGGGCAGACGGCGTCACTGCGCGGCGGGACGATTGATCTGTCGATGCCGGGGCTGATCGTGGCGGCGGCCATCGGCACCGTGGCATGGACCGGCGGGCAGAACGCGGCGCTGCCATGGACGCTGGGTGGCATGGTGGTTGCGGCACTGGCGCTGGGGCTGCTGCATGGCGCGGCGGCGGCGCGCTGGCACCGCGCGGCAATGGCGATCACGCTCGCCACATCCGGCATCGCACAGGCCGCTGCTGCCGGGTTTCTGGTGCTGCTGCCCACCGGCTACGCGCCGCCGAGCCTGACCGCGCTGGCCAATCTGCGCTGGCTGGGGGTTTCGCCTGCGGCGTGGCTGCTGTCCGCCATGGCCGCTGCCATGGCGCTGGGCATGGACCGCGCCGGGCAAGTCTGCGGCCCGCGCAGCATCACCCTGCTTGGGTCCGCCGCAAGCGCGCTGAGTGCGGCCGTGTTCGGCATCATGCTGGCCGGGCTGGGCGGGTCGGTGCATTTCAGCCTGCTCGACCTGTATTTCCTGCCCACCATCGCCGCCGCCCTACTAGCGCATTGCCGCCCGGACCGGCCCTGGGCATCGGTCAGCCGGGCGATTCCCTTGGCACTGGCGCTGGGGGCGCTGGACCTGCTGCTGGTCATCAACGGAGCCGGGTACGCGGCCCGCATCGGCGCGGTCTCGGCGGTCCTTGTGGCCGGGGAGGCCCTGCACGCCGCCGCCGAACAGCGTGCGCGGGCCTGATGCGCTGTCCGCTGGGGGTTACTGTGCCAGCACGCCGCCATCCACCGGCAGCGTGTGGCCGGTGACCATGGAAGCTGCGGGCGACAGCAGGAACAGCACCGCGCCGACAATCTCTTCCGGCTCGGCAATGCGGTTCAGCGGCGTGATGGACTTCATCCGCGCCACCAACTCCGGGCTGTCCAGCAGCGGGCGGATGAACTCGGTGCGCACCCAGGTGGGTGCAACCGCGTTCACGCGCACATTCTGCGGCGCCCATTCCACCGCCAGCGCACGGGTCAGGTTCACCACCGCGCCCTTGGTGGTCTGATAGGAGATGTTCGGATACAGACCGCCGCCGGACAGGCCCATGATGGACGACATGTTGACGATGGAGCCGCGCCCGGCGGCAAGCATCTGCCGGGCGGCGGTGCGGGCGCACAGGAACACGCCGGTCAGGTTCACATCCATCACCTTCTGCCAGTCAGCCTGATCCAGTTCGGTGGCCGGGCGGCGGATGGCGATGCCGGCGTTGTTGACCAGCCCGTAAATCGGCCCGCTGCGCACCGCCACCATATCGAACGCGGCTTCCAGCTCGCCCTGATGCGTCACGTCGGCACCGTGGCAGGTTACCGGCAGGCCCATCGCAGCCAGTTCATCCTGCGTGCGGTGCAGGGCGGCAATATCGCGGTCGAGCAGATGCACCGCCGCCCCTGCACGGGCGAGGCCAATGGCGATGGCGCGGCCGATGCCGTTGGCCCCGCCGGTGACCACGCAAGCCTTGCCGTCCAGCCGGAACGCGGTGGCGGGGTCGAAACCGTGGGTCATGTCAGCCAATTCCTTCGCGTTTGCGCAGCACCAGCGTCGCCCAGCGGGCTTCGTAGAACACCCGGTCCTGCACCAGCCCATGATGCCGGTGGGCGGCGCGCACCCAATTGACCTGGGTGTCCAGCAGACCCGCCAGAATCACCGTGCCGCCCGGTGCCAGATGCAGGGCAAGGTGTTTGGCCATTCTGGTCAGCGGGCGGGCGAGGATGTTGGCGAATACCAGATCGTACGGGGCAGCGTGCTCAATGGCCGGGCTGGTCCAGCCATCGGCGCGCAAATAGCGCACCGTGCGGCCCAACTGGTTGCGCTGGGCATTGCTGCGCGCCACCCGCACCGACCACGGGTCGATATCGGTGGCCAGCACCGGGCGGTGCAGCAGGCGGGCGGCCGCCATCGCCAGAATGCCGGTGCCGGTACCAACGTCGATGATCCGGCGCGGGCGGCGGGATTGCAGCACGTATTCCAGCGCCCGCAGGCACCCCCGCGTGGAGCCATGCTCGCCGGAGCCGAACGCGGCGGCGGCGTCCAGAATCAGCGTGGTGCGGCCGGGCGTGAGCGGATCGTGAATATGCGTGCCGCGCACCGCGAAGCCACGGCCGATCAGTTGCTCGGGGAACGCCTCGAACGTGCGTTCCAGCCAGCCTTCGGCCTCGGTCGGGCGGCGCTCCAACGTGGCGGCAAACCCGGTGGCCAGTTCCGCCATGGCCAGCGCCGAGGCCAGTTCGGCCTCACCATCGCCCTGATCCTTCACGCCTTCGACAGTCCACAGGCCGGTCGACTCGTCCAGAAACACGGCGGACGCGCCGCACACCTGCTCGACGGCGGCCAGATAGAATTCCAGCGCGTCGGGATGCACGACGAGGCTGACGGTTTCCAGTTGCGTGGCGTGGCGGCGCATCAGGCACGCTCCACAAAACGGTCCAGCACGCGCTTGTCGCCTGCCTTTTCAAACGCGATGTCCAATTTGTCGTCCTCGCTGGCCGTGACCACGCCATAGCCGAATTTCTGGTGAAACACGCGCGCGCCCACCGGAATCGCATCCGGGCGCGCCGCCCGCGCAGGTTGCTCCCACGCTGCCGGTTGGCGCGCGCGCTGGGCATAGAGCGGAAACGCGCCGCCAAAGGCGCTGGGAGCGGCGATCATCTTGTCGCGGCGCATCGCTTGCGAGCCGCTGTGCTCCACCACCTCATCGGGCAGTTCCTCGATGAAACGGCTGGGGATGCTGCTTTGCCAGTTGGCGTAAATGCGCCGGTTGGCGGCGTGGCTGATGATGGCGCGGCGGCGGGCGCGGGTGATGCCCACGTAGGCCAACCGCCGTTCCTCCTCCAGCCCTTTGGCGCCACTTTCGTCCATGGTGCGCTGGCTGGGGAACAGCCCTTCCTCCCAGCCGGGCAGGAACACGGTGTCGAATTCCAGACCTTTCGCGCCGTGCAGCGTCATCAGGCTCACGCGGTCGCCCTGCGCGTTTTCCTCGTTCTCCATCACCAGTGAAACGTGGTCGAGGAATCCGGCCAGCGTTTCGAAATCGGCCAGCGCGCGCACGAGTTCTTTCAGGTTTTCCAGCCGCCCCGGCGCTTCGGGCGATTTGTCCTGCTTCCACATGTCAGTGTAGCCGCTCTCGTCCAGCATCGTGGCGATGGTGACGATGTGGCCGTCGCGGCCCAGCATCTCGCGCCAGCGGTCGAAGCCGCGCAGCAATTCCTTCAGCGCCTCGCGCGCCTTGCCCTTCAGCGAGGTGTCGGCGGCAACCGCCGCGGCCACCGACAGCGGCACGGCATTGTTGCGCGCCAGTTCGTGCATGGTGCGAATCCCCTGCTCGCCGATGCCCCGGCGCGGCAGGTTGACGATGCGCTCGAACGCCAGATCATCGGCGGGCGTGTGCAGCACGCGGGCATAGGCGATGGCGTCGCGGATTTCCTGCCGTTCGTAGAAGCGCAGGCCGCCGATGATGCGATACGGCAGGCCGATGGCGATCAGCCGTTCCTCAAACGCGCGGGTCTGGAACCCGGCGCGCACCAACACCGCCATTTCCGCCAGCGAATTGCCCTCACGGCGCAGCGACTCGATGCGGTCCCCCACCATGCGGGCTTCCTCCTCGGAATCCCACAGTGCCACCACGTCGAGTTTCTCGCCCTGCGCATCTTCGCGGCCGGGGCGCAGGGTCTTGCCGAGGCGGCCTTCATTGTGCGCGATCAATCCGGCGGCTGCCGCCAGAATTGGGGCCGTCGAGCGGTAATTGCTTTCCAGCCGGACGATCTTCGCCCCCGGAAAATCATGCTCGAAGCGCAGGATGTTCTCCACCTCCGCGCCGCGCCATGAATAGATCGACTGGTCGTCGTCGCCCACGCAGCAGATGTTCTTGTGGCTTTGCGCCAGCAGCCGCAGCCACATGTACTGGATCAGGTTGGTATCCTGATATTCGTCCACCAGAATGTAACGGAAGCGGCGGTGGTAGTCGGCCAGAACGTCCGGATGCGCGCGCAGGATTTCCACCACGTGCAGCATCAGGTCGCCGAAATCGCAGGCGTTGAGCGTTTTCAGCCGGGCCTGATAGGCGGCGTACAATTCTTTCGCACTGCCATTAGCGAAGTCGCTGTCATCGGCAGGCGTGACGCGCGCGGGTGTCAGGCCGCGTTCTTTCCAGCGCTGGATGATCGCCATCAGCGCCTGCGGCGGGAAGCGCTTGGCGTCCAGCCGTGCCGCCTCCATCACCTGTTTCAACAGCCGCAACTGGTCGTCGGTGTCGAGGATGTTGAAGCTGGAGGTGAAGCCGATCAGGTCGGCATGGCGGCGCAGCATCCGGGCGCACAGCGCATGGAACGTGCCCAGCCACAGGCCTTCGGCTGGCTGGCCCAGAATGGCGGCCACCCGTTCGCGCATCTCGCGCGCCGCCTTGTTGGTGAAGGTCACGGCCAGCACCTGATTGGGAAAGGCGCGGCGGGTGAGCAGGATATGGGCGAAGCGCGTGGTCAGCACCCGCGTCTTGCCGGTGCCGGCCCC
>CAIPHQ010000141.1 GCA_903864895.1 uncultured Rhodospirillales bacterium
GCGGTGTCGGTGGAAGACCTCGCCATCAACAACATGCTGGCGCGCGGCGGCAATGCCATTGGCGGCGGTGGCGGCGGCGCGGGGCTGGGCGGCGGGTTGTTTGTGGGTGCCAACGTGGCGGGCAATGCGGGCCACGTCACGCTGACCGATGTGGCGTTCACCGGCAATACCGCAGTGGGTGGCAACAGTTTTTCGGTCTTGGTGACCCCCAACTACTCGAATGGCGGCGGCGGTCTTGGCGGCGATGGCGGCAGCGGCCTGGGCAACGGCGGCGGCGGCGGCATTGGTGGCGCGGGTGGCGCTTCCGGCCACCCGGGTCTGCCCGGGCAGGGCGGCATCGTGCCGGGGGCGGCCGGCGGCGGTTCGGCGTCGGGCACCGGCGGGGCCAGCGGCGGCGGCGGCGGCGGAGGGTTGAGCAATGAACCCTCCAGTGCCGGTGGTGGTGGCGGTGTCGGCGGCAGCCCGAGCAGCCTGGGCTATGGCGGTGCCGGCGGGTATGGCGGCGGCGGCGGCGGCAGCTACAGCAATGGCGGCGGTGGCGGCGGTTTTGGCGGCGGCGGCGGCTTTGGCCTCAACACGGCTGGCGACGGCGGCTTCGGTGGCGGTGCGGGCGGCTCCTGGTCCGGTCCCAGCGGCAATGGCGGGTTCGGCGCCGGCAATGGCGGCCACTTGACCGGCGGCGGCGGGCTTGGTGCCGGTGGTGACATTTTCGTGCAGAAAGGCGCCAGTATCACCATTGTCGGCGCGTCCAGCCTGGACGCGGGCAGCGTGGCCGGCGGCAACGGGGCCGAAGCCGGGCAGGCGTTCGCCAGCGGCATCTATCTGCAAGGCAACAACACGCTGACCTTCATGCCCACCGGCACCCAAACGGTGAGCGGCGTGATCGGCGGCGACCAGGATTCGGCTGCCGCTGCGGGCTATGGCGGGGCCAGCGGCTACACGCCGGGCAGCATCAGCGTGGTGGTGAACGGCAGCGGCACGCTGAAGCTGTCTGCCGCCAACACCTACACCGGCGGCACCACCATCGGGGCCGGCGCCACGCTGGAACTGGCGGCGGGCGGGTCGCCGGGCAGCGGCGTCATTTCGGGCAGCGGCGCGCTGGTTGCTTCATCCGGCGCCTCGCTGCTGCAATCGGCCAACACCTACAGCGGCGGCACCTCCATCGGGGCCGGGGCGACACTGGAAGTGGCGCCCGGCGCGTCGGCGGGCAGCGGGGCGATCACGCTGGGCAGCACCACCTCCAGCCTGGTGTTCGACATCAACACGGTGGCCGATCTGAACGCGGCCATTCTGGCGGCGGACGGCGTGGCCACACCGGGCAGCATCACGCTGGACCTCGGGGGCGATGTCGCGCTGGGCAGCACGCAGTTGCTGGCGCTGAACATTCAGCCCGGCGTGACGGTGGACATCATCGGCCACGGCCACACGCTGGATGGCGGCGGGACCGAGCGCGGCCTGTTCGTGTACGCGGGCGTGGTGAATGTGAGCGGTCTGGCCATCAACAACATGCTGGCGCGCGGCGGCAACGCCACTGGCGGCGGTGGCGGCGCGGGGCTGGGCGGCGGGCTGTTCGTGGGCGCCAACGTGGCCGGTGACGCGGGCCGGGTGACGCTGACCGGCGTGACCTTCTCCGGCGACGCGGCGCAGGGCGGCAGCAGCCTCGCCGCCAACATAGTCAGCAGCTATTTTGCCGGCGGCGGCGGTGGCGGACTGGGCGGCGATGGCGGAAGCGTTCAGGCCAGTGCTGGCGGCGGTGGTGGCGGCATTGGTGCTGCGGGCGGCACGCGAAACTCCGCCAAGAATACGGGCGGGGCCGGTGGGGGCGGCATTGTTCCGGGGGCTGCAGGCGGCGGCACCGGGCAGGGCCTTCCCACGAGCTTCGGTGCTGCCGGTGCCGGCGGTGCGTCTGGTGGTGGTGGTGGCGGCGGCTGGTCACGCGGCGGCGGCGGCGGCGGTGTTGGCGGCACGAACTACTCGGGAACCGGGATTGGCGGCGACGGCGGCTTTGGCGGCGGCGGCGGTGCGGCGTACTCGACGGGTGGTGGCGGCGGCTTCGGGGGCGGCGGCGGATACGGCGTTAGCCACGGTGGCGGCGGGGGGTTTGGCGGCGGCGGTGGTGGTGCACCCTTTGGTTCCGCCGGCGGGGGCTTTGGCGGCGGCGATGCTTCCGGTTCAACGACGGGTCCGCAGGGCGGCGGCGGGCTGGCGGCGGGTGGCGATATCTTTGTGCAGCAGGGCGCCTCTCTGACCATTGCCGGAGCGTCGGTCCTCAACAGCGGCACCGTCGCCGGCGGCACCGGGTTCGTGTCCGGGCAGGCGTTCGGCAGCGGCATCTATCTGCAGGGCAACAACACGCTGACCTTCACGCCCATCGGCACCCAAACGGTGACGGGCGTGATCGGCGACGACACCGGGTCGGCGGCGGCGGCCGGATATGGCGGGGCGAGCGGCTACACGCCGGGCAGCATCGGCGTGCTGGTGAACGGCAGCGGCACGCTGAAACTCTCCGCTGCCAACACCTTCACCGGCGGCCTCACGCTGCAGGGCGGCTTGCTGGAACTGGCGGCGCCCGGTGCAGCGGGCACCGGGGCGGTGGATTTCACCGGCAGCGCCACGCTGATCATCGACGCCGCCGCGCTGGGCGGCAGCGCGCCGGTGTTCAGCTTCCCCAACACCATCGACGGATTTGCGCCGGGCGGCACCATCGACCTGCGCAGCCTGGGCTTCACGGTGCTGGGCAGCGCGGCACTGGACGGCGCGGTGCATAACCGGCTGGACGTGATCTCGGGCGGCACCACGATCGA
>CAIPHQ010000142.1 GCA_903864895.1 uncultured Rhodospirillales bacterium
GTAAAGTTTCAGTAAAGCCAAACAGCGTTACAGATCGGCGTAACAATGCGTCTCGGCCGACGCACCCGGATGCGTCACCGCCCCCAGATAGGCCGGACCCACGGTCTGGCCGAAGCGCCAGATGGCACCGCTGTTATAGTCAGTGGCGCGCGGCTTCCACGCGGCGCGGCGGGCATCCCATTCGGCGTCGCTCAGCAGCGCGTCCATCGTGCCCGCCACCGCGTCGATGACGATGCGGTCGCCGTTCTGCAGCAGTGCCAGCGGCCCGCCCACGGCGGCTTCCGGCCCGACATGGCCCACGCAGAACCCGCGCGTGGCGCCCGAGAAGCGGCCATCGGTGATCAGCGCCACATGTTCGCCCATGCCCTGCCCATAGATGGCGCTGGTGGTGGACAGCATTTCGCGCATCCCCGGCCCGCCCTTGGGGCCTTCGTAGCGAATGATGATCACGTCACCGGCCTTGTAGGCGCGGGCCTGTACGGCGGCGAAGGCCTCTTCCTCGCTGTCGAAGCACAGGGCGGTGCCTTCGAAGCGCTGGTTCTTCATGCCCGCCACCTTCACCACCGCACCTTCGGGGCACAGATTGCCCTTCAGGCCCACCACGCCGCCGGTGGGCGTGATGGCGCGGCTGACCGGGTAGATCACGTCCTGATCCAGCGGGAACACCACGTCCTTGTGGTTTTCGGCCAGCGTCTTGCCGGTCACGGTCATGCAGTCGCCGTCAAGCAGCCCGGCATCGAGCAGCGCCTTGATGATCACCGGGATGCCGCCGACGTTGTGCACGTCCAGCGCCACGTATTTGCCGCCCGGCTTCAGGTCGGCGATGTACGGGGTCTTGCGCATGATGTCGGCCACATCGTCCAGCGTGAAGCGGATGCCCGCCTCATTGGCCAGTGCGGGCAGATGCAGCGCCGCGTTGGTGGACCCGCCGGTGGCACCCACCACCACGGCGGCGTTGCGCAGCGAGCGCAGCGTGACGATGTCGCGCGGGCGGATCTGCTTTTCGATCAGGTGCATCACCGCGCGGCCGGATTCCACCGCCCAGCGGTCCCGCTCCTCATACGGCGCGGGCGACCCGGCGGACCCGGGCAGCGCGAGGCCAATGGCTTCGGAGACGGTCGCCATGGTGTTGGCGGTGAACTGCCCGCCGCAAGCACCCGCCGACGGGCAGGCCACGCATTCCAGTTCATGCAGGTCTTCGGCGGACATCTTGCCCGCCGCGTGCTGGCCCACTGCCTCGAACACGTCCACCACGGTCACGTCACGGCCGCGGAACTTGCCCGGCAGGATCGAGCCGCCATACATGAACACGCTCGGCACGTTCAGCCGCACCATGGCCATCATCATGCCCGGCAGCGACTTGTCGCAGCCCGCCAGACCCACCAGCGCATCATAGCCATGGCCGCGCACGGTCAGTTCTACCGAGTCGGCGATGCACTCGCGCGACACCAGTGATGACTTCATGCCCTGATGGCCCATCGCGATGCCATCGGTGACGGTGATGGTGGTGAATTCGCGCGCCGTGCCGTTGGCCTCGGCGACGCCTTTCTTCACCGACTGCGCCTGCCGCGACAGCGCGATGTTGCAGGGCGCGGCTTCGTTCCAGCAGGTGGCGACGCCGACGAAGGGCTGGTCAATCTCCTCCTGCGTCATGCCCATGGCGTAATAGTACGACCGATGCGGCGCGCGCTCGGGCCCCTGTGTGGTGTGGCGCGAGGGCAGGCGGGACTTGTCCCAGATTTTGGCGGCCATGAGCGAGCGGTCCTGAGCGTTGCAACGAGCGCGCAGACTAGGCGCGCTGCCGTTGGCGGACAAGGCGCGGGCGTTGCCGCCAGGGTTGCTTCCCCGCTAGGTTGGCTGTCATGGCGCAGGCGTTGGGGTGCTGCCGCCGTGAGTGATCCAGCGGCGGCAGGGAACAGGCGATGAGCGGAACGACAGTCAGCGGCACGATCCTGACCGGGGTGACGCTGAGCGGCACGGCGTCCAACCCGGTGACGATTGCCAGTGGTGCTGCGGTGAGCAACACCAATGCTGCAGCCATCAGTGCGGATGCCAGCGCGGTCTGGAGCATCACCAATAGCGGGCAGGTGAAAGCTGATGGCACAGCCCCCAGCAGCATCGGCATTCTGCTGAATGGCAGCGGAACGATCACCAATCAGTCTGGCGGCGTGATTGCCGGCTATTACGGAGCGCAATTGGTCGGCGGCTCTGTCAATAACGCCGTGGGTGGCAATATTACCGGCACGGCCCTGACCCGGCTGAGTGTTGGCGTCTTCGTCGCCGGTGCGGGCAGCACCAATAACGCCGGAACCATCTCGGCACCCGGCAGTATTCAAACATACGCTGTGGCCATTACCGGAACCGCCAGCAGCGTCACAAATGTGGCAACCGGCACGATAACCAGCGGCAATGTTGGAATATTGCTGACATCCAGTGGTACCGTGAACAATGCCGGCAGTGTTGCCAGCACGGCAGTTTACAGCACCCGCCAGGGCCCGAAATACATCTACTCCAATGGCGAACGCGCAGCTGTCGATCTGCGTGTGGGCGGCCTGGTCACAAATACCGGCACCGTCACCATCCTTGATGTCGGCATCAAGCTCAGCGGCGCGGGCACCGTCATCAATTCCGGCAGTGTCGCCAGCAACCACCCGGACACGTCGTTCGGCGCGGGCTATGCGGGCGTGTATCTGACCAAGGGCGGCAGCGTCACCAACCTCGCGGGCGGGCATATCACCGCGCAGTGGAAGGGGGTGGCCATCGGCTACCGGCCCAATTCGGGCACCATCTCCCCCACCATCACCGGCACCATCACCAATGACGGCTACATCTTCGCCAGCAACGCCGGACCGGGTGTTCCGGAAACGGCCGGGGCAGCGGTGTGGATTCACACGCCGGGCATCATCCTGAACGACGCCACCGGCACCATCGCAGGCGGACCGTACGGGATTGTGGCGTATTACGACACCACGGTGGTCAACAGCGGCACCATCACCGGCACGCAGTTTTCGGTGTTCCAGTCCAGCACGCTGCACACCAACCGGGTGGAAATGGCGCCCGGCGCGGTGTTCACCGGGCTTGTGGAAGGCGGGGCCAGCGGGGCCACAGCGGCGCTGGGGACACTGGAACTGCTGGCGGGCGGCAGCGCCGGAACGGTCACGCAGTTCGGCACCCAGTACACCGGATTCAGCACGGTGCAGGTGGACGCGGGCGGCACATGGGCGCTGGGCGGCACCGTCTCGGCCACACAATCAGTGATTTTTACCGGCAGCGGGCAACTCACGCTGTCCAACCCCACCCAGGTACAGGGCACCCTCACCGGGCTTGCCACCGGCAACCAACTGGTGCTGCACGGCATCACCGGCGTCACCTCGGCGGTGGTGAACGCGTCTGACCAACTGGTGGTCTCCGCCGGATCGAGCCCGCTGGTGACGCTGCAACTGGACCCGGCGCGGCATGACCCGGCGGGCACCACGTTCCGCTTCCTGTCATCGGGCACCGACACCATCCTGATTGCCTGCTTCGCCGAGGGCACGCGCATCGCCACCGAAACCGGCGATGTGGCGGTGGAGGCGTTGCGGCCCGGAATGCGGGTGCGCTCCCCGTTCGGCGGCAGCCGCGCGATTGTCTGGACCGGGCACCGTGTAACGGAATGCCGCCGCCATCCGCGCCCGCACGACGTGAACCCGGTGCGGGTGCAGGCCAGCGCATTCGCGCAGGGCGTGCCCGCGCGGGACGTGTGGCTCAGCCCGGACCACGCGGTGTTCGCAGGCGGCGTGCTGGTGCCGGTGCGCTATCTGGTGAACGGGCGCAGCATCGCGCAGGTGGCGGTGGAGCGGATCACCTACTGGCACGTGGAACTGGAACGCCACGACGTGCTGCTGGCTGAAGGCCTGCCGTGCGAAAGCTATCTGGACACCGGCAACCGCAGCGCCTTTGTGGACGGTGGCCCGGCACTGATGCTGCACCCGGATTTCGCCCGGCAGGACTGGCAGGCCAAGGCCTGCGCCGAACTGTTGCGCGATGGGCCAAGGCTGGCGGCACTTCGCGCCACCCTGCTGGAGCGTGCAGGTATATTGGGCCACGCGCTGAGCGATGACGCCGGGCTGGCGCTGCTGGCAGGCGGGCGGGCGCTGGCGATGCACCGGGACGGCGCATGGGTGCGCGCGTCCGTTCCCGCCGGTGCAGTGCAACTGCTGTCGCGCACATGGGTACCCGCCGAAACCGCGCCCCGGCTTGACGACACGCGCAGGCTGGGTGTGGCGGTGGCTGACCTGAGCCTGAATGGCGCGCCACTGGCCCTGGACGACGCGCGCCTTGCCGGCGGCTGGCACATCCCGGAAGCGGACTGGCGCTGGACCGATGGTGCCGCGCGGCTGGATCTGGTGCAGGGCGGCGTGCTGGCGTTCCGGCTGGCGATGCCGGGGCGTTACTGGGTGGTAGCACCGGGGGCAGCGGCACTGTCCGGCTGAGGCGCGGCCTCCGCTCCCGTTGCCTGGGGCTTGGGGCTGCCGTCTGCGTGGTCCGCAGGCGGTGCCGCTTCGGCGGTCTCACCGCGCAGCACCAGCCACGAATCTACGGCCTCGCTGGCCGAATCCGCCGCCCGCCCGCCCGGTGCCGCGTGGTGGGTCCACGCCTCGCGGGCCTTTTCGGTGGGGTCACGCTCGATCGACATGACCGATCGCCGCGCCAGTTCGCCCAATGCCATCACAACACAGGTCGCAATGAACGCCGCGAATGCGCGCGCGTCCGGCTGGACGAGAAACCGCTCGGAGACGATCCACATCGCCCAAAACACCAGAAGGAACAGGAAGATCGGCAGAAGCCACATGGCAAAGTCTCCCGCGGCGCGCCGGGCTTCGGCTACGCTGCCTTGGCTTGCACCGCAATGCGGTTCAGGTTCTCCATGATGTCACGCGCCAGCCGCAAGCGTTGCGTGACGGGCATGTCCCCGGCCACGGCCAGCTTGTGGTCCGGCCGCAGCCGCACCACCCCGCCCTTCCTGGACAGCCATGTGACCAGCCCGGACGGATTGCGGAACGCATTGCCCCGGAAGCTCAGCACCATGCCTTTCGGCCCGGCTTCCAGCTTCTCCACCCCGGACTCGCGGCACAGGCGCTTGAGAGTGACGACCTGCAACAGGTTCTCCACCTCATCGGGCAGCGGGCCGAAGCGGTCCACCAGTTCGGCGGCCATCGCCTGTGTCTCGGCATCGCTGGCAAGGCTGCCGATGCGCCGGTACAGTCCCAGCCGCACCGGCAGGTCGCGCACATAGGCTTCCGGGATCAGCACCGGCAGGCCAAGGCCGATATTCGGCGTCCAGTCGCGGTCTTCGGCCTTCTTGCGCCCTTTCTCGGCCTTCATGTCGGCCACGGCGTCTTCCAGCATCTGCTGGTACAACTCGATGCCCACTTCGCGGATATGGCCGGACTGCTCGTCGCCCAGCAGGTTGCCCGCGCCGCGAATGTCCAGATCGTGGCTGGCCAGCGTGAACCCGGCGCCCAGCGCGTCCAGCGTCTGCATCACTGTCAGCCGCTTTTCCGCCGCCGCCGACAGCCGGTGGCTCGTGGGCCACGTCAGATAGGCGTAACCGCGCTGCTTGCCGCGCCCGACCCGCCCGCGCAGCTGGTACAACTGGCCGAGGCCGAACATGTCGGCGCGGTGGATGATCAGCGTGTTCACGGCAGGCATGTCCAGCCCGCTTTCGACGATGTTGGTGGACAGCAGGATGTCGTATTTGCCGTCGCCGAACTCGGTCATCACCCGTTCAAGTTCGGTGGGGGCCAGGCGGCCATGTGCCATCGCCATGCGGGCTTCCGGCACAATGGCGGCCAGACGGTCGGCCATGGTGGCCAGATCCTCGATGCGCGGCACCACGCAGAACACCTGCCCGCCGCGGAACCGCTCACGCTGGATCGCCTCCCGCGCCACCACGCCATCAAACGGCATGATGAACGTGCGCACCGCAAGCCGGTCCACCGGCGGCGTGGCGATGATGCTCATCTCCCGCACCCCGGTCAGCGCCAGTTGCAGCGTGCGCGGAATGGGCGTGGCGGTCAGCGTCAGCACATGCACGTCGGCCTTCAGCGCCTTCAGCTTTTCCTTGTGGGCGACGCCGAAATGCTGCTCCTCGTCCACGATCACGAGGCCGAGTGAGGCGAATTCCACGCCCTTGGCCAGCAGCGCGTGGGTGCCGACGATGATCTGCACGTCGCCCTCGGCCAGCGCCTTGCGGTTCTCGGCGGCGTCCTTGGCGGTGACCATGCGCGACAACTGCGCCACCTTCACCGGCAAACCGGCAAACCGGGCCGAGAAGGTGCGGAAATGCTGGCGCGCCAGCAGCGTGGTCGGCACCACCACCGCCACCTGATTGCCCGACATCGCGGCGACAAACGCGGCGCGCAGCGCCACCTCGGTCTTGCCGAAGCCCACATCGCCGCAGATCAGCCGGTCCATCGGGCGGCCGGAGGCCATGTCTTCCAGCACATCGGCAATCGCGCGGCCCTGATCCTCGGTCTCGGCGAACGGGAAGCGGGCGCAGAATTCGTCCCACGCGCCTTCCGCCGGGGCCATCACCTCGGCATCGCGGAGGCGGCGGGAGGCGGCGATGCGGATCAACTCGCCCGCCATGTCGCGGATGCGCTGCTTGGCCTTGGATTTGCGGGTCTGCCACGACCCGCTGCCCAGCTTGTCGAGCGTGACCCCCGCCGTCTCGCTGCCGAAGCGCGACAGCATTTCGATGTTTTCCACCGGCAGGAACAACTTGTCGCCGCCGTCATAGATCAGCCGCAGGCAGTCATGCGGCGCATCGCTGACGGTGATGGTCACCAGCCCGTCATAACGCCCGATGCCGTGGTCCTGATGCACCACCAGATCGCCCTCGGCGATTTCGGTGGCCTCGGCAATGAACTGGTCGGCGCGCTTGCGGCGGCGCGGCGGGCGGCTGATGCGCTCGCCCAGCAAATCCTGCTCGGACAGACAGGCGATGCGGCCCAGTTGCGGATCATCGGCGATGAAACCGCGTTCCAGCGCCAGCGTCACCAGCGCCACACTGCCCGGCTTGGCGCGCCGCGCCTTGTCGAAATCGTCGGTGGCTTCCGGCTTCAGCCCGTGTTCGCGCAGCAGATGGCCAATGCGCTCGCGCGACCCGCGCGACCACGCCGCCACCATCACCCGCCGCCCCTCCCCCGCCCAGCGGTCGGCCAGTGTCTTGAACTGGTCGAAGGCGTTGGGGCCGGAGCCTGCGGTCTGCGCCAGAATCGGTGCGGGGCGGCCACCCGCGTCGATGCCCGGCTCCGCCGTGTCGTCCGGGCGGCCAAACGGGCTGAACGTGGACAGCGGCACGCCGTCCAGCATCGCGTCCCATGTGATGCGGTTCAGATACAGCATCCCCGGCGGCAGCGGCCGGTATGGGGTTTCGCCGTCGCGCGGCAGGGTCTTGCGGGCGTCGTAATGGTCGGCCACCATTTCCAGCCGCGCCGTCAGCACATCTGCGTCCTGATAATCCATGCTGACCGAGGCACCGGGCAGATAGTCCATCAGCGTTTCCAGATGCTCATGGAACAGCGGCACCCAGTGTTCCATCCCCGGATGGCGGCGGCCTTCGCTGATGGACAGGTACAACGGGTCCGTGCTGGCCGCCTGCCCGAACAGGTCGCGCCAGCCGGTGCGGAAGCGGGCGATGGAGTCCTTGTCCAGAAACACCTCGCTGACCGGGCGCAGCGTGAGCTTGTCCACCTTGGCGCCGCTGCGCTGGGTGGTGGGGTCGAAGGCGCGGATGCTCTCGATGGTGTCGCCGAACAGATCCAGCCGCACCGGGTCCGGGCGGCCCGCCGGGAAGATGTCGATGATGCCGCCGCGCATGGCGTATTCGCCCGGCTCCATCACCGTGCCCGCGCGGCCATAGCCGTTGCCTTCCAGAAACCGCGCCAGTTCCTCGGGCTTCACCGTGCTGCCGGGTGCCAGCGGGCGGCTGATGCCCTGAAACACGGCGCGCGGCGGCACGCGCTGCACCAGCGCATTGACCGTGGTCAGCACGATGCGCGGGCGTTCCGGCGGTTCCAGCAGGCTCGCCAGCGTGGAAATGCGCTGGCTGACCAGTTCCGGGTTGGGTGAGACGCGGTCGTACGGCAGGCAATCCCACGCCGGGAAGCGCAGCACCTCGGTTTCGGGCGAGAAGAACGCCAGCGAATCTGCCAGCTTCGCCATGCGTACGTCGTCGCGCGCCACATGCAGCAGGCCGGTGGCCTGCACTTCGCGGGCGCGGCGGCCGAGCAGCACGGCATCCCAGCCGTCCGGCACGCCCCAGATGGTGGCGCCGCTCATCGCAGCGCCGCCGTGCGGATGGCGCGCAGCATCGGGCTGTCAGCCTCGGGCGGGATCGGGCTGCGGCCGGTGAGCCAGTCGGCGAGGTCGGTGTCGGGCAATTCCAGGATCTCTTCCAGCGCGTCCATCTCGGCATCGCTCAGCGCGCCGATGCGGGCGGAGACATAGCCGCCGATCAGCAAGTCCGTTTCGTGTGTGCCACGATGATTGGCGCGGAACAACAGCCTCCGGCGGCGAATGCCCAAAGGCTCAGGATCAGTCGGGGTCATAAGGTCTGCCATCAGCGTGTTGCCATATAGGCTGCGCCCTGTTGAGTGTCAGCCGTGGAACCTGACCGACTCGCGCGACTTTTCGCACCCCAGACCAGCCTGCGCGGCGTTGGCGCGGCGCTGGCGGCGTTGCTGCACCGTGCGACCGGGGGTGGGCGGGTGATCGACCTGCTGTTTCACCTGCCTGATTCGTATATCGACCGCCGCGAACGCACCGCGCTGCGCGACCTGCAACCGGGCAAGATGGCGACGGTGGCGGTGGATGTGATCCGCATCGAACCGCCCGCCAACGCGCGGCAGCCCACCAAGG
The DNA here is from genome assembly GCA_903864895.1 of uncultured Rhodospirillales bacterium. GTDB lineage: Bacteria > Pseudomonadota > Alphaproteobacteria > Acetobacterales > Acetobacteraceae > CAIPHQ01. The sequence continues at coordinate 8,905 of CAIPHQ010000142.1, forward strand.
CCATCGTCAGCGACGGCACGGCGTTCTGCGAACTGACGTTCTTCAAGGGTTTTCCGCGTGGCAAACTGCCGCCGGGCGGCAAGGTGCTGGTCTCGGGCCGGGTGGATGAGCGGCGCAACATGGTCCACCCCGACCATATCGTGGCCCTTGAACAGGCGGACCGCCTGCCGGGGGTGGAAGCGGTGTGGCCGCTGACCGCCGGGCTGTTCCCGTGGCAGGTGCGCAAGGCCATCACCGAGGCGCTGGATGCGGTGCCCGAGATGCCGCCATGGCACGACCTGGCGCTGCTGGCGCGGGAGAAATGGCCCGATTTCGGCCCGGCGCTGCGCGCGTTGCATCTGCCCGCAGCGCCCCCGCCCGCAGCGGCGCGCAACCGGCTGGCCTATGATGAATTGCTGGCCGGGCAAGTGGCGCTGACCATCGTGCGGCGCCGGGTGCGCGACCGCCCGGGCCGGGCGCTGGGCGGCGATGGCACGTTGCGGGCGAAGGCGCTGACGGCGTTCGGCCACACGCCCACTGAATCGCAGGTGACGGCGCTGGCCGAAATCGACGCCGATCTGGCCGCCCCGCGCCGGATGCTGCGGCTGCTGCAGGGCGATGTGGGCAGCGGCAAGACGCTGGTGGCGGTGCTGGCGATGCTGCGCGCGGTAGAAGCGGGCGCGCAGGCCGCCCTGATGGCCCCCACGGAAGTGCTGGCGCAGCAGCATTTCCGCACGCTGGAGAAAATCTCCCCGGTCCCCGCCGTGCTGCTCACCGGATCGGTGAAGGGGGCTGCGCGCACCCGGGTGCTGGCCGGGCTGGCGGATGGCTCGATTCCGCTGGTGGTGGGCACGCACGCGCTGTTTCAGGACAAGGTGGCGTATCGCGATCTGGCCTTGGCGGTGATCGACGAGCAGCACCGCTTCGGCGTGGATCAGCGGCTTTCGATGGGCGGCAAGGGGTCCACCGCCGATGTGCTGGTGATGACCGCAACCCCGATTCCGCGCACGCTGCTGCTGACCCAATGGGGCGAAATGCAGGTCAGCCGCCTGTCCGGCAAGCCCGCCGGGCGCAAGCCGGTGCGCACCACGCTGCATTCGCTCGCCACCCTGCCCGACGTGACGGACGCAGTGGCCCGCGCGCTGGACAGCGGGGCGCGGGTGTACTGGGTCTGCCCGATGGTCAGCGAAAGCGAAGCCACCGACCTTGCCGCTGCCGAGGCGCGGTTTGCCGAATTGCGCGACCGCTTCGGTGTGGCCGTCAGTCTTGCGCACGGCCAGCAGGAGAGTGCGGTGCGGGAAGCGGCGCTGGCCGATTTCGCCGCCGGGCGCACGCGCCTGCTGGTGGCGACCACGGTGATCGAGGTGGGCGTGGACGTGCCCGAGGCCAGCGTGATGGTGATCGAACACGCCGACCGCTTCGGGCTGGCGCAGTTGCACCAGCTGCGCGGGCGCGTCGGGCGCGGCATGGCCGCGAGCTTCTGCCTGCTGCTGCACGACGACAGCCTGAGCGAGATCGCCCGCCGCCGCCTGCTGCTGCTGCGCGACACCGAAGACGGTTTTCTGATCGCCGACGAGGATTTCCGCCTGCGCGGCGGTGGCGACCTGCTGGGCACACGGCAATCCGGCGCGCCGGGCTGGCGACTGGCTGACCCGGTGCTGCATGAGGGCTTGCTGCACATGGCGGCACGGGATGCGGAACTGTTGTTGCAGAAGGACCCGCGCCTGACCTCGGCACGCGGGCAGGCGGTGCGGGTGTTGCTGAAATTGTTCGAGCAGACGGCGGCGATGCGCACCGTGCATTCGGGGTAGTCCGTCGTTGACGGACAATTCACCACCTACGTAAGGTAGCCATGCAGTTCGAGTGGGATGAGGCCAAGAGCGAGCGGAACCGGGTGGTGCGCGGCCTCGCCTTCCGGGTCGCGGTTACGATGTTCGAGGGCTACGTGGTCGAGCGCGAAGATGTCCGCCACAATTACGGTGAGCAACGCATCTGCGCGGTCGGACAGGTCGGAGAGACGATCTTGGTGTGCGTATATACGGATCGGGACGGCGCAAGGCGCATCATCAGCTTGCGCCGGGCCAATCGAAAGGAACGTGATGGCTATCGTGAGGATCAACGCCGCCGACATTGACCGGGCGAAAATCCTGGAAGAAGTCGCAGCTCTTCAGCCCGTCTCGGAGGAACAGATCGAGGCCTGGGCCGCCGAGGACGGCGATGCCTGGACCGATGAGGACTTCGCCCGCGCCCGCGTGGTCTATCCGCCGCCCAGCGCCGAGGAAGTCCGCGCCTTGCGGGAACGGCTTTCCCTCAGCCAGAAGCAGTTCGCCGACCGGTTCGGCTTCCGGGTGGAGACGATCCAGCAATACGAACAGGGCCGCCGCGCCCCCTCCGGTCCCGCCACCACGCTGCTGCGGGTGATCGCGGCGGACCCGGAGGCCGTTCAGCGGGCATTGATGGGGCGGTGACTGCTCACCGCGTTCCGCTCATCGCCCCAATCGCCCCCCATAACGGCAACCCGCCACGATAACCATCCAGCCGGTACACCCGGTACTCCGCAATCGCATCACCCCGCCGGGCACGCACGAGCGGCGGCAGTGGCGTGACGCTGTCGAAATGCGGGCGCAGCGCCGCGATGTCGTCCTGTGCCGCCGGGGCCAGATATAGCCCGGCGTTCTGCGCCAGCACCGATTGATCCACAGGCGCTTCGTTGGTGTAGCGCAGCGCCTCGGACAGTTGCAGCACCGGCGGGCCGTCGTTCAGGTAGAAGCGGAACAGCGCGGCGGGCACGTAGCCGGTGGTGGCGATATAGCCCGCCTGCTGCGCCACGGCGGCGGCGCTTGTGGCGCGGGCCAGATTGGCCCATCCGGCGAAAATCGCCAGCGGGTCGCCTGCGGCCGCCACCGGCACCAGTGTCAGCGTCATTTGCAGATATAGCGCCGCGGTGGCGGCGAGCCCCACCCATGGCGCGGCCACGAACGCGCGGCGCACCCACGGGCGGGATGGCACCAGCGGCGCAAATGCGGCCACGCCCGCGATGATCGCGGTGGGATAGGCGGCACTCGGCCATTGCGGTTTCACGATGTCGGTCAGCGCGTGGACCAGAAAGAACAGCAGCGTGGGCAGCGAGGTCAGCGCCAGCAGCAGCCACACGCCCTGCCCCTGCCCTCCCTTGGGCCGCACGCCACGCCACAAGGCCACGCCGCTTCCGGCGAGACAGAACGCGTAGATCAGCGGCGAGACGAACGCCGCCTGCACGCCCAGATAGGCTCCGGCATTGGCCAACCCGGCGTCCGGTGCCGCATCCAGCACGCGGCCGAACTGCTTGGTGAACGACACCCAGCCATGCTGTGCGTTCCACAGCAGCACGGGGCTGAACACCGCCAGCCCCAGCAGCGCGGCCAGATAGGGCTGTTTGCGGCGCAGCCACGGGCGCATCTCGGCGGACAGCCCTACCCACGCCACCGTGCCGAGGGCAAGAAAGGCGCCGGTGTATTTGCTGAGCATGGTCAGGCCCAGCGCCGCCCCGGCCAGATACCACCAGCCCCCCTGCCCGGTGCGCCATACCTGCGCCAGCGCGCAGCAGGTCAGCACCCAGAACAGCAGCGCCGGGGTGTCCGGGAACATGATGACCGAGAAGAACCCGGTATGCGGCATCACGCTGAACCACAGCAGGCTCAGCAGGCCCATGCGCCGGTCTGCAAACAGCGTCATCGCCAGCCAGTACACCAGCACCGAGGCCGCCAGCATCGCGGCGATGGCCGGGGCGCGGATGCCCAGCGCCGTGTCGCCGAACAGCGCGGTGCCGAGCCAGATGCCGTACGCCACCATCGGCGGATGGTCGTAGAAGCTCAGCGCCATGTGGCGCGACCACTGCCAGTAATACGTCTCGTCCCAGTGCAGATCGAGCGTTACGGCCACCGCCACACGGGCCGCCAGCAACAGCGCCAGAACCGGCCAGACGAAGGAAACGCGCACGGAAAAGGCGGGCTGCAACCCGCTCAGATGCCGCTGCCCGGTGCCGCACGCAGCGGAAATTCCGAGAACGTACCGGTCATCGGGTCATAGGCTTCCACCATGCCGGTTTCGATGTCGTACACCCAGCCATGCACGAACAACCGCCCCGCATCCTGCGCGGCCAGCACTGACGGGTGGGTTTGCAGATGCTCCATCTGCACGATCACGTTCCACCGCGTCAGGCGGTGCAGACGCGACTCCTCATCGTCCGGTCCGCCATCCTCATCAAGCCGCGCCCGCGCTTCAGCCCCGTAGCCGAGCCAGCGGACCAC
>CAIPHQ010000143.1 GCA_903864895.1 uncultured Rhodospirillales bacterium
ATGGGCCTATTAATAGGCTGCGGAGCCACCGGCTGTGACGCAGGCGCCGATAAGGCAACTGATGCGCCGTGCGTGCGGCCTGACCGGATCAGCCGATGACTGGTTGGGGTTTTCTTAGCAATGTGCGGCCGCCACCAAGGTCAATCCTGTCCTCGGGCGCCACGTCCGCCGTGGTCGCGTAATACGTTACCAGCGACAGCCGGGTGGCCTTGGGATCACGGGTCGGGCTGTCGCCGCGCAACAACTGCGGATGCCAGATCAGAACGTCGCCGGGTTCTACCAGAAGGTCACGCCGTTCCAGCTGATACTCGTCGATGATTTGCTGCATGCCGGCGCTGGCTGCTGGCAACCCGGCACGGGTAAGGCGGTGCGGCGGGAGCAGGTGGGATTTTGGATAGTAGAACAGCGGGCCGTTGTCTTCCGTGGCGGGGTCAAGCGCAATCCATGCCGCTGCCTTTTTGACGGGCGTGACGGAAGGCATGTCATGCGTGTCAACATGCGCGTCCTGCTGGCTGCCATATTCCAGCAATAGCGTGTTCATGACCACGGCGCTTTCGTCCAGCAACTGGTTCATGGCCGAGATCAGCCGGATATCGGCGCACAGATCCTGCAACGTTTCGTCGTGCAGGTGCAAATCCGAAATTTTGTACGGATGCGTCCGCGCCGACGGGTCGGCATCCGGGAAGAAGCAGCGCTGTTGCTTTTCGGTCCCGATGAAGGTGTCGATGACCACCGGCAGATCTTTCGGCCGCGCGCGCCATAGCGCATCGAGCCGCAACCGCGCGGCGGCGATGGTGTGCGGGTGGATGAAGCCGCGCAGGATCAGATAGCCGTTATCGTCAAAATACTGCCGCTGCACCGCCGACAGCGTGATGGGCCGGGGCGGCGGTGCCCGGAACGGCGACCCGGCATCCGGGCCGTTGCCTGACAGCAACAGCCCCAGGGAGCGCCACCATGCGGGGCGGGTGATGTCGGTGCGGTGCGGAAGCGTCGTAGTCAATTGTCGCACTCCGGCGTTCGGTCCGGCGGCGGCCATCCGCCGACCTTGACGTTATGATTAACAGAACCGGCGCGTTTGGCAATCTTTGATACATGATCATGGTGCCAGCGACCCGGTATCCGCCGTCTCCGCCCCATCGACCGGCGGCGCATTCGTTACCACAGTCCGCCATCGTGCCGCCGCAAACATTTGTGGCACTTGATCATCCCGGTGCCGCGTTTGATCCGGGTCAACGCGCCCGCCGCCGCCCTGGATTATCGCCAGAGCAACATTGGGGATCCGAGGCGCGCATGGGCCAGCATCCGGCTGACATGACCCAGGCCATTGATCTGACCGCCGAGCGCGGCACCGGACCGGTGCGGCAGCGGCGGCCGGTTTGGCAAAATCTGCTGCCGCCGTGCAATGCGGTGTGCCCGGCGGGGGAGAACATTCAGGGCTGGCTGGCTTTCGCGCAGGCGGGTGAGTACCAGCGCGCGTGGGAGACGCTGGTGGCCGACAATCCGCTGCCCGCCGTGCATGGCCGGGTCTGCTACCACCCGTGTGAAACCGCCTGCAATCGCGGCCAGATGGACGACGCGGTCAGTATCCATGCCGTGGAGCGGTTTCTGGGGGACATGGCGCTGGCCCAGGGCTGGACCCCGCCGGTGACCGCAGCACCCTCCGGCCATCGCGTGCTGGTGGCCGGCGCCGGGCCAAGCGGGCTGTCGGCGGCGTATCACCTGACCCGGCTTGGCCATAGCGTGACCATCCATGAGGCCGGGCCGTTGCCGGGTGGGATGCTGCATTTCGGCATCCCGGCCTACCGCCTGCCCCGCGCCGATCTGCTGGCTGAAATCGCCCGCATCGAGCGGATGGGGGTCACCATCGTGCTGAACCGCAAGGTGGCGGATTTGCAGGCCGAAATGGCGGCGGGCAGGTTCGATGCCGCGTTTGTGGCCGTGGGCGCGCATGTCTCCAAGCGCGTGGACATCCCGGCCCGTGATGCGGCCCGCGTGCTGGATGCGGTGGGCTTCCTGCGCGACGTGGCGGCCGGCAGCGCGCCGCTGCTCGGCCGCCGTGTGGTGGTGTATGGCGGCGGCAACACGGCGATGGACGCCGCCCGCACCGCCAAGCGCCTTGGCGCCGAGGAGGCGATGATCGTCTATCGCCGCGACCGTGCCCACATGCCCGCGCACGCGTTTGAGGCTGATGAGGCGGAGGCCGAGGGCGTGAAAATCCGCTGGCTGACCACCATCAAGGACATCGGTGAAACTTCGATGACCATCGAGCGGATGGATATCGGCGCGGACGGCCGCCCGGTGCCGACCGGCGAGTTTGAAACACTGCACGCCGACGCTGTGGTGCTGGCGCTGGGTCAGGACACCGACACCGGCTTCCTGCGCGCCGTGCCCGGCATCGGCTTCAAGGATGATGGCACCGTGATTGTCGATACCGGCATGATGACCGGTGCTGCGGGCATTTTCGCCGGCGGCGACATGGTGCCGAGCGAGCGCACCGTCACGGTGGCGGTCGGCCACGGCAAGCGCGCGGCACGGCATATCGACGCATGGTTGCGCGGAACCCGCCGCAGCGAAACACCGCCGCCGCCGGTGGCAACTTACGCCATGCTGCATCTGCCGGTGTTCAGTGATGCTGCCCCGGCTCGGCAGACGGAACTGCCGGTGGCGGCGCGCACGGAAGGCTTTGCCGAAGTTGTCGCGGGCCTTGGGGAACTCGCAGCGCGGCGGGAGGCGCAGCGCTGCCTGTCCTGCGGCACCTGCTATGAATGCGACAATTGCTTCGCCGCCTGCCCGGAAGACGCCATCGACAAACTCGGCGCGGGCCAAGGCTATCGCCTGCGCACCGAAGCCTGCACCGGATGCGCGGTGTGCTTCGAACAATGCCCGTGCCACGCCATCACGATGGCCCTTGAAGCGGAGGCGGTGTGATGCGCGCCACGATGGACGGCAACACCGCCGTTGCCCACGTTGCTTACCGGGTCAACGAAGTCTGCGCGATCTATCCGATCACGCCGAGTTCCACGATGGCGGAACTCGCAGATGAATGGGCCAGCGAGGGCAAGCTGAATATCTGGGGCAACGTGCCCGTGGTACAGCAGATGCAAAGCGAAGGCGGGGCGGCGGGCACCGTGCATGGCGCGTTGCAGGCGGGCGCGCTGACCACGACGTTCACCGCGTCGCAGGGCCTGATGCTGATGCTGCCGAACATGTACAAGATTGCGGGGGAACTGACCTGCACCGTGTTCCATGTCGCGGCCCGCGCGCTGGCCACGCAGGCGCTGTCGATCTTTGGCGACCACAGCGACGTGATGGCCGCGCGCGGCACCGGGTTTGCGCTGCTGGCGTCGGCCTCGGTGCAGGAAGCGCATGACAGCGCGCTGATCGCGCAGGCGGCCACGCTGGCGGCGCGGATTCCGTTCGTACATTTCTTCGACGGCTTCCGCACCAGCCATGAACTGAACACGGTGGATATCGTCGATGACAGTGTGATCCGTAGCATGATCGACGATGATCTGGTGCGCGCGCATCGCGGCCGCGCGCTGGACCCGGAACACCCGGTGGTGCGCGGCACCGCCCACAACACCGACACGTTCTTTCAAGCCCGCGAGGCCAGCAATCCGTTTTACGAAGCGGTGCCGGGCCATGTGCAGGCGGCGATGGACAAGTTTGCTGCGCTGACCGGGCGGCACTACAAGCTGTTCGACTATCACGGCGCGCCGGATGCGCAGCGCGTTCTGGTGCTGATGGGGTCGGGCGCAGAAACCGCGCGGGAAACCGCCACCGCGTTGATTGCGCAGGGCGAGAAGGCCGGCGTGTTGCAGGTGCGCCTGTATCGCCCGTTCGCGGCGGCGGCGTTTCTGGCAGCACTGCCTGAAAGCGTGCGTGCGGTGGCGGTGCTGGAACAGTGCAAGGAATCCGGCGCGTCCGGTGAGCCGCTGTATCAGGATGTGGTGGCCACGCTGGCGCAGGCCGTGGGCACCGGCGCGCGCGCCACCATGCCGCGTGTGGTGGGCGGGCGGTACGGCCTGTCCTCGAAGGATTTCCCGCCCAATCTGGTCAAGGCCGCATTTGACGAACTCGGCAAACCCTCACCGCGCCACGGTTTCACGCTCGGCATCATCGACGACGTGACCCACACGCATTTGACCCCGGATGCCGACTACCATCTGAGCCTGCCGGACACGGTGGAGGCGCTGTTCTACGGCCTTGGTGCGGATGGCACCGTGGGCGGCAACAAGAACAGTGTGAAGATCATCGCCGAGGATGCCGGGCTGCACGCGCAAGGCTATTTTGTGTACGACAGCCACAAATCCGGCGCGCAGACCGTCTCGCATCTGCGGTTCGGCCCGCACCCGATCCGGGCGCCGTATCTGATCCGCCACGCGAGTTTCATTGCCTGCCACCAGTTCGGCTTTGTGGAGCGCGCCGACGTGCTGCGCTTCGCAGCCCCGGGTGCGGTGTTCCTGCTCAACAGCCCGTACGACGCCGATGCGGTATGGGACCGGCTGCCGCGTTCCATGCAGCAGCGCATCATCGACCTCGGGTTGCAGGTCTATGTGATCGACGCCACGCGCGTGGCGGCCGAAGCCGGGTTGCGCGGGCGCACCAACACCATTCTGCAAACCTGTTTCTTCGCCATTTCCGGCGTGCTGCCGCATGACGACGCCATCGAGGAAATCAAGAAATCCATTCGCAAGGCCTATGGCCGCAAGGGCGGCGATGTGGTGGAGAAGAATTTCGCCGCCGTCGATGCGGCCCTTGCCAACCTGCATCGCGTCGCCATCCCGGCTGCGGCCAGCAGCGTGTGGGAGCGTCTGGCCGCCGTGCCAGACCGCGCCCCCGCCTTCGTGCGCAGCGTGACCGCGCAGATGATGGCCGGATTGGGGGATGATCTGCCGGTCAGCGCCATGCCCATCGACGGCACGTTCCCCAGCGGCACGGCCGTGTGGGAGAAGCGCAACATCGCCGAGATTGTGCCGGTGTGGCGTGCCGATCTGTGCATCCAGTGCGGCCAGTGCAGCTTTGTCTGCCCGCATGGTGTGATTCGCGGCAAATACTACGATTCCAGCCGTCTGGACGGCGCGCCGGAAGGCTTCGCCTCCGCGCCGATCAACGTGCGCGGCTACCCGGATGTGCGCTTCACGCTCGGCCTGTCGCTGGAAGATTGCACCGGCTGCGGCCTGTGCGTGGAAGCCTGCCCGGCGGTGGATGCGGCCGGCGGCACCACCAAGGCCATTGACCTGTTCGACAAGTTGCCGCTGATCGAGCCGGGGCGAGCCAGTTTCGAGTTCTTCGAGCAGTTGCCGGTCAACGACCGTGCCCGCGTGGACTTCGCCAATGTGCGCGGCGTGCAGTTTCTGGAGCCGCTGTTCGCCTATTCCGGGGCCTGTGCCGGATGCGGTGAGACGCCGTATCTGAAGCTGCTGTCGCAGTTGTTCGGCGACCGCATGATGGTGGCCAACGCCACCGGGTGCAGTTCCATCTACGGCGGCAATCTGCCGGTCACGCCATGGATGGCCAATGCCGACGGGCGCGGCCCGGCGTGGTCGAACTCGCTGTTCGAGGACAATGCCGAATTTGGCCTGGGCTTCCGCATTGCCGCCGACAAGCATGTGGAAACCGCGATGCGTCTGGCGCGCGATCTGGCACCCGAGATCGGGCCGGATCTGGTGGACGCCATCATCGCCGCACCGCAAATCCGCGAATCCGAAATTCGCGCGCAGCGGGAACGTGTCGCCGAACTGGCGCGGCGGGTGCGCACGCTGTCATCACCCGCCGCCCGCCATCTGCTGTCGGTGGCCGACCATTTCGTGCGCCGCAGCGTCTGGCTGGTGGGTGGCGATGGCTGGGCCTACGACATCGGCTATGGCGGGCTGGACCATGTGCTGTCCACCGGGCGCGATGTGAACGTGCTGGTGCTGGACACCGAGGTTTATTCCAACACCGGCGGCCAATCCTCCAAGGCCACGCCGCTGGGCGCCGTCGCGCGGTTTGCCGCGGCGGGCAAACGCACGGCGCGCAAGGATCTGGCGTTGCAGGCCATCGCCTATGGCAACGTCTATGTGGCGCAGGTGGCTATGGGGGCCAACGCGCAGCAGACGCTGCTGGCGTTCCGTGAAGCCGAGGCGTGGGGCGGGCCGAGCATCATTCTGGCCTACAGCCACTGCATCGCGCATGGCATCGACATGCGAAAGGGCATGCTGCAACAGGATCTGGCGGTGGGATGCGGCTACTGGCCGCTGTTCCGCTACAATCCGGCCATGCGCGACATCGGCGAAAACCCGTTCCGGCTCGACAGCCCGCGCCCGTCGCGCCCGTTCACCGACTATGCGGGCAACGAGTTGCGCTATCGCACGCTGGCGCAAACCCATCCGGAGGACGCCGCCCGCCTGATGATCGCGGCGCAGCAGGTGGTGGACGAGAAATACCGGCTGTACGAGGACATGGCAGGCTGGCCCGCTCACCGCTTCCACCCGGCTGGTGCCGCCTAGGCAACGATTGTTGATGCGCGGCCCGGTTCGGGCCTAACCTCCCGCGCGCGGCGAAGGCTTCGCGGGAGGGCAGCATGGTCACGCTCACGGTCAACGGACACACGCACACGCTGGACGTGGAGGCCGAGATGCCGCTGCTCTGGGTGCTGCGTGACGAAATCGGGCTGACCGGCACCAAATACGGCTGCGGCATCGCGCAATGCGGGGCCTGCACGGTGCATGTGAACGGCGAGGCAGTGCGGTCCTGCTCACTGCCGGTGGGCGGGCTGGAGGGTGCGGTGGTCACCACCATCGAAGGCCTGTCGCCGGACGGCAACCACCCGGTGCAGGTGGCGTGGGTGGCAGGTGACGTGCCGCAATGCGGCTACTGCCAGTCCGGGCAGATCATGGCGGCGGCGGCGTTTCTGAAGCAGACGCCCCGGCCCACCGACGCGGATATCGACGCCGGGATCGGCAATATCTGCCGTTGCGGCACCTATCCACGGTTGCGCGCGGCCATCCATCACGCCGCCGATCTGCTGCGCACGTAAGGGGACCGGCCATGAACGCCATTGCCCGCCGCCAGTTTTTGCTGGCCACACTGTCCGCCGCCGGGGGCTTGGCCATCGCCGCCGCACTGCCCGGGACGGCACACGCCCTGCCCACCGGCCCCACCGTGTGGGACCGCGACGTGCCCGCGGGGGCCACGGAGATGTCGGTGTGGCTGGTGATCGAACCCGACAACAGCGTGCTGATCCGCATCGCCAAGCAGGAAATGGGGCAGGGGGTGCTGACCTCGCTGGCCATGCTGGTGGCCGAGGAGCTGGACATCGACTGGCGTTCGGTGCGGGTGGAATACGCTTCCGCCCATCGCAACCTGCTGGAAAAGAACATTTATGGCCGCATGGGCACGGGCGGCAGTTCGTCGGTCCGCACCTCGTTCAAGGTGCTGCAACAGGCCGGGGCGTCCGCGCGGCTGCGTCTGGTGACGGCTGCCGCCAATCGCTGGGCTGTTTCGCTTGACACCTGCACCACCGAAGCCGGGCAGGTGCGCCACGCCGCCACCGGGCGGGCGCTGGACTATGGCGCAGTGGCGGCGGATGCGGCGCTGGTGATGCTGACCGCCGAACCGGCCATCCGCAAACCCGAGCAGTTCCGCCTCGCGGGGCAGGCGATGGCCCGGCTGGATGTGCCGGTGAAGACCACCGGGGCGGCGAAATTCGGCATCGATACCCGCCTGCCCGGCATGCTGTACGCCGCCGTCACCGCCTGCCCGGTGTTCGGCGGCACGCTGGACCATGTGGACGACGCCGCGGTGCTGCAACGGCGCGGCATCAAGGCGGTGGTGCGGCTGAAAGACGCCGTGGCCGTGGTGGCCGACAGTTTCTGGCGCGCCAAGGAAGCCGTGGCGGCGCTGCACATCGTCTGGAACGAAGGCCCGGCGGCCAGTACCAGCAGCGCGCAGTTCCGCGCCGAATACCGCGCCGCCCTCGATGCCGAGATGGTCACCGCCGTGCAGCGCGGCGACGCGGCGGCCGCCCTGCAAGGTGCGGCGAAAACCGTCGA
>CAIPHQ010000144.1 GCA_903864895.1 uncultured Rhodospirillales bacterium
CATCAAGGTGTTCCAGGGCGAGCGCGAGATGGCGGCGGACAACAAGCTGCTGGGCAATTTCGACCTGCAGGGCATCATGCCGGCGCCGCGCGGCGTGCCGCAGATCGAAGTCACCTTCGACATCGACGCCAACGGCATCGTCTCGGTCCAGGCCAAGGACAAGGCAACCGGCAAGGAGCAGCAGATCAAGATCCAGGCGCGCTCCGGCCTGTCCGACAGCGACATCGAGCGGATGGTCAAGGAGGCCGAGGCCAATGCCGACGCCGACAAGAAGCGCCGGGCCTTCATCGAGGCGAAGAACCACGCCGACTCGCTGATCCATCAGGTCGAAAAGACGCTGAAGGAAAACGAGGGCAAGGTTGCCGCGCAGGACAAGGGTGAGGCGGAGGCTGCCGTGGCCGCCGCGCGCTCGGCGATGGAAGGCACCGACGCCGATGCGCTGACGCAGGCGACCGAGCGGCTGAGCAACGCCGCGATGAAGCTGGGCGAGGCGATGTACAAGGCGCAGGGCGAGGCCGGTGCGGCCGGCGGTGCGGCACCCGGCGACGACAAGGTTGTCGATGCCGAATTCGAGGAAGTGGACGATAAGAAGAAGCCGCACTAATCTGGCTTTTTTGGGCTAAGTCAGCTGGTGCGCCCGCGCTTCTTTGAAGGCGGGCGCATCGCTGTATCAGCGCCACGGTGAGGGCTGAGCGATGGCGAAACAGGATTACTACGCTACCTTGGGTGTGCCGCGCGAGGCCACGCCCGACGACATGAAGAAAGCGTATCGCAAGCTGGCGATGCAGTACCATCCTGACCGCAATCCGGGCGACAAGTCGGCCGAATCGAAGTTCAAGGAAATCAACGAGGCATACGACGTTCTGAAGGACGAGCAGAAGCGCGCCGCGTATGACCGCTTCGGCCACGCAGCGTTCGAGAACGGCGGCGGCGGCGGGCCGCAGGGCTTCGATTTCGGCGCGGGCGGCATCGGCGATATTTTCGAGCAGATGTTCGGCGATTTCGCCGGTGGCCAGCGGCGCGGCGGCGGGCGCGGTCCGCGCCCCGGGCAGGATTTGCGCACCAGCGTCGAAATTGATCTGGCCGAGGCGTTCACCGGCACCAAAAGTTCGCTGCGGGTGGCCACGCGGGTCAGTTGCGAGGCGTGCAGCGGCACCGGGTCGGAAAAGGGCGCTGCCGGGTCCGAGACCTGCGGCACCTGTCAGGGTGCGGGCAAGGTTCGGGCGCAGCAGGGATTTTTCATTGTCGAGCGCACGTGCCCGACCTGCGGCGGGCAGGGCCGCACCGTGCGCAACCCGTGCCGCATCTGCTCGGGCGCGGGCACGGTGCAGCGTGAGCGCACGCTGAGCGTGCAGATTCCGGCCGGGGTGGAAGACGGCACGCGCATCCGTCTGTCCGGTGAGGGAGAGGCGGGCGGGCCGGGCGCACCGGCGGGGGATTTGTATGTGCATGTGGCGATCCGCCCGCACCCGATCTTTCAGCGCGACGGCGCGACGATTTTCTGTCTGGTGCCGCTGCGGATGACTCAGGCCGCACTGGGAGCGGAACTGGAAGTGCCCGCCATCGACGGCACCCGCGCCAAGCTGAAAATCCCGTCCGGCACGCAAACGGGCCAGCAATTCCGCATGCGCGGCAAGGGCTTCTCGGTGCTGCGCAGCGCGCAACGCGGCGACATGGTGATTCAGGTGCAGGTGGAAACGCCGAACAACCTGACCAGCAAGCAGCGCGAATTGCTGGAGAAATTCGACGCGGCGGGCGACGGCAAGGGCAGCCCCGAGCATGAGGGCTTCTTCGCCAAGGCCAAGGAGTTCTTCCACGGCCGGGGGTAGCGCCCCCGGCCGCGTGGCGGACTAGTACAAATTGTTGCGGTAGCCGTCCTCCACCAGCGCATCGGCTTCCGGCGCGGGCATGGCGCGGGTCTGGTCGGCGATGATCTTGCCAAGCGTGGGGAACGCGCTGCGCTCGACCTGCGTGGCCGGGTCCCACAATTTGCTGCGCATCAGCGCCTTGGCGCAGTGGAAAAACACCTCCGTCACTTCCACCAGCAAGCCCGCCGAGGGCACCTTGTTTTGTGCGGGGGCCTGCGCCAACAGGCTCGCGTCGGTGATCACGGTGGCGTTGCCGTTCACCCGCAGGGTCTCGTTGACGCCGGGCAGAAAGAACAGCAGGCCGATACCGGGGTGGGCGACCACGTTGCCGTAGCTGTCCACCCGGTTGTTGCCGGGCCGGTCGGGCAGCAGAATATGCGTATCGTCCAGAACCTTCACGAAGCCGGGCGCATCGCCACGCGGGCTGGCATCCACGCCGCCTTGGCCGTCCGCCGTGGCCAGCACCGCGAACGGCGACAGCGCGATGAAATGGCGGCAATGGTCATCGAGTTTGCCGAGCACCTTGCGCACGGCCAGCGGGTGCACGGTGCCGTAGTGGGCGCGCAGATCTTCGGGGGCCGTGATGTTGTTCATGGGTTTGTCCCTTCCCGTTCGCCGCTGAGCTTGAAGCCGGGGCCGCGCTTCGGCAACCCGGAACCGACATGCGGCCGCATTGACCCCGGCGGCGGGGCTGACGCACTCTGCGGCCATGCGCAAACGTATCGGAATTGCCGGCATTGCCGGGCGAATGGGGCAAGTGCTGGCCGAGGAAGTCCTCGCCGCCGGGGCCGTGCTGGCGGGCGGCATCGACCGGGTGGACGCACCCGGCCAAGTGATGTTCGCCGATATCGCGGCGCTGGCTGCCGCCTGTGACGTGGTGGTGGATTTCACCCACCACAGTACCGCCATCAGCCACGCCGCCGCAGTGTCCGCCGCCGGTTGCGGCTGGGTGCTGGGCACCACCGGGCTACTTCCCGCCGACAATGCGGCGGTGGCCGAGGCGGCCCGCGTGGTGCCGGTGGTGCATGCGCCGAACTTCTCGCCCGGGGTGAACCTTGTGCTGGCGCTGGCCGAGCGGATGGCGGCCGCCCTGCCGTCCGAGACCTACGACGCCGAAATCGTCGAGATGCATCACCGCCAGAAGGTCGATGCGCCGTCCGGCACGGCGCTGGGCATGGGCCGCGCCGTCGCGCGCGGACGGGGCGTGGAGCTGGACGACGTGATCGAAAGCGGGCGGCACGGCCATACCGGCGCACGCAAACCGGGCGCCATCGGGTTTGCGGCCCTGCGTGGCGGGCAGGTGGTGGGTGAGCACACGCTGCTGTTCGCGGCCGCCACCGAGCACATCGAACTGACCCATCGCGCCTTCGACCGCCGCGCCTTCGCCACCGGCGCGGTGCGCGCCGCGTTGTGGGCACAGGGCCGCCCGGCGGGGCTGTATTCCATGATGGACGTGTTGGGTATGCGCTAGGGGCAGACCCCGGCCCGCTCGCGGGCTTGACCCCGGGGCCACGTTCCGCCACACAGCCCGGCCATTCTCAGCCGTTCCGGGATCAGCCATGCGCGACAAGGGCGAATTTCTGTTCACTTCCGAGTCGGTCTCGGCGGGCCACCCCGACAAGGTGGCGGACCGCATCAGCGATACCGTGCTCGACACCTTCCTCGCCGCTGACCCGTACGCCCGTGTGGCGTGCGAAACGCTGGTGACGACCAACCGCATCGTGCTGGCCGGTGAAACGCGCGGGCCGGACACCATCACCCCGGAACTGCTGGCGCATAACGCCCGCATGGCGGTCCATGACATCGGCTACGACCAGGAAGGCTTCTCCTGGAAGAACGCCAAGGTGGAAGTGCATCTGCACGCGCAGTCCGCCGACATCGCGGTTGGCGTGGACTCGGCCGGCAACAAGGACGAGGGCGCGGGCGACCAGGGCATCATGTTCGGGTATGCCTGCACCGAGACGCCGAGCCTGATGCCTGCCCCGCTGTATTACGCGCATCTGATCCTGCGCCGGATCAACGAACTGCGCGCCAACAAGGACGTGTCGGTGGCCGGTTTGCAGCCGGACGCCAAAAGCCAGGTGACGCTGCGCTACGTGGATGGCCGCCCGGTGGGCGCGACCAGCATCGTGCTGTCCACCCAGCACGACGAGAACGTGAGCCAGGAACGCATCCGCGAGATGGTGCTGCCGATCTTCGAGAGCAGCCTGCCGCAGGGCTGGATGCCGGAAGCACATGAAATCTACGTCAACCCGACCGGCAAGTTCGTCATCGGCGGGCCGGACGGCGATTGCGGCCTGACCGGGCGCAAGATCATCGTGGACACCTATGGCGGTGCCTCGCCGCATGGCGGTGGCGCGTTCAGCGGCAAGGACCCCACCAAGGTGGACCGCTCGGCTGCCTATGCCTGCCGCTATCTGGCCAAGAACGTGGTGGCCGCCGGTCTGGCCGAACGCTGCACGTTGCAGATCAGCTACGCCATCGGCGTGTCGCACCCGCTGTCGGTGTATGTGGACCTGCACGGCAACCCGTATGACGTGAACGAACAGACGCTGGAAAAGGCGCTGCGCGATCTGATGAACCTGACCCCGCGCGGTATCCGCGAGCATCTGAAGTTGAACCGGCCGATCTATGCCGTCACCTCGGCCTACGGGCATTTCGGCCGCGAGCCGGACGAGGAGAAGGGCACCTTCACGTGGGAGCGCACCGATCTGGTGCCGGCGCTGAAGTCGGCCTTCAACCGCTGAGCGAGTCCGAAGGGCGGCGGCTGAAACCGCCGCCCGCGCAGCTTTACGGCCGCCCGCGCACCCATGCGCTGAGCCCGCGTCAGGTGCGGCTGATGGAGCAGGCGCTGCCGCGCCTGCGCTTCGACATGGCGCTGGCAGCCACGCCGCGCGCGTCTTTCCCTGTGTCCATCGACGAACTCTGGCTGGAAGTCGGCTTTGGCGGTGGTGAGCACGCGCTGGCGCAGGTTGCCGCGCATCCCGGCGTGGGGCTGATCGCCTGCGAGGTGTTCGAGAACGGCATCTGCTCATTGCTGTCACGGCTGGTGCCGGACAATGGGGTGGAGGGCATTGAGGCCACCGCGCCGCTGCCCGGCCATTTGCGGTTGTGGGATTCGGATGCCCGCACGCTGCTGCGTGCGCTGCCGGATGGCTGTCTGGACCGGCTGTTCCTGATGTTCCCCGACCCGTGGCCGAAAGCCCGCCACGCCAAGCGCCGCTTCGTGCACCCGGCGTTCTTGCCGGAACTGGCCCGCGTGCTGCGCCCGGGGGCAGAATGGCGCATTGCCAGTGACGATCCGACCTATCAGGCGTGGGTGGCGGACGTGCTGGCAGCACAGGCGCTGTTCGGCGTGCCGCCACCCGCCACCGAGCGTCCCGAAGGCTGGCCGCCGACACGGTATGAGGCGAAGGCGCTGGCGGCGGGACGGGGGCCGTTGTACTGGACGTTGCGCAAGCGGTAGAGCGCGCTTGAACCGCTGCCCTGCGGTCGCCATCATGGGAGGCAGCGAATTTATGATTGCCTTTATCTGGCCCTCGCCGTCGAACGCCGTATTCCGTTTGTCTCGGCTGACACCCGGTTTCACCGCAAACTGGCGGCGCAGCGCAACGGTCCGGGCGTGCGAGTGCTGAGTTTGCAACAAGCGTTCGAGGCTGCGCGGCTGCACTGAGCACGCCCGCCCTTGCATCCGCCCCCCCCAACTGCTATCTCACTGTCACAAATCATCTTCCGCGACGTTACGGAGGGTGGCCTTAACCGGCCGCCTTTTTTTGTTTGGACCCTGATCTTCCGCATCACACCGGCCTCGAAGCGCGCTTCGCGGCCATTGTCGCACCCACGCTGACCGGCATGGGCTATGAACTCGTGCGCATCGCCGTCCTTGGGCGCGAGCGGCCCACGGTGCAGATCATGGCTGACCGCGCCGATGGCCAGCAGATCACCGTCGAGGACTGTGAGGCGATCAGCCATGCAGTGGGCGCAGTGATCGATGTGGACGACCCGATTCCCGGCCAGTGGCAACTGGAAGTCAGTTCCGCCGGGATCGACCGCCCGTTGACCCGCCGCAAGGACTGGGTGCGCTACGCCGGGCATCAGGCCAAGGCTGAAACCGCCATTCCGATCGACGGCCGCAAGCGGTTCGGCGGCATTGTGCTGGGCGCGACGGACACTCATGCCCGCATGAAGCTGGATGACGGCGTGGAAGTCGAACTGCCGTTGCACGATATACGCAAAGCCAAGCTGGTGTTGACCGACGCATTGATCGCCGCCACCGCCACCCCCACCAAGACCAACTGAGAGGGCATTGCCCATGGATACCGCGATTGCCCGCCCCGAACTGCTTCTGGTCGCCGACGCCGTCGCGCGTGAGAAGTCCATCGACCGCGAGGAAGTGCTGGAGGCGATGGAACAGGCCATCCAGAAGGCTGGCCGCGCCAAGTACGGGCACGAGAAGGACATCCGCGCCACCATCGACCGCAAGACCGGCGATGTCCGCCTGTCGCGCTGGACCGAGGCGGTGGAGAAGGTGGAGAACGAGGAAACCCAGATTCCCGTTCACATTGCCGCGAAGTTCAAGCCGGGCATCAAGATCGGCGAGCATCTGGTCGATCCGCTGCCGCCCATCGATTTCGGCCGCATTGCTGCGCAGACCGCCAAGCAGGTGATCGTGCAGCGCGTGCGCGAATACGAGCGCAAGAAGCAGTTCGACGAGTTCAAGGACCGCGTGGGTGAGATCATCAACGGCGTGGTCAAGCGCACCGAATACGGCAACCTGATG
>CAIPHQ010000145.1 GCA_903864895.1 uncultured Rhodospirillales bacterium
CTCACACTGGGGTGAACCGCCGCCGGTGCATGTGATCGCCATGGGTGCCGCCATCGCCCATGCCGGGGAGATTGTGTATGCGGACGGACTGGATCTTGACCGCGCCGTGGTGGGCCTCGGCCAGTCCTGCCGCCTGTGCGACCGCCAGGACTGCCGCAGCCGCGCCTTCCCGCCGCTGGAACACCGGCTGTCGCTGGACCCGATGACGACCGGGGCGAGCGAGTTCACGTTTGAGGTGCGGGGACGGTAGGGTGTTGGACGCTTGCATGGGCTGCAAGGCGGCGGCTAAATCGGTGCGACGGCAGTCCTCTCCTTTGAACAACAGCGCCGAGCCATGCGTGTTGGCCAGTGCATCGGCGGCGCAGTCGCCTAGATTCAGCCCCGCTGGGTGGCGGCCCTTGCCGTAGCGCAGAAACGCCTGCCGTGCGGCTTCGGCGAGTGCTGCGTCGTGCGGCACGGCATCAATTCCGGCGAGCGCGATCAGCGCGTCAAGTTCAATCCAGTTGCGGCTGTCGCTGTGCGTCCCGCCATAACCATGCTGGTCTCCAGCAGGCTGACCGCCGACAGCAGAGACCCGCCAGCCCCTGACAGACATCGCATGAACGCGTCAGCTTCCGCCTCGCGCCGCAGGATTGCCACCAGTACCGAACTGTCCACGGCAATCACGCCGGCAAGCCATCCTGAACGTAAAGGTCACTGCCGGTCAGCAACGCCTGCCCGTGGAGGCGCTCGGCGCTGCGCAGGCTCAACGCCTGCAGGCTGGCGAACAGCACGGCAGCATCAGGTTTTTCCGTCATGTGGCGGCCCACCCCATGCGGGATGAATTCGGCACCCGCCGCCTCCAGCGCGTGTTGTACCGCCGCCACCGCTACCGGGGGCACGCTGTGCGCGTCCGGTGCTGACTCAATTTGGCGGACAATCAAAACCGGAACAGGGGCGCGCCGCGAGATGTCCTGCTGTTCCAGCCGCAATAGCGCGCGGGCCGCGCGGATCTGAACGGGGGTGATGATCACGCGCGCAGCCTGTCGCCGCTGAGCATCCGCTCGGTACGGTTGCGACCGCCTACCCCGCGAGCAGCGCCATCGGCCGCACGCCCCATGTCACCCGGCCTGGCGTATGGCATGCAGGACATGCCGCGTGCCACTGCGTGTGCTCGGTCCCGCAGGCCTCGCAGCGCCATGACGGATCAGGATCGGCCATCGCGGCCAGCCGCAGTGCGTCGCGCAGGGCCGCGCGGCCTTCCTCCGTGTCGCCGTGCTCCTGCTGCTCGATCTCGGCCAGCAGCAGGAACAGGCGCTTCTGGTTCATTCCTGCCTGCCGGGCCAGTTCCAGATGGTGCCGCGCGTCACGCAGCTCGCCTGTGTCCAGCGCCATGCGCGCCATCAGCAGGCGGCTTTCCGGGTGGTCGTAGTTGCCAGATACGATAACGCTGGCTTCTCGCGCGCGAGTGTGCGGGTCGCTGATCGGGTCCAGCACGAACGCGGCCAGTTCAGGGTGCGGATTGGCCGTCCAGGCATCGCGAATGGCATGCACCGCGCGCGCCTCGCGCCCGGTCTGGCGCAGGCGCCGGGCGAAGGCCAATG
Organism: uncultured Rhodospirillales bacterium; assembly: GCA_903864895.1. Lineage (GTDB taxonomy): Bacteria > Pseudomonadota > Alphaproteobacteria > Acetobacterales > Acetobacteraceae > CAIPHQ01. Next base: position 1,584 of record CAIPHQ010000145.1, read on the forward strand.
CGGCGGGCACGAAACGCGGGCTGTCTTTCCACGCGCGCCTTGCCATCCGCAGCGCTTCCTCGGCATTGCTCTCGGCATTGGCCGCCGCCGTGGCGAATGCGTCACGCGGGGCGCGGGAATCGGCCAGCCGCAGGGCCTGTGGCCAGTTGCCGGTGCGCACGGCCAGTTGCGCGCGCTCATCGCGCAGCCACGCCCCGCCGGGGTGCACCCGCTCGGCGCGCGCTGCAATGGCAGCGGCTTCGTCCCACGCTTCACGGGTCATGGCCTGCCGGAACAGGCCGCGCAGGCCCAGCAGGGCTGCGTCGTCGCGCCCGGCCAGTTGCTTGTAGATTGCGGAGGCTTCCTCATCGCGATTGGCCAGCCGCCCGGCCTCGGCGGCCAGCAGCAATGTCTGCGGCGTATCGCCCAGCAGCTTGCGCGCCCTGGCAGCTTCCTTGTGCGCGTGGCCGCCGTCGCCCGCCGCAATCGCCACCAATGTGCGGGTCACCGCATCGTCGCCCCCGGCGCGCTGGCGGCGGCGGCGCCAGAAGCGCATCCGCGTGGGCGTGCGCCACAGCCAGCCCAGCACCTTCAACAGCGCCACCAGCAAGAACACCACAAGCGCCAGCGCCAGCACCGCCAGCGGTGTGACAAAGCTGATCGAGTAGCCCGCCAGTTCGATTTGCACCGTCCCCGGCAGCCCGGCCAGGAACCAGGCCAGCGTGACCGCCACAGCGGCCCCGATGACCAGAACAAATATGCGGCGCATCAGCTTTTGGCCGCTGCGGCCAGCGCGGCGCGGGCGTCCAGCAGCGCCTGCGCGGCACTCCGCCAATCAGCAATGGCCGCCGCCGCCGCCGCGTCCAGCCCCGACAGCGCCGCCACCGCCCCGCCCAGATCGCCGGCTTCCAGCTTCGCGTGCGCGGTGCCCAGCACGGCCGCCGAGGGCGGGCCGAGCAGCACGGTGTTGCCCTGTTTCACTGTCACCAGCGAGCGCACCTTCAGCCACATCCGCTCGGCAATGGCCTTGCCTTCGCCCGAGGGGCGGCTGGCAGCTTCGGCGGCGTCGGCCGCGGCAGGAAAAGCCAGCCGAAGCGCCGCCTCGGTGGGTGGTTTGGCATGGGCGAAACGGGCCAGCGCGGGTGACGCACCGGGGATGTCGCCCAGTGGCTCGCCAGCCTCCAGCGCCAGTTGTGCCCGCTCATATCCCAGCACGCGGGTGGCGCGCTCGGCCAAGGCGGCCTCGCCGTCTTCCAGCGCCTTCAGCCGGGCGGCCAGAGCTGCCACCTTTTCAGTCAGTGCATTCAGATCGCCGATCCCGCGCGCCTCCAGCGCCGACACCCGGGCATCCAGCGGCGCCAGATTGACCGGCGCGGCCGCAGCGGCGGCGGCAGGCGCGGGGCGCTGCTGCAACGCTGCCAGCCTGGCTTCGAGGTCTTTCAGCCGTCCCTCAAGTCCCGTGACCCGTGCCGGGTCCACCCCGGGCGGCGGGGCGGGCGGTGACGGCTGCTGGGCGAGGCTGGCAACCTGCTGTGCCAAGTCCTGTTGTGTCCGCCACTCATAGCCCAAGCCCGCCAGCAGCAGCACGAAGCCCAGCGCGGTCAGCACCGCGCGGGCGCTGCGGCTCGGCTGGGCCGCGGCCTTGGGCGGCGCTGCCCTGGGGGCGGCGGGCGGGGCGGATGCGGCCGGTGGCGGCATGGGGGCCGGTGTGGCCATCCGGGGGCTGACTTCGGCCGGAACCGGGGCGTCCGGTTCGGCTTGGGGGGTGAGGTCGCTCATGACAACAGGGCCAAAAGTTCGTCCTGGGTTGGGTGGGCGGCAATCCGCACGCTGCGCCACGGTGCCGCCCGTAACGGGGCGGCGACCGCCGGTGAAAGCGCCAGCGCGTCGATGCCTTGCACCAAGGGTGCGGTTCTGTCGCGTTGCAAAATGCTCATGAAAGCCCGCGCAGTGTCCGGCGAGAAGAACAATGCCGCGCGCAGCCCCCCTTCGTCCAACGCCTTCCGCCCTGCCACGGTTATTTCAGATACCGGCCGTGCGGCATAGGCGACCCTGCGGCGGACGGTAAAGCCGCGCGCCCGCAAATCCGCCGCCAGCGCCAGCCCCTGGCCCGCGCCGCTGGCCAGCAGCAGCGGCCCGCCGCCCGGCGTGCATGTGGCGGCCACCAGCGCCGCCAGCGCCTCGGCATCGCGCCCGGCACTGCGCACATCGGCAAATCCTGCATCGCGGGCACGTGCCGCCGTGGCGTCGCCGACCGCCAGCAGCAGCGTGGCGTGCAGTGACGCGGGCAAGGCGGGCAGGGCATTGGCGCTGGTGACCAGCACCGCTTGCGGCGTGCCGGGCCGGGCCAGCGCACCCGCCACCACGGCCAGCGCCGGGGCCACCACCGGCTGCCAGCCAAGGGCTGCCAGCCTGCGCGCGGTCTCGCTTGCTCCCGGTTCGGGGCGGGTGATCAGCACGCCTGCAGCCCGGGATGGCTCGGCTGCAGCAGACGATGTGGGCATGGCGCGATCCGATGGCCTACATACCGGCCTTGCACATGAAGGAACGCGCGGCGTGCTGGGCAAGCCCGTGCTTGGAATTGAGACATCCTGTGATGAAACAGCCGCAGCCGTGCTGGCCGCCGATGGCGCGGTGCTGGCCGAAGCGGTGCTGAGCCAGCAGGAGCATGCGGCCTTTGGCGGCGTGGTGCCGGAAATCGCCGCGCGCGCGCATCTGGCGCATCTGCCGGGGCTGGTGGCGAGGGTGATGCAGCAGGCCGGATTGGGATTTGCCGATCTGGGCGGCATCGCCGCGACCTCGGGGCCGGGGCTGATCGGCGGGCTGATCGTCGGCGCGGGCTTCGCCAAGGGCGCGGCGATGGCGCATGGCCTGCCGTTTGTGGCCGTGAACCATCTGGAAGCGCACGCCCTGACCGCCCGTCTGCCGGGCGTGGTGCCGGGAGGGTTGGCATTCCCGTATCTGCTGTTGCTGGTCTCGGGCGGGCACTGCCAGTGCGTGTCGGTGGAAGGGGTGGGCCGCCATGTCCGCCTCGGCGGCACCATCGACGATGCGGTGGGTGAGGCGTTCGACAAGGTGGCCAAATTGATGGGTCTGGGCTGGCCCGGCGGCCCGGCGCTGGAGCGTCTGGCCGCGCAGGGTGACGCCGCCCGCTTTGCGCTTCCCCGCCCGCTGTTCGGCCGGCCGGGCTGCGATTTCTCGTTCTCCGGCCTGAAGACCGCCGTCGCGCAACTGGTCGCCGCCTATCCGGCGGGCGCGCTGCCGGGGCAGGACGCCGCCGATCTGGCCGCCAGCTTTCAGCGCGCGGTGGCCGTCACGCTGGCCGACCGGGCCGGGCGGGCGATGGAGATGTTCGCCGCCCGCCATGGCGCGCGCACGCTGGTGGTGGCGGGCGGGGTCGCCGCCAATCAGGCGATCCGCGCTGCCCTGACCGCTGCCGCCACTACGCGCGACTTCAGCTTCGCCGCCCCGCCGCTGCGCCTGTGCGGCGACAACGCGGTGATGGTGGCATGGACCGGCATCGAGCGGTTGCGGCTGGGCCTGACCGATCCGTTGGATCACGCCCCCCGCCCGCGCTGGCCGATGGATGAGTTGGCCGCATGAACTACCGCCACGCCTTCCATGCCGGGAACTTCGCCGACTGCTTCAAGCACGCGCTGCTGGTCTGGCTGCTGCGGGCGCTGCAACGCAAGCCCGCGCCATTCATGGTGCTGGACACGCATGCGGGCATCGGCAGCTACGACCTGACCGCAGGCCCTGCCACCCGTACCAATGAGGCGCAGGACGGCATTTTCCGCCTGCTGGACAGCCCCGACCCGGCGCTGGCCGGCTACCTCGGCGTGGTGCGCGCACTCGGCCTGTATCCCGGCTCACCGGCCATTGCCCGGCATCTGATGCGCGCCACGGATCGTCTGGTGTGTTGCGAACTGCACCCCGAGGACGCGGGCGTGCTGCGCGCCCGGTTTGGCCGCGACAAGCAGGTCTCGGTGCATTTCCGCGACGGCTATGCGGCTCTGCGCGCTTTGCTGCCACCGCCGGAAAAGCGCGGGCTGGTGCTGATCGACCCGCCGTTCGAGCAGCCGGACGAGTTCTACCGCCTCGCCGATGCGTTGAAACTGGCACATCAGCGGTTCCCTGCCGCCGTGCTGGCGGCGTGGTACCCCATCAAGCACCGCGCCCCGCTGCGCGGCTTTCACGCCACGTTGAAAGACAGCGGCATCCGCGACATCGCCGCCGCCGAGTTCTGCCTGCGCGAACCGCTCGACCCGTCACGGCTGAACGGCTGCGGCCTGCTGGTGGTCAACCCGCCGTACCGCTTCGAGGCGGAAGCCGCCCCACTGCTGTCGGCCCTGCTGGCGCACCTGGGGCGTGGTGAGCCGGGCGCAGGGACCGAGATTTTGCGCCTCGTCGATGAATAGCGTGCTGGTGGCCGGTGCCGGGGCATGGGGCACCGCGCTGGCGTTGCAGGCGCACCGCGCCGGGCGGCAGGTCACGCTGTGGGCCCGCGACCCGGCCCGTGCCGCCGAAATCGCCGCCACGCGGGGCAATCCGCGCCTGCCCGGTGTGGCGCTGCCGCCGGAGATCGAGATTGTTGCCACTCTGCGCCCGGCCGGGCTGACCGTACTCGCGGTACCGTTGCAGCATCTGCGCGGCATCGCATCTGTGCTGCCGCCGGGCGGGGCGCTGCTGTGCTGTGCGAAGGGGATCGAGTCGGGCACGTTGGCACTGCCGCTGGAAATTCTGGCTGAGGCGCAGCCCGGCCGCCCCGCCGCCGTACTGACCGGCCCGACTTTCGCGGGCGAGATCGCCGCCGGTCTGCCCGCCGCCGCCGTGGTGGCCGGGGCGGATGAGGTGCGCACGCAGGCCGTCGCGGCGCTCGCCACCAGCAGCTTCCGGCTCTACGCCAGTGCGGATGCCATTGGCGCACAGGTCGGCGGGGCGGCGAAGAACGTGGTGGCGATTGCCGCAGGGGCCGTGATCGGTGCAGGGCTGGGCGAAAATGCCCGCGCCGCGCTGGTCACGCGCGGTCTGGCCGAATTGGCGCGGCTTGCGGTGGCGCTGGGCGGGCGGGCCGAGACGGTGGCGGGCCTGTCAGGGCTGGGCGACCTGCTGCTGACCTGCACCGGCACGGCCAGCCGCAATTTCCGCTTCGGTCTGGCGCTGGGGCAGGGGCAGACGCCCGGCGATATTCTGGCCACCCATGCCGGCGTGGTGGAAGGCGTGACCACTGCCCCCGCCATGGTTCGCCGCGCCACCCAGGCCGGGGCCAGCGTGCCGGTGTGTGCGGCGGTGGCCGCCGTGGTGGGTGGGCGCATCACGCTGGAGCAGGCGATGGCCGCATTGCTGGCGCGGCCGTTGCGGGATGAGTAGCCGCGTGACTGTTCAGCCGCCTTGCAGCCACGGATTGACCACCGGCACGCCGGCCGCGATGAAAGGCGCCGTATCCCGTGTGGCCACCGAAAAGCCGTGCGCGGCGGCAATGGCGGCGATCTGGCCGTCGGGGACCGAGATGGCAACGCCAGCGCGGCGGGCCAGAGACGCCATATTCGCGTAAAAATGCGCGGCATCGGCATCGAATGGCAGGACACGGGTCGAAAACAGGCGTTTCAGCACGTGATCAATGGCTGCACGTAACTCGGCCTTGCGCCTGCCATCCGGCAAATACGCCGCGCCAGCCAACAATTCCGCCATGCTGACCGATGCAATGTAAAGCGTGGCGACCGCCTGCCGGTCCAGCCACGCGATCACCGCCAGATCGCGCCGTGGCCGCAGGATTTCCGAGACAACGTTGGTGTCAAGAACGATCAATCGAACGACACCTTACCAGCCAGATCTGTGCGCGGCGGTATGTCCAGTTCGATGCCGCCGAACGAGTCAGCGAATGCGGCCAGTTCGGACCCGATTCCGAGTTGGGCGGCCGGACGCACCGCTGCCTCCAGAATGGCGCGTACCTCGGCCTCGGTGCTGCGCCCATGCGCGGCGGCTTGCCGTTTCAGCGCGCGGTGGGTTTCGTCGGGCAGGTTCCGAACGGTCAACACGGCCATGTGACGTCACTCCGGGCAGATTGCTGTCGATGCTAGCGATTCGGCCCCTGTGCTGTCGAGACATCTCGCCCCGTAGCGCCCCGCCCGCGCATCGGCTAACCACCCGCCATGCTTCGTGGCATCCTCACTGTCGGCGGCTGGACAATGGCCAGCCGGTTGCTGGGCTTCGCGCGTGACGTGCTGATCGCGGCCCTGCTTGGCGCGGGGCCGGTGGCGGATGCATTTTTTGTCGCCAACCGGCTGCCCAATCTGTTCCGCCGCCTGTTTGGCGAGGGCGCGTTCAACGCTGCCTTCGTGCCCGCCTTCTCCGGCCTGCTGGCCTCGGAAGGGCTTGGCCCGGCGCAGCGTTTTGCCGAACAGGCCGCCGCGGTGATGGCGTTCTGGCTGGTGGGGCTGACCATCGCCGCCGAGATTTTCATGCCGCAGGTGATGGCGGTTCTGGCCCCCGGCTTTGCGGACATGCCGGACAAGTTTCAGCTGGCGGTGGACCTCAGCCGCATCGCGTTTCCGTATATGCCGCTGATCTGCCTGACCGCGCTGCTGTCCGGCGTGCTGAACGGGCTGAACAAGTTTGCCGCCGCCGCCGCCGCGCCCGTTCTGTACAACATCACCTCCATTGCTTTTATGATCGGCCTGATCGGGCTGGTGCCCACCACCGGGCACGCGCTGGCCTATGGCGTCAGCGTCTCCGGGGTGTTTCAGCTTGGGCTGGTGGCATGGGCGGTGCGCCGCGCCGGAATGAAACTGCATCTGCCGCGCCCGCGTCTGACGCCGGAGATGAAGGTGCTGCTGCGCCGCATGGGGCCGGGCCTGTTGGGCGCGGGGGTGACGCAGCTGAATTTGTCCGTGGACGTGATCATCGGCAGCCTGCTGCCGCCCGGCACGGTGGCGGTGCTGTATTACGCCGACCGCATCAACCAGTTGCCGCTGGGCGTGATCGGGGCGGCGGTGGGCACCGCGCTGCTGCCCACGCTGTCGCGGCAGGTGCATGGCGCGAAGCCTGAAGAAGCGGTCGCCACGCTGAACCGCGCCATTGAATATGCACTGGTGCTGACCCTGCCCGCCGCACTCGCCCTGCTGGTGACCAGCCAGCCCATCATCAGCGTGCTGTTCGGGCGCGGCGCGTTCGACCCCGCGCATGTGGCCAAGGCGGCCGAGGCGCTGTCGGCCTATGCCATCGGGCTGCCTGCCTTCGTGATGGTCAAGGTGATCATCCCGGCGTTCTTCGCGCGCGGGGACACGGCGACACCGGTCAAGACCGGCATGGCCGCGGTGGGCGTGAATCTGGCGCTGAACGTGGCGTTCATGGGGCCGTTGCAGCATCTGGGCCCGGCACTGGCCTCGTCCATCGCCGCATGGGGCAATATCGCCGCGCTGTTATGGGTGCTGCACCGGCGCGGCCATTTCGCCCGCGACGCGCTGCTCAGCCGCCGGGTGCCGCGCATGGTGGCGGCCTCGGCCATCATGGGCCTGGTGCTGTGGCTGCTGGAAGACGACGTGTATGCGCCGCTTGCCGCGCATGGCGGGCTGCGCTGGCTGGGGCTTGGGGTGCTGGTGGGCGGCGGGCTGGCCGCTTATGGCGTGGCGGGGCAGGTGCTGGGTGCGTTTGACGTGCGCGACATTCTGGGCCGTCTGGCCCGCCGCCGCCGCCCGCCTGCGATACAGGCTTGACGCAGGCGGCGGCTTTTCTGACAACCCCGCACAAATCCACGGAATATCAGGTCATGCAGCGCGTCTTCTCCGGCATCCAGCCGTCCGGCATCCCCACCCTGGGCAACTATCTGGGCGCGATGCGCAACTGGGTGGCGTTGCAGCACGACCATGAGTGCATCTATTGCGTGGTGGACCTGCACGCCATCACCCAGTGGCAGGACCCGGCGCAACTGGCCGCCCAGACCCGCGAGATGGCGGCGAGCCTGTTGGCCTGCGGCATTGACCCGCAGCGGCACATTCTGTTCGCGCAGTCCACCGTGCCCGCCCATGCGCGGCTGGCATGGATTTTCAACTGCGTCGCCCGTCTGGGCTGGCTGAACCGCATGACGCAGTTCAAGGACAAGGCGGGCAAGGACCGTGAGGCGGCGTCCACCGGGCTGTATGTGTACCCGAACCTGATGGCCGCCGACATTCACGCCTACCACGCCACCCGCGTGCCGGTGGGCGACGACCAGCGCCAGCATCTGGAACTGGCCAACGACATCGGCCAGAAATTCAACCACGATTACGGCGTTGAATTCTTCCCGCTGATCGAACCCGTCATCATGGGCATCGCGGCGCGCGTGATGAGCCTGCGCGACGGCAGCAAGAAAATGAGCAAGTCCGACCCGTCGGACCAGAGCCGCATCAACCTGACCGACGACGCCGACACCATCGCGCTGAAAGTCCGCCGCGCCAAGACCGACGCCGAACCGCTGCCGGGCGAACCGGCCGGGCTTGAGGGCCGCCCGGAGGCGCGCAATCTGGTGGGCATTTACGCGGCACTGTCCGATACCGATCTGGCAGGCGTGCTGGCGGATTTCGGCGGCAAGGGGTTTGTCAGCTTCAAGGACGCGCTGTCCGAGTTGCTGGTGGCCAAGCTGTCCCCGATCGCCAGCGAAACCCGCCGCTGGCTGGCCGACCCCGGCAGTGTGGACGCGGTGCTGCGCGAGGGCGCGGGCAAGGCGGCGGCGCTGGCCGGCCCGATTGTCTCTGAGGCCGAACGGCTGGTCGGGTTTCTGAAAATCTGACGGTAGAATAGCAACGGCTGTGCATTGTCTTCATATTGTCTTTTGACTGCGGTAACGGGGCGGCACAGAGGACGCGCGGACTACAAACCTTCCGGAGCGTCTTCATGTCCGACAATATCCGTCTTGCCTTCAGCCGCCGCAACGCGCTGAAGCTCACCGCTGCCGCCGGTCTGGCTGGCGCGGGCCTGTCCAGCTTCGGCGTGCGCCGCGCCAGCGCCGCCGGCATGGCCGACCTGATCGCCGCTGCGAAGGCCGAAGGCGCGCTGAACGTCATCACGCTGCCGCGCGACTGGGCCAACTACGGCCTGCTGATGGACAATTTCGAGAAGATGTACGGCGTCAAGATCGATGACGCCAATCCGGATGGCAGCTCGGCCGAAGAACTGCAGGCGATCCGCAGCCTGAAAAGCCAATCCCGCGCCCCGGACGTGGTGGATGTCGGCCCGGCCTTCGCGCTGACCGGCACCACCGAGAAGCTGTTCCAGCCGTACAAGGTTGCCACCTGGAACGAAATTCCGGACGACGTGAAGCACCCGGACGGCATGTGGTATGGTGACTATTTCGGCGTGGTGTCGTTCGGCGCCAACATGTCCGTGGTCAAGAACATGCCGCGCACCTGGGCGGACCTGCTGAAGCCCGAATACAAGGGCATGGTTGCGCTGAACGGCAACCCGCTCGGCGCAGGCGCTGCCTTCGGTGCGGTGTTCGCGGCGGCGCTGGGCAATGGCGGCTCGTATGACAACATCGCCCCGGGCATCGAGTTCTTCGGCAAGCTGAACACGGCCGGCAACTACAACCCGGTGAAGGGCACCACCGCCAGCCTGACCAGCGGCCAGACCCCGATCCTGATCAACTGGGACTACCTGAACCTCGCCATCAAGGACGGCGCCAAGGGCAAGGCGGAGATTGAAGTGGTGCTGCCCGAGAACGCGCAGCCGTTCGGCAACTACTACTGCCAGGCGATCAGCGCCTATGCGCCGCACCCCAACAACGCGAAGCTGTGGATGGAATATCTCTACAGCGACGAAGGCCAGATGGCGTTCCTCGGCGGTTTCGCGCACCCGATCCGCTTCAACGCGATGGTTGCCGCCGGCAAGATCCCGGCCGATGTGCTGAAGAACCTGCCGTCTGCCGACGCCTACAAGGCGGTGAAGTTTGCCACCTCCGACCAGAGTGCCGCGGCCAAGAAGACGCTGGCCGACATGTGGCCGAAGGTTGTGAAGCTGGGCTGATCCAGGAACTGCCCCTCTGGTGTCTTTGCGCGCCGGAGGGGCAGCCTCGTTGCTGATACTGCAAACACCTTCCTGGTCCCTTCATGCGATTGGCTGTTCCCTATTTTTTCATTGCCGCGTTTGTGGCCTTTGCCGCGCTGTTCATGCTCGCGCCGACAGCCATGCTCGCCGCACAGTCTGTCAGCGGTGAACACGGCTTCACGCTCGAATATCTCGAAGCGCTCGGGGAATACCGCTATCTGGTGGCGTTCCGTAATTCCATCCAACTGTCCGCCGCATCGGCATTGGTGGGCGTGATCGCGGGCGGCTTGATCGCCCATACGGTGCTGAAACCCTCCGCACCGGAAGGTCTCCGCTCGGCGGTGACCAGTTTCAGTGCTGTGGCGGCGAATTTCGGCGGCGTGCCGCTGGCGTTCGGCTTTGTGGCCACGCTTGGGTCACTCGGGCTGCTGACGCAGGCGCTGAAAAACCTTGGCATCGACATCTACGCGATGGGCTTCACGCTCTACAGCATCACCGGGTTGACCGTCGTCTACTGCTATTTCCAGATTCCGCTGATGGTCGTCATCATCACGCCCGCGCTGCAAAGCCTGCGCGTGGAATGGCGGGAGGCGTGCGAGAATCTCGGCGCAACGCCGGGGCAATACTGGCGCATGGTGGGGCTGCCGGTGTTGCTGCCGTCGCTGTTTTCCTCGTTCATCCTGCTGTTCGGCTCGGCGTTTTCGGCCTACGCCACCGCCTATGCGCTGACGTCGGGCAATCTGGCACTGCTGACCACGGAAATCGGCAACGTGCTGTCCGGTGACGTGATGAGTTCGCCGCAGACCGGGGCGGCGCTGTCTGTCGGCATGATCGTGGTTATGGTCGCGGTGCTGGGGCTGAGTTCGGCGGCGTCCCGCCGTGCCTCACGGTGGCACAAATGAAGCGGCTCGGGGTAGGCGGCTGGGTCATTCTGGCGCTGGCCACGGTGTATTTCATCGGCCCGCTGGTGCTGACGGTGATTTTCAGCCTGTGGGAAGGCCGCGGCCATTACGGCATTTCGGCCTACATCACGCTGTTGCAGCGGCCCAATATCGTCAAAAGCCTGCTGGTGTCGGTGGAGTTGTCACTGGCCACCTGTGCCGCGCTGCTGGTGCTGCTGCTGCCGGCGATGGTGTTCATGAACCTGTATGCGCCGCGCCTGCGCCCGGTGTTCGAGTTCATTGCCGCACTGCCGTTCGTGGTGCCCGCCATCGCATTGGTGGCCGGGCTGTCGGCGCTGTTCACCGGGCCGGAATGGCTGATCGGCACGCCGTTCTATCTGGTGATCCCGTATTTCTTTCTCGCCTTGCCGTACGCGTATCGTGGTATTGACGTCGGTATTCGCGCCATCGACCTGGCTACGCTGACCGAAGCCGGGCAGAGCCTTGGCGCGGGGATGGGGCAGATCATCCGGCTGGTGGTGCTGCCCAGCTTGCGGAGCGCGCTGGTGGGCAGCACGTTGTTGACGCTGGCGGTGGTGATGGGTGAATTCACCTTCGCCAATGTGCTGCTGTTTCACACGTTTGCCGTGCTGATCAACGAAGTCGGGCAGAATGCGCCCACCGAGGCGGCGGCGCTGTCCACGCTGAGCTTCCTGATCACGTGGCTGGCGATGGCGGGCGTGCTGCTGGCCGGGCGGCGCGGCGGCGTGCAATTGTCGGGAGCGCGATAATCATGGCGATCGTCGAAGCCAGGGGCGTCAGCAAGTCCTACAACGGGCGCACGGTGCTGTCGCAACTCGACCTGTCGATGGGCGATGGCGAACTGGTGTGCCTGCTGGGGCCGAGCGGCTGCGGCAAGACCACTTTGCTGCGCATCATCGCAGGCTTCATCACGCCCGATTCCGGCACGGTGCTGGTCGGCGGCAAGGATGTCACCGCCCTGCCGGCCAGTGCGCGGCGCATGGGCATGGTGTTTCAGTCCTACAGTCTGTTTCCCAACATGACGGCGCGCGACAACGTGCGCTTCGGCCCGCGCGTCAATGGCGTGGCGGTGGCCGAACAGTTCAGGCGCGCTGATCACTTGCTGGAAATGGTCGGGCTGGCATCGCACAGCGGCAAGTATCCGCATCAACTCTCCGGCGGCCAGCAGCAGCGCGTGGCGCTGGCGCGGGCGCTGGCGGTGCAGCCGCAGGTGCTGCTGCTTGATGAACCGCTTTCGGCGCTGGACGCCAAGGTGCGCGCGCAGTTGCGCGATGAAATCCGCCGCATCCAGCGCGAAACCGGCGTCACGACGGTGCTGGTGACGCATGATCAGGAGGAGGCGCTGTCGATCTCCGACCGCGTCGCGGTGATGAACGAGGGGCGGCTGTTGCAGGTGGCCACCCCGGCACAGATCTACCGCGAACCGGCCGATGGCTTCGTGGCCCGCTTCATCGGTGCCGCCGCCGTGCTGCCGGGCATCACCGAGGACGGCGCCGTGCGCGTGGGAGAGATTACGCTGCACGCCGACGCGGCGCGCCAGCACGCGGGCGGGCGGGCGGTGGATCTGTTCCTGCGCCCGGAGCACGTGCGGCTGGAGATATTGAACGGCCATATACCGGCGGGCGCGGTGCCCGCCGATGTCGGGGACATCACCTTCTTCGGCTCACTCACCCGCGTGCGGCTGACGCTGCCGGGCGGCCACGGCATCTGGGCGGACCTGCCAAGCGAACACGCCGAGCAGTTCAAGCCCGGCAGCCGGGTGCTGGCACGCTGGGATGCCTCGGCGCCACGGGTCATCCCGCGCGGGTAGCTAATCGGCCTTGTGCCTGGCTTCCCACGGCTTTTCCCAGTCGCCGGGCACGCGCAGGTCGATCCCGGCGTCGTCTTCCACCACCTTGCACACGGTCATCTCGCCCGCGCCAAGCCCGTAGCGTTCGCCGGCCAGCTTGAAGCGTTCATGCGTGGCCCGTGTCAGGTCGCCGCGCGTGCCGGTGTGTTCCATCAATTCCTGAATCAGCGACAAGTCCTTCAGGCACAGTGCGATGGGAAATGAAGGGTCATAATGCCCGGCGAAAATCGACGGCACGTCGTGCGACAGCACAAAACTGTCCGCGGCCCCGCCCTTCATCACGTTCCACCATGTCAGCGGGTCCAGCCCGGCCAGTTTGGCGCATACCATCGCCTCGCCAATCGCCGCCGCATGGACTTTCCACAACTGGTTGTTGACCAGTTTGGCCACGTAGCCGTTGCCGTAGCCGCCCACCCGCCGCAACTGGCCCATCGCCTCGATCACCGGGCGGACATGCTCCACATCCGCATCGGTGCCACCGACGAACATCGGCATGTCGCCGCGAATGGCTGCGTCCACCGACCCGGTCACTGGCGCATCCACCGGTCCGCCGCCCTTGGCGCGGAATTCGGCGGCCAGTTCGCGCATCAGGAACGGACTGCTGGTGGTCATGTCCACCCAGTATTTGCCGGCGCACCCGGTGGACAGGAACCCGCCTGGCCCGCGCACCACCTGTTCCACCTCTTTCGGGCCGAACACCATCGTCACCGCCACGTCGCAGCGGTCCAGCACCTCGGCGGGGCTGGCGGCCCACTGCGCGCCCTTCGATAGCAGGGCTGCGCCTGCCTCCGGGCGGATGTCATGCACCACCAGCTCGAACCCGGCGCGGCGCACGTTCAGTGCTGCGTTGCGGCCCATGGTGCCCAGCCCGATGAAACCGACGATCATGCGCAAGCGCCTCAAAAATTGTGGAAAACCGGCAGAATTGTCGCGCCGCCGGGAAGGGTTGGCAATCCGTGTGCCAGTTGCAATTGCCCAGTGCTGCGCTGTGGCTGCATCGCCACAGCTTCCGTAAACGTTTTACGAAGCAGGCATGCGAAGGTTGCGGCGAGGCGGGATCGTGCCTTTATGGTGCAGTGCAGCAAATTTGCACGAGAGGAGTATCAACGAATGGCTACTTTATCCCCCGCCGTCCATCTCGAAGCGGCTAGCCCGGCCTATCTGTTGCGCTCGGTTGGCGTGTCGGTGCACGCGTTCTGGATTGCCCGGCGCGAGGTGGCCCGTATCACCCGTGAACTGAACGCCCATAACGACAAGCAACTGGCCGACATGGGGATCACCCGTGCCGACATTCCGGCCATCGCGCGCGGCACTTTCCGCCGCTAGACCAGCCAATCGCTGGGCACGAACTGCACGCCCAGCGCACCAAGACGGGCCCGGGCGGCATCCATGGTGGTGCCGCCGCCCGCTACCGGCAGGCCGATGCCCCGGCAACAATCCTCGACCACGAAGGTCGTGTAGCCGAGATTTGCTGCGTCCTCCGCCGACCATGCCACGCAGAAATCGGTGGCAAGCCCGGTCAGGAACAACCGCTGGAATCCGCGCCCGCGCAGCCAGCCATCCAGCCCTGTGGCGGTGCGGCGGTCGTTCTCGAAAAACGCCGAATAGCTGTCGATATGCGGCAGGATGCCCTTGCGGATGATCACCGCAATCGGGTCCTGCATGATGTCCGGATGGATCGCAGCATTGGCGCTGCCGCGCACCCCGTGGTCCGGCCACAGCGTCTGCCGCCCATACGGCATGTCGATTTCCTCATACGGCGCGCGGCCAGAATGGCTCGTGGCGAATGAGGCGTGGCCGGGCGGGTGCCAGTCCTGCGTGGCAAAGGCGTGGCGGAACGGGCCAGCCAGCAGCCGGTTGATCGGTGCCACAACCGCATCGCCATCGGTCACCGGCAATTCACCGCCCGGCATGAACGTGGGCTGCACGTCGATCAGGCCGAGGATGTCGGAGGCGGGGTCGATCTGGATGCGGCTCATGCGGGATCACCTTTCGGCTTCTTGGCCGGTGGGGCCGGGGTTTTGTCCTTGAAACGGCACCATGCGGCGGCGGCGCAGCGCCAGCATTCCGGCGTGCGTGCCTTGCACACGTAGCGCCCGTGCAGAATCAGCCAGTGATGCGCCGGGCGCAGCATGCCGGGCGGGATGCGCTTGACCAGTTTGTCCTCAACGGCGCGGACATTGGCCCCCGGGGCCAGTCCGGTGCGGTTGCCCAGCCGGAAGATATGCGTGTCCACCGCCATCGTGTCGGCCCCGAACGCCACGTTCAGCACCACATTGGCGGTCTTGCGGCCCACGCCGGGCAGCGCCTCCAGCGCCGCGCGCTCACCGGGCACCACGCCGCCGTGGCGCTCCACCAGCAGGCGCGACAATTCCGCCACGTTCTTCGCCTTGGCCTGCCACAGCCCGATGCTGCGGATAAAGGGCCCGATCCCCTGGGCCCCCAGCGCGGCCATCGCCGCAGGCGTGGGGGCGGCGGCGAACAGCGCGGGTGTCACCTTGTTCACCGCCACGTCGGTGGTCTGGGCAGACATCACCACCGCCACCAGCAGGCTGAACGGATCAGTGTAGAGCAACTCGCTTTCCGGGTCAGGATTGCCCGCCGCCAGCGCGCTCAGGAACGGTCGCACTTCGGCAAGCGGCATCTGGCGGGCGCGCGGGGCGGGGGTTTTTGCCATGCGCCAGTCTCGCCAGCCGATGCGGGGCTGGCAAGCGGCGCGGGCGTGCTACATCAAGCCCATGGCAGACGAGACCATTTTGTTCGAGGCGACCATCAAGCCGCATCGCAGCCTGTCACCGCGCGGGCTGCGGCTGGTGCTGGCCGCCATCGGGCTGGCCTGCGTGCTGGACGCGGTCGTGTTCACATTGATCGGCGCGTGGCCGGTGGGCGGGTTTGCCGGGCTTGAACTTATTTTGGCCGCCGTGCTGTTGCGCCTGAACGCCCGCGCCGCCCGTGCCAGTGAGGTCTTGCTGCTGACCGAGGCCGAGTTGCGCGTGGTGCGCACCGACCTGCAGGGCCGCCGCGCCGAAAAAGTGCTGCCGCCCGCGTGGCTGACCGTGCAGCTGGAAGAGCGCCCCGGCCGGGTCAGCGGCCTGTGGCTGGGCACGCGCGGCGCGCGTGAGGAAGTGGCGCGCAGCTTGGGCGAGGATGAAAAACGCGATCTGGCCCGCGCCCTGCGCGAGGCGCTGCATACCTGGCGCAACCCGCGCTTCGACAATCCGCAACTGGCCGAATAGCTGCCGCAGTTACGTGCTTGGCTCCGGTGCCAATGATTTGACCAATTCCAGCACACGCTTGCGCACCGCCGGATCGGTGATGCGGTAATAGGCCCGCACCAGATCCAGCGTCTCCCGCCGTGTCAACGCATCGTCCTCTCCACCGAAACCGTCCGGCGGTTGGGCAAACCCGTGGTTCCGCCCGCCGGCAATTGCCGCCGAGGCCCCGGCATACACGCCGGACAGCGCCGCCGGCAGATCGTCGAAAAAGAAGCTGATCGGCACGTCCAGCACCCGCGACAGGTCGAACAACCGGGACGCCCCCACCCGGTTCACGCCGCGCTCGTATTTCTGCACCTGTTGGAACGTCAGGCCGAGCAACTCGCCCAGCCGTTCCTGCGAGAACCCCATCATCGTGCGCCGCAGGCGGATGCGCGTTCCCACATGCACGTCAATCGGGCTGGCGCGGCCTTCCTTCTCCGGCGCTGAGTCGCTCATGCGGTCCCCGCTGCGCAGGGGGTGAACCATGCACCCTCCCGGTTGCCGCAGCGTTAGCGGCACAACCGTAAATCGTCAACGAGTTCTTAATTTCCCCGAATTTGCGGCCGAATCACGCAAGATATGTCCAAAATTTACGACAATCTCCGCCGTGCCAGTACAATTGCCCCGCTCAACACCACCAGTGCGGCTGGCAGCAACAGGCCGAACCGCGCAAAGAGTGTGGGCGGCAGCGCGCCGGGCAGGGTCAGCACCAGCGTACCGCTCTGCATCATGCCGATGCGGCCGAGTTCGCGGCCCAGCGCGTCAAACCCGGCGGAGATTCCGGTGTTGGCGGCGCGCAGCACCGGCAGTCCTTCCTCCACCGCACGCAATCGCACGGCGGCCAGATGCTGGCGCGGGCCGGTGGAGTTGCCGAACCAGGCGTCGTTGGTCACGTTCACCAGCCAGGCGGGCCGGTCGGCGGCGTCCACGACCTGCGCCGGAAAGATCGCCTCGTAGCAGATCAGCGCGCCCGCAGGCGGCAGGCCGGGCAGGTGCAGCGTGCGCGGGCCATTGCCGGGCATGAAGCCGCCGCCGCGCACCAGTTGCACGGCCACGGGCACCCATCCCGGCGAATACTCGCCGAACGGCACCAGATGCCATTTGTCGTACAGGTCGCTCACCGCGCCCGCGCCGGTCAGCCCCAACAGGCTGTTGCGCGGGCGGCCCTCTGGCCCGAAGCGGACACTGCCGGCCAGCACCGGTGCGCTGCCCGACGCCGCCATGATCGCCGCCCGCGCGCCCTCATCGTCTTCCAGCAGGAACGGGCTGGCCGATTCCGGCCACACGGCCACGGCGGGACGGCCGGGAAAATCTGCCCGCGCCTGCGCCAGCCCGTCGCGGGTTAGGGCGAGGTATTTGTCGAAAATGCCGATGGCCAGCGGCCGCTCCCATTTCTGGCCCTGCGGGATATTGCCCTGCACCAGCACCACCGAGAGCGGTGCGGCAGCCGCAACCGGCGTGTCCAGCCGCCAGAGGCCCGCGCCGCCCCACAGCGCCAGTGCGGCGGCCCCCGCCACCATCGCGCGCCAGCCCAAGCTTGGGACGGCGGCCAGCAGCAGAGTCGCCCAGGTCAGGCCATGCACGCCCACCCACGCAGCGGGCTGAAGGAACATGTCGCCCGGCGTGCCCGGCATGGCCCACACCGAACCGAGCGGATTCCACGGGAACCCGGTGGCGATGAACTGCCGCAGCAGGTCACAGGCCAGCCACGCCCCGGCCAGCGCCAGCGCCCGCCGCCATCCGGGCGGTGCCAGCCGTGCCACGCCGCAGGCGGCGGCCACGAACAGTGCCATCACCACCGCCAGCGCGGGCGTGGCCAGCGGCACCAGCCACCAGAACCGCGCCGCCTCGACCAGAATGGCGTCGGTGATCCAGTACAGGCCCAGCACATGATGCGCGAAGCCAAACCAGAAGCCGCGCATTGCGGCGGCCCGCCAGCCCGGCGCGCCGTCCAGCAATGCCAGCAGGCCCGGAACGGCCACCAGCAGCAGCGGCAGCGCATGAATGGGCGGCAGCGCCAGCGCGGACATCAGCCCGAGTGCGGCGGCAATGGCATTGGCACGCCAGCCGCGCAGCGCGGCCAGCCGGAGGAAGGGGCTCAGCACGCGGCGGCGCTACACGCAGCCGTGCCGCGGCGCAAGCGTGGCCGGATGTCAGTGGCTAATGGCCCGGCACCACAAGCCGGTCCGGTGGTACCGCCGTGCCGGTCAGCACCGCGATGATGCACTCGGCCGCCATCACGCCCATGTTCACCAGCGACCCCGGCGTCACGCCCGCCACATGCGGGGTGACCAGAACGCGCGGATGGTTGCGCAGCGGGTGGTCCGGCGGGGGCGGCTCGGTTTCGAACACATCCAGCCCGGCGGCTTCGATATGCCCCGACTCGAGCGCAGCCAGCAGCGCCGCTTCATCCACCACGCCGCCGCGCGCGGTGTTCACCACGAAACTGCCGCGCGGCATCGCCGCCAGTTCGGCGGCCCCGATGATGCCCCGGGTCTCGTCCGTCAGCGGGCAGTGCGCGCTCAACACGTCCGAAGACGCGGCCAGCGCCAGCATTGAGGAGGCGCGGGTGATGCCCGGCAGACCCTGTTCCGGGAAGGCCGGGTCATAGGCCGACACATGCATGCCGAACGCAGTGGCCAGCCGGGCCACGGCACGGCCGATATTGCCGCTGCCCACCAGACCCAGCCGCAGCCCGGCCACATCGCGGCAATGCCCGGTGGCCCCGCGCCAGCCCCCGGCGGCAGCGATCGCGCCGAACGGCTTGAAATCCTTCACGATTGCCAGCAACAGCGCCATTGCATGTTCGGCCACCGCGCCGGTGTTGGAGCCGGGCGCGCGCGTGACCATGATGCCAAGCCGCCCGGCAGCGGCCAGGTCCACCTCATCCACGCCGACGCCGTGGCGCGCGACCACGCGCAGGCCCGGCGAAGCAGCCAGCACGGCCGCGTCCACCTGCCCCTGCCGCGCCAGAATGGCGTCGGCGCGCACCCGTGCGACCAGTTCGCTCAACACCGCCGAGGACGGGTAGGGCGCGGTGTAATGCAGCGCGCACCCGGCCTTTTCCATCAAGGCCATGGCCTCGGCGGCCACCTGTGGTGCCGTCATCACCACGTTGAACCGGTTCGCGCCGTTGCCGCTCATGTTCGTGTTCCGCCCGAAAAATCAGTCCTGCGCATCACGCGCCTGCCGCTCGTAGTGGCGGTAGTATTTGTCGGTCACCAGATCGGTCTTCACCACGATGGCCACATCGGTGGTGTTGAACTGATGGTCGATCACCGCGCCGTCCCCCACAAATCCGCCCAGCCGCAAATAGCCCTTGATCAGCGGCGGCAGCGCCGCGAGCGCGCGGCGCATGTCCATCTGCGCCGGGTCAAGCCGCCGCATGTCCACGTAGCGGCTCGGCAGCGCCGTCGGGCGCATGTCTGCCGGGGCCAGATGATTGTGATACAGATAGGTCAGTTCACTGGCGATGGCGTCCGGGTCGGTGCCGGGCAGGCTGGCGCAGCCGAACATCAGGTCGATCTTGTGCAGGAACACATAGGCGGCAATGCCGCGCCACAGCAATTGCATGGCGGTGCGGCCGCGATAGTCCTGATGCACGCAGGACCGCCCCAGTTCCAGCACCTGCCCGGGAAAGTGCAGCATCGGCGTGATGTCGTACTCGTCCGCCGAGTAGAACCCGCCGACAGCGGCAGCGGCCTGCTGGCGGATCAGACGGTAGGTGGCCACCACGCCTTCCGGTCCCGGCCCGATGGCGTGGTCCACCACAAGCAGATGGTCGGCCACCGCATCATAGCGGTCCTGGTCGCGACCGGTGCGCCGCGCTTCGTCGCTCGGCAGCGCGCCCATCTCATGGTAGAACACATTGTAGCGCAACGTTTGCGCGGCCTCGAGTTCCTCGGGCGTGGTGGCGATGCGCACGCCCAGATTGCCGCCGCGCAGTTCGCCGAAGCTGCCTTCGGCCAGCGTGAGCCCGGCTGTGTCAGCCAAGCCGGAGCCCGGCATTTCCCTGCCGTGTTGATCGCTGGTCATCGTGGAATCCCGATTTGTTCGTCGCGCGCACTCTCGGCGCTGGCCGGACGCGCGGCAGCCGGGGCAGACGCACGGGCGTCGCGGCGGCGGCCGAACAGTTCCAGCCGGTGGGAAACCAGATCGAAGCCCAGCGCGGCAGCGATGCCTTGCAGCACCCGTTCGTGCTCGGCGTCCTCGAACTCGATGACCCGGCCGGTGTCCACGTCGATCAGATGATGATGGTGCCCATGTTCCGTGGGCTCGTAGCGCGCCCGCCCGCCACCGAAATCCCGGCGCTCCAGAATGCCGTTTTCTTCCAGCAGGCGAACCGTGCGGTAGACCGTGGCGATCGAGATGCGGTCATCCAGCGCGGACGCGCGGCGATACAGTTCCTCGACATCCGGATGGTCTGCGGCGTCGGACAGCACGCGGGCGATGACACGGCGCTGGCCGGTCATCTTCAGGCCTCGTTCGATGCACAGGCGCTCGATGCGGCTTTCCATCGGTCTCCCAGCGGCCCGGTGCGCGCGCGCCGGGTTCAGATCGCATGCGTCCGGCCGCCGGACACGGCGCCGCAACCGCCGGAAATTGGGGCCGAACGTCCTGTGACGTTCAGCCCGGCGCTCCGGCTTGCCGCGCAGGGAGGTTATAGGACGGACACGGCGGCACGCAAACGCACCGCCGCAACAGCCCCGCAGACCAGACGATTACTTGCGGCCGCGCGGCTTGGTGCCGAGGCCGATCTTCTTGGCGAGCGAGGAACGATGCCGCGCGTAGTTCGGCGCCACCATCGGGTAGTCCAGCGGCAAGCCCCAGCGCTCCCGATACTGCTCGGGCGACATGTTGTACGCCGTCTTGAGGTGGCGCTTCAGCATCTTCAGCTTCTTGCCGTCTTCAAGGCAGACGATATGGTCGGGGAACACCGACTTCTTGATGGGCACCGCCGGCTGCGGCTTGTCGGCCTGCACCGGCTCCTTGCCGATCCCGGCCAGCGTCCGATAGACATCCTGGATCAAGCTGGGCAATGCGTCAGGAGAGACCGAGTTATTGGAGACATGAGCGGAGACGATCTGGGCTGTCAGCCCCAGCACATCGGCTTCAACGGAAGTGTCAGACATTGGGCTCCCTTTCGGATCACTGGTATTGATCCATATATGAGACGCGGCCCGAGTTCTGCAACGGATATTTCGGACAAAATGAACAGTGCATTGAACCCCAAGATGAGCGACTCCAGCACGCCGGACCAGCAATTCAGCGCGGATCGCACGTTGGACATCACCGGCGACATCTGTCCGATGACGTTCGTTCGCACGCGCCTCGCTCTTGATCGCCTATCTTCTGGGCAAACATTGCTCGTCTTGCTGAAAGGCGATGAACCGTACCGTAATGTTCCTGCGAGCGCGCGGGCCTTGGGCCATGCCGTACTGGCCGAGTCGGCCAGCAACGACGGGGTCATCCGCCTGCTGTTGCGCAAGGCGTAAGCGCGCAGCGCATCACCAGCGCATCCGCGCCATCCGGGTAGTAACGCCGCCGCCGTCCCGCCTGCCTGAAGCCCTCGCGCTCGTATAAGGCACGCGCCGCCGCGTTGTTGTCTGCCACTTCCAGAAACAATGTCTGCGCACCGTGCGCGGCAGCAATGCCGGCGGCGGCGGCCAGCAGCCCCCGGCCCACGCCCTGCCGGCGGGCGGGCGGGGCCACGGCAAGGGTCAGAATTTCGGCCTCATCGGCCACCACTCGCGCCAGCACCATGCCGCCCGCATCGTCGATCAGGCCGAACACGCCGGGCTGTTCCAGCAGCGTGTGCATGGCCTGCGCGTCCCAGCGGTCATGCGGCGCGAAAGCCATGGCGTGCAGCGTGGCCAGCAATGTGGCGTGCAGCGGTGCTGCGGCCTCAATCACGGCGCGGCGGGCGCGGGGCGCAGGCCGCCTGCGGGCAGTTTGGCTTCGGGCGGGTCCACATACAGCGGTTGGGCGGCCAGCGGCGGCAATCGGCCCGCAAGACGCGCCAGCGCCACGGCGGCAATGGCCAAAGGGTGCGGCAGGCGTTCGGCGCTGGCCTCGGCGGCATCGCCGCGCGCCGCCAGCCACTCGGCCACCAGCACCGCCGCATCACCTGCCACCAGCACCGGCCCCGCCGGGCGGGGCAGATCGGCCATATCCGTCGCGCGCATACCACTGCCGGTGTCCAGAAACACCCGCCCGCGCTTGCTGTCGATGGCGGTCCAGATCACCTGCCCCGGACGCGGCGTCAGCGCGGCGGTCACGGCTTCGGCCACTGTCACGCCCACCACCGGGCAGCCAATGCCCTGCGCCAGCCCATGCGCCAGCGCCAGCGCCGCGCGCAGGCCGGTGAAACTGCCGGGACCCACGGTCACCGCCACGGCGGCCAAATCCAGCGGGGCCGTGCCCGACCCGGCCAGCACCGCCTGCACCTGTTCGGCCAGCACGCCAGCCTGCCCGCGCCCGCCTGCCGCCACACGCTGCGCCAGCACCGCGCCATTGGCCACCATGGCGGCGCAGCACTGTGCCAGTGCCGCATCCAGTGTCAGGATGCGCATGGCGGGGCTAGACGATACGGCAGGCCTCGTTGAATCCCAGCCTCGGGTTGCGCGGATACAGCCCGGCGCTGTCACCGTGGCCCAGATTGATCAGGAAGTTGGACTTCCAGCCCCAGTCGCCCAGCAGCGATGCATCCACCGCCGCGCGGTCAAACCCGGACATCGGCCCGCAATCCAGCCCCAGCGCGCGGGCGGCGATGATGAAATAGCCGCCCTGGATGCTGGAATTGCGGAACGCGGTTTCCTCGGCCAGTTCGGGGTTGTTGGCAAACCACCCGCGCGCCTCGGCCTGTGGCAGCAGGCGGGTCAGGTTGTCGTAGAACACCGGGTCATAGGCCACGATCACGGTCGCGGGTGCGGCCATGGTCTTGTCCACATTGCCCTGCGACAGCGCCGGGCGCAGCTTTTCCTTGGCCTCCGGCGTGCGGACGAACACGAACCGCGCGGGTGAGGTGTTGGCCGAGGTCGGCCCCCATTTCATCACCTCGAAAATCTCGCGCAGCTTGTCGTCGTCCACCGGGCGGTCCGCAGCCCAGGCGTTCCAGGTACGCGCCTCGCGGAACAGCACGTCGAGAATGCCGGGTTCGACGGTCATGTCAGCCCATCCGTTGATGATCGAGCGCGGACGGTTAGGCCATGACCTGTTCGACGGCAATCACTTCCGGCACATAATGCCGCAGCATGTTCTCGATGCCGTGCTTCAGCGTGGCGGTGGAGGACGGGCAGCCCGAGCAGGCCCCCTGCATGTGCAGGCGCACCACGCCGTCGCGGAAACCACGGAACACGATGTCGCCGCCGTCACCGGCCACCGCCGGGCGCACGCGGGTGTCGAGCAGTTCCTTGATCTGCGCCACCACCTCGGCGTCCTCGGGCGCGACGTCCTCATCAGCTTCGGCGGCGTCCGACTCGATCACCGGGCGTCCGGCGACGAAATGCTCCATGATCGCGCCCAGCACCTGCGGTTTCAACGACTGCCAGGCCGACAGGTCGGATTTGGTGATGGTGATGAAATCCCCGCCCAGAAACACCCGCGCCACGCCGGGCAGCGCGAACAGGGCAGCGGCCAGCGGGCTGCGCTCGGCCGCGGTGGCGGAGGCAAAATCGGCGGTGCCTGCGCCCATCACATCGCCGCCCGGCAGGAATTTCAGCGTGGCGGGGTTCGGCGTGCCTTCGGTCTCGATGAACATGGCGGGCCTCATGAATGCGGACCGCAGCGGTCCGGTTGGCGTCACATTGCGCGGCAGCGCGGTGAACGCAAGGGGCCGCGTGCGCCGGGCAGGTTCACGGCGGCCACGCGGGCAGGCCCAGCAGCCAGCCATGCAGGTGCAGGATCACCATGTACGCGATCACCCCGGTGGCGGGCGGCAGCAGCCCGATTTCGAGCGGTTGCAGCCGGTTGCGCCCGCCCAGAATCGCAGCGAACGGCACAATCGAAGTTGCGGCATGCAGCGCCGCCGCCTGCGCCGGGTCGCGCTGCCGCAATTTGGCGTCCAGTGACTGCACGCCGATCAACACGGTCAGCAGCAGCGCGCCGAAGAACACCAGCGCGGCCGTGTCGCCATTGGCCAGCAGATGCGCCCCGCTCCACAACGCAACCGCGCACATCACCGGGTGGCGCGTGACCCGCAGGATGCCGCGCGGCCCGCTGCCCTCACCGCGCGGCGGCATCAGGGCGCAGGCAAGCAACACGAAGGCCGCCATCATCGCCGCATTGGCCAGCGCCACCAGCCACGTGTCCGCCGTCCAAAGCGTAGCGGTGTCAGCCTGCTGGTAGGCGTAGATCAGCAATCCCAGTGATAGCAGCGCCAGCAGGCTGAACAGGGCGCGGAATACCCGTTCGCCGGTCCGCCGCGTGATCACGTGGCGCAATGCGGTGCCGGACAGGCCCAGATGGATGGCAAGCCAGATCACGGCGGCGGCAAGCAACAACGGCATTCAGCGTCCTGATACGATCCGCCGCCGCAGATGGGGCTGCGCCGGGAACCTGCAAAGCGGCAGGCGGGGTCAGTTCACCGCCGCTGGTGTGTGCGGGTCAGGTCTTCCCGGGTTTGGGCTGTGCCGCCTCCACCGGCCCGCCCGCCGTGCGCCATGCGGAAAACCCGCCCGCGACATGCGCCACATCGGCCAGCCCCATGTCCTGCGCAGTCTTGGTGGCCAGCGCCGAGCGCCAGCCGGACGCGCAATAGAACACGAACCGCTTCGGCTCGGCGAACACCGGCTTGTGATACGGGCTGTCCGGGTCGATCCAGAATTCCAGCATGCCGCGCGTGCAGCGGAACGCGCCGGGGATGCCGCCTTCGCGCTCGATCTCGCGCGGGTCGCGGATATCCACGAACAGCACGGATGCATCACCTTGCAGCGCAATCGCTTCGGCCGTGTCGAGTGTCACGATCTCGGCGGCGGCCTCGTCCAGCATTTGCCGGTAGCCCTTTTTCATCGTTCCCACCATCCTGTCTGTTCAGCCGTATCGGCGCGGGCGGCTAGTCCGCTGCAGCCTGCCCCGCCGGCTCGTCGCCCTGCGGGCGGCGCACGCGCAGGCGGCGGATGCGCCGCGCGTCGGCGTCCAGCACGCGGAATTCGCAGCCGCTCGGGTGGCTCAGCACCTCACCCCGCGCGGGCACCCGCCCGGCCAGCGTGAACACCAGCCCGCCCACCGTGTCGATATCGGCGTCGCGCTCGTCCTCGGTCAGCACCGGGCCGACGCGGGCCTCGAAATCCTCCACCGGCATGCGCGCATCGATGTCCAGCGCGCCGTCACCGCGCTCGGTCACCATGGGGCCGGCGATTTCGTCATGCTCGTCGGAGATGTCGCCGACGATGGTTTCCACCAGATCCTCGATGGTCACCAGACCGTCGATGCCGCCGTATTCGTCCACCACCAGCGCCAGATGCACGCGGGCCTGCCGCATCTGCAGCAACAGGTCCAGCACCGGGATTTGCGGGGCCACCATCAATGGGCGGCGCAGCAGGCTTTCCAGATTGAACGTCTCGGCGCGGCCGACATAGGCGAACACGTCTTTCACGTGAACCATGCCGACAATGTCGTCCAGTTCCTCGCGGAACACCGGCAGGCGGGAATGGCCCTCCCGCCGCAGCAGCGCCAGCGCCTGATCCAGCGTCACGTCCACGCGCATGGCAATGATGTCGGCGCGCGGTACCATCACGTCATCGGCCGTGGTGCCGCGCAGGCGCAGCACGTTGGCGATCAGCGCGCGTTCCTGCCGGTCCAGTTCCGGGGCCTGCCCCGGCACCGGGGCGGCGTCGGCGGCTTCCTGCACCAGTTCGGCGATCGATTCGCGCAAACTCGGTTCCGGCGCACGGCGGCGCAGCAGCATCCGCACGCCGCGCAGCAACCCGGCCCGGGCGGGTGTGCTCATGCGCGTTTCCAGGGATTGGCCACGCCCAGGCGGGACAGGATGCGCGCCTCGGCCATCTCCATGCGCCGCGCGTCGCCGGGGTGTTCGTGGTCGTGCCCCTGCAAATGCAGGCAGCCATGCACCACCAGATGCGCCAGATGGGCCGCCACCGACTTGCCAGCCGCCGCCGCCTCCCGCCGCACCGTGCCCAGCGCCAGCACGATCTCGCCTTGCAGGCCGGGGGCGGCGGGCTCGAAGGTCAGCACGTTGGTGGGCTTGTTCTTGCCGCGATGGTCGGCGTTCAGCCGCTTCACCTCGGCGTCGGAGGCCAGCACAATGGTCGCCCCCTCATCGCCTGCGGCCTGCGCCGCCCGCATTGCAATGGCCTCGGCCCGCGAAGCCGCGCGCCGCCAGCCAGCCTCCGCCACGATCACCGGGTTCCCCGCCTGCGCGGGGAACCGGCTGCTGTCCGGGTCCATCTATTTGCCCCCGAGGGGGGGCCCTTCCACCGCTGCCGCAGCGGCCGGTTCGGCCGCCTGCCGGGAGCGGCGCGTATCACGCTCGGCCACCGAGCGCTGGTCGTAGGCGTCCACGATGCGCGCGACCAGCGGATGGCGCACCACGTCGCGCTTGTCGAAGCGGCAGACGCCGATGCCCTGCAACCCCTCCAGCGTGTCCAGCGCGTCGCGCAGGCCCGAGCGCGTGCCGGAGGGCAGGTCGATCTGGCTCAGGTCGCCCGCGATCACCATGCGCGTGCCCTCACCCATGCGGGTCAGGAACATTTTCATCTGCACGGCGGTGGTGTTCTGCGCCTCGTCCAGAATCACGAAAGCATGTTTCAGGGTGCGCCCGCGCATGAAGGCCAGGGGCGCGACTTCGATTTCGCCGGTGCCCATGCGGCGCACCACTTCCTGCCCCGGCATCAGATCGTTCAGCGCGTCGTACAGCGGGCGCAGATACGGATCGACCTTTTCCTTCAGGTCGCCGGGCAGAAAGCCCAGCCGCTCGCCCGCTTCCACGGCGGGGCGGGACAGCACGATGCGGTCCACCTTGCCCGCCGTCAGCATCGCCACCGCCTGTGCCACGGCCAGATAGGTCTTGCCGGTGCCCGCAGGCCCGATGCCGAACACCATCTCGTGCGCCGCCAGCATGTCCATATACGCCGCCTGGCCGGGGCTGCGCGGCCCCACCGCGCCGCGCCGGGTGCGAATGGCGGGCAGGTCGGACAGCGGCAGGCGCGGGTCGTCCAGCTCGGTCATGCGGATCGCCGCGTCCACATCGCCGGGGCTGACCGCCTCACCCCGCTCCAGCTTGCGCCACAGCCCGGTGATCGCGCTCTGCGCCGCCTCCACCCGCGCCGGGTCGCCCGCGATGGCCATGCGGTTGCCGCGGCAGGACAGGCGCACGCCCAGCCCCTGCTCAAGCCGCACCAGATGGCGGTCGTGGTCGCCCAGCAGCAGCGGCAACAATGCGTTGTTGCCGAATTGCAGGGTGACGGCCTTGCCGGTGGCACCGGCGGCGGGGGTACGGTCAGCCGGAAACGTGGCGATGTCGCTCAAGCTTGGGGTCGCTCCTGTTCCAGGGGGTGCGAAGGTAGCATGGCAGTCAGGGAGTTGGGGTTGCCGGTCACGATCTTCACCGGCACCACCGTGCCGATCAGCGACTCCGGTCCATCGGCGTGAACCGGTTGCAGCCAGGGCGAGCGGCCGCCGAGTTGCCCGGCATGGCGGCCGGGGCCGGTGAACAGCACGTCCACGGTCTGGCCCGCGCAGGCGGCGTTGAAGGCGGCCTGCTGGGTGCGCAGCTTCGCCTGCAATTCCTGCAGGCGCGCGTCCTTCACGTCCTCGGCCACCTGCATCTGCGCGGCGGCGGCCGGGGTGCCGGGGCGAGGTGAGTATTTGAAGCTGTAGGCCTGCGCGAAGCCCACCGCCTCGATCAATGCCATAGTGGCGCGGAAATCCGCGCCGGTTTCACCGGGGTGGCCGACGATGAAGTCCGAACTCAGCGCGATATCCGGCCGCGCCGCGCGCAGGCGCTCGACGATATTCAGATACTCGGCGGCCGTGTGCTTGCGGTTCATCGCCGACAGGATGCGGTCGGACCCGGATTGCACCGGCAGGTGCAGGAACGGCATCAGTTGCGGAATGTCGCGATGTGCGGCGAACAGGCTGTCATCCATGTCGCGCGGGTGTGATGTGGTGTAGCGGATGCGCAGCAGGTCCGGGATGGCTGCAAGCGCCTCGATCAGCCGTCCCAGCGTGCCGGGCGCGCCATCCGCGGCCGCGCCGTGCCACGCGTTGACGTTCTGGCCAAGCAGCGTGATCTCGCGGGCACCCTGGGCCACCAGCCGTTTTGCCTCGGCGACGATGGTGGCCTGCGAGCGGCTTTGCTCCGCCCCGCGCGTGTACGGCACCACGCAGAACGAGCAGAACTTGTCGCAGCCTTCCTGGATGGTCAGGAACGCGGTGGGGCCGGTGGGCGCGGTGGCGTCGGGCAGGAAGTCGAACTTGTCTTCGGTGGGGAAATCGGTCTCGATCACCGCACCCGCGGCACGGCTGGCGCGGGCGACCATTTCGGGCAGGCGATGATAGGTCTGCGGCCCCAGCACAATGTCCACATACGGCGCGCGGGCGAGGATTTCCGCCCCTTCCGCCTGTGCCACGCACCCGGCCACCGCCAGCACCATCTGCCCGCCCGCCGCTTCCCGCGCCTGTTTGAGCAGGCGCAGGCGGCCGAGTTCGGAGAACACCTTCTCCGCCGCGCGGTCGCGGATGTGGCAGGTGTTCAGGATCACCATGTCGGCGGCTTCGGCCAACTCGGTGGGGGCGTAGCCCAGCGGGGCCAGCACATCGGCCATGCGGCCGCTGTCATACACGTTCATCTGGCAGCCCCAGGTGATGACGTGCAGGCGTTTGCTGTTCGCGTTCATGCGCGCCGCCGGGCGCGGCTGGGGGATAGTGCCGGTTGAGGATGGGTTGGCCTGATCACACGCACGCGCTCCGTCTCGCAGGGAAGCGAGCAGCAATGGGGGTGCGTGTGGCACGGGTCAAGCGCAAGGACGCGGATTACCCTCCTGTTCTGCGGCGCAGTGTCGCAGATCAAGCGGTGGCCATGTCAAGCAAGAGGTTGCGGGTGCCGCAATAACGTCACGCAACCGCCGGGGCAGACGCCTCGCGGCCGCCAGCTTCGTCGCTGGCCGGTGTGCGGATCGGGCGGTTCTGCCGCAGTGTCGCCGCGCCATCGGCCACCGTGTTCCACACGGCTTGCGACAGCGCCTTGCGGCTGGGGTAGCTGGACGGGTCGATGGGCTTGTGCAGCAGCACCGTGGCGCGCAACCCGCGATGCTGCGCCAGCCGCCAGTAATGCGAGCCGATATCCATGTCGCCATACCACGCAAACAGCGGGCGGCTGGACCGCCCGGCGGGCAGATAGCCCAGCCGGTCGTAGACCAGCGACACCGGCTGCACCAGGGGCGGCTTGCCGTCAGCGGTGACCGGCTGTTCGGCGATGGACAGGAAGGCCGAGCGGAACGGCAGCACGCGGGAGCCGTCGGACGAGGTGCCTTCCGGGAACAGGATCAGATTGTCGCCCCCGGCCAGCCGGTCGCGCATGTCGTCCCGCTCGCGCCCGGTGCTGGCGCGCTGGCGGCGCACATAGACGGTGCGGCCCAGCTTGGCGATCCAGCCGATCACCGGCCAGGTGCCCACTTCCTCCTTGCTGATGAAGCAGGCTTCCAGCCGCCCGCCCAGCACCAGAATGTCGAGCCATGAGGAGTGGTTGGACACATAGACAATCGGCCGCCCGCCCGCCGCCTGTGAATCCAGCCGCGGGCCGATCACGCGAATGCTCAGGCCCATCAGGCGGCACATCATCGACCAGTAAACCCGCGCGAACACCACCTTGCCGCGCCCGGGAAGCACGATCATCAGCGACTGGATCAGCAGCGAGATCACGGTCCACAACAGGATGAACACGCCGCGCCTTATGGCGCGCAGGCGGCGGACCAACTGGCGGTTGGTGGGCAGCGCGAGGTTGTTCCAGCCTTCCTCAGCCGGCTCGCTGGGGCGGCGGAGCAGGGGGAATCGCTTGGCCTTCAGGCGGCGCGGGGCAGGTTGCATGAAACGAGGCGGATAGCGCGTAACGCGGCCACTTGACAATGAAGGAACCGTGACGTTTGCCCGCCTACATGACCCGCAGCAGCACATCCTTCGAGTTGTAGCGCGCCGGGACGGCGGCATTGAACAAGTCGGCCGGAATCTGCACCGGCTGGTCGCTGCCATATTCCGGCAGCACCAGAATGGTGTAGCCGCAGCGGCGCGCCAGATCGGTGATCAACGCGCCGAGCCTGACCGCTTCCGGCAGCACTTCCACCAGAATGGCCGGGCGCTGGCGCAGGATCTGTTCAAAGGCCGACTCGAGCAACTCGGCCTCGATGCCTTCCGCGTCGATCTTGATCACGTCGCAGCCATCCGCCAGCGCGGGAAACGGCAATCCGTCCACCACGATGGTGCGATCGGTGGACCGGCCGGAGACCTCGCTGCCCACGGTCAGATGCGCGCCCACCGGCGCATCACGGCCTTCGCGCGGCACGTTCAGGCTGACCTGCGCCGGTGTGCGGCCAGGGATCACCGCCGCCTGCAAGATCTGCGCGCGCCCGGCCAGCCCGTTGCGCTCCACATTGCCGCGAAGCAGTGCCGCGACCTCGGGCACCGGCTCCACCGCCACATACTGCCCGCCTGCCGCCCGCGCGCCCAATACGGTGAACAGGCCGACATTGCCGCCCACCTCCAGCACCGAGCGGGATGTGGCGCACAGATCAATCCAGGTCTGCGCCACGATGCCTTCGTAACCCTGCACGCCGAACCAATAGACCGCCTCCATCACCATGCTGTTGGTGGAGGTGAAGCTCAGCTCCGGGTAATCGAGCGGGCGGATACCGCCGGGCAGGGTAGCCAGCGTGCCGCGAAAATACGGCAGGGCCAGCTTCAGCAGCGCCACGCAGGCGCTGCGCAGCACGCTGCCGCGCCGCAGCCGGACGGCTGCAAGGCGCGGGAGGTATAGGCAACGCAGCGCCAGATGTCCCAGCGTCATCATATCAGCCACTCGATTGCAACAAATGATGACAGCCATATGAACCAACTCTGAACCCTGCGCTAGCCGGACCGCCGGATGGGGGCATGACCGGCCGCAATCCCCGGACATCGACGCGCCACGACCGCCCTGCCAGTTTGCCGGCCAGCGGGGAGGACAGCGATGCGGCAGACGATGAATGCAGGCGACTGGGCGCGGCTGGCCGGGCTGTCTGGCGTGTGGGGCGGGTCGTTCCTGTTCTTCCGCATGCTGGCCGGGGAGTTGCCGCCGCTGACCACGGTGCTGGGCCGGGTGTCCATCGCCGCCGTGGTATTGTTCGCCCTGCTGCGCGCCACCGGCACCCCGATTGCCATTCCGCGCAGCCAGGGGTGGCGGCTGCTGGGCATGTCCGCGCTGAACAACGCGCTGCCGTTCATGCTGTTCGCGTGGGGCGAGACGCGCATCGAAAGCGGCACGGCCGCCATTCTGAACGCGATGACGCCGATGTTCGCCGTGCTGGTGGGTGCATTGGTGGTCCGTAGCGAAAACCTCACCGCCGGGCGGGTGGCAGGCGTGGCCTGCGGCATCGCGGGCGTGGCGGTGCTGATCGGGCCGGGCGCATTGCTGGGGCAGGACGTGCTGGGGCAGGCGGCGTGCCTGACGGCCTCGTTCAGCTATGGTTGCAGCATGCACTACGCCAAGCGCATCACCGGCGTCTCGCCGCCCAACATGGCGCTGGGGCAACTGACGGCGTCCACCCTGCTGATGCTGCCACTGGCTGTGCTGATCGACCGGCCATGGGCACTGCCCGCGCCCAGCCTGACCGGGTGGGGCGCGCTGCTTGGCCTTGCCGTGCCCTGCACCTCGCTGGCCTATCTGATGTTCTTCGACCTGCTGCGGCGCGTGGGCGGCACCAACCTGTCGCTGGTGACGCTGCTGGTGCCGGTCTCGGCGGTGGCGCTGGGGGCGCTGGTGCTGGGTGAGCCAATCGGTTGGACGGCCATCGCAGGCATGGCGCTGATCGCCGCCGGGCTGGCGGCGATTGACGGGCGGTTGCTGCGGCTTGTGCGCGGTGCCGCCTAGGGCTTCCCGCCCCCCAGCACCCGCCGCGCCTGCGCCATGTCGAGTTGCCCTTCCCAGCGCGCCACCACCAGCGTGGCCACCGAGTTGCCGAACAGATTGGTGATGGCGCGCGCCTCGCTCATGAAGCGGTCAATCGCTAGCACCAGCACGATGCCGGTCACCGGCACCTTGCCGTTCAGCGTGGACAGGGTGGCCGCCAGCGTGATGAAGCCGCCGCCGGTCACTGCCGCCGCGCCTTTGGAGGTCAGCAACAGCACGCCCAGAATCAGCGCGTAGTCGCCCCAACTCAGCGGAATGCCCAGCGCCTGCGCGATGAAGGTGATAGCCATGGTGAAGTAGATCGACGTGCCGTCCAGATTGAACGCGTAGCCCAGCGGCACCACCAGCCCCACCAGCGACCGCCCGCAGCCCAGCGCTTCCAGCTTGCCCATCAGCGTCGGCAACGCGGCTTCCGAGGAACTGGTGCCCAGCACGATGAAGAATTCTTCTTTCAGATACACCAGCAAGGGCCACAGCCGCAGCCCGGCCAGCCGCATGACAATGCCCATCAGCCCGAAGATGAACACCAGGCAGGTGACGTAGAAGCACAGCATCAGGAAGCCGAGATTGGCCAGTGCGCCGATGCCGTATTTGCCCACCGTGAAGCTCATCGCACCGAACGCGCCGATGGGGGCCACGCGCATGATGATGCCGATCACGGCAAACAGCGCGTCATTGGCCTGCTCCAGCACATGCAGCACCGCCTGTCCGCGTGCGCCGATGCGCGCCATGCCGATGCCGAACAGCACGGCAAAGAACAGCACCGGCAGAATATCGCCCTTGGCGAACGCGCCCACGATGGTGTCGGGGATGATGCCCAGCAGGAAGTCGGGCAAAGTCAGGTGCGGGGCGGAGGTGTATTTGGCCACGGCCGCCTTATCCAGCGTGGCCGGGTCGATGTTCAACCCCGCGCCGGGCTGCACGATATGCCCCACGGCGAGGCCGATCAGCATCGCCAGCGTGGTCAGCACCTCGAAGTAGATGATCGCCTTCAGCCCGATCCGCCCGACCTCGGCGGTGTCGCTGAGTTTGCCGATGCCAACAACCACGGTGATGAAGATGATCGGTGCGATCATCATTTTCACCAGCTTGACGAACGCATCGCCCAGCGGCTGCATTTCGGTGGCGATGGACGGCGCGAAATATCCCAGCGCCACGCCCGCCGCGATGGCGGCCAGCACCTGCAAGTAAAGCGTTCTGGAGGCGCGGGCGCTGATCACGGCGGTTTCCTCGGGGACGGGTTGCGGCCGATTGAGCATCATGCCCGCCCGCCGGGCAAGGGCGTGCCGGTCAGGGGGCGAGCAGCCGGGCGAAACGGGCCACGCCGCGCGCGAAGGCCGCCGCCGCAAGCTGCGCCGCCGCGGGTTCGGCCATGTGCCGCGCTGCCAGCGCCGTCCACAGCGCCGCATCCAGCCGTGTGCGGCGGTGCAGCGCGTCGAACGCGGCCGGGGTGAATTCCTGTTCCAGCAGGGTCCGCGCGGCATCAGGAACATGCGGGGTTTCATTGACTACGGCATAGGTCACCGCAGCGCCGCACCACGCCGACAGCGCCTCGGTCAGGCCCGGGCGCTCGATAATTTCCAGAAACGAGAACCCGTCGAGCCGCGCCAGCGCCTGTTCGACCAGCATGGCATCGTCACGCTCAGCGATGAAGCCGTCACGCGGAATGGCCGGGTGCGGCCAAAGCAGCATCCGCAGCGAAAGATTGTCGGTCTGCGCTGCAATGCCGGCGCGTTGGAGAAACACCTCCAGCCGCTCGCGCGCCGACAGCGACACCTGCGCCCATGCGCCCCACGGCGACAATGCATCCGGCGTCTGCGCCCGCCAGTACACGTAATGCGACAGCAGGCGGCAGCGCGGTTCACGCAGAAACGTCATCATCTGCGCTGCCGGATAAGCCGCCTGCAAGGTGGAGCACGCCATGTGCGCGGCAATCACGTCCGCCCCCTGCGGCACCTGCGCGGGCGTGACATGGATGTGGCTGCGAACGTCCGGCGCGATGGTGTCAAAACGGTCGAAGCCGCCGAACAGGCACAGGTCGAAACCCGACAGCAACTGGCGCGGCCGCAGCGCCGCCGTCAGCCCGCCGATCAGCGCCATGCCGGAGGTTTTCGGGATGTGCATCACTGCCAGCGGGCGCGCCGTGTCGCGAGGCTGGCCAGCCAGCCGCATCTGGGCGCGCGGCTGCGGGCGGGCGAACAGGCGCATGCGGGGGATCCTGCGGCAATCGGCGGATTTTCACTATGGAAGCGGGTGCGGGGCGGGTCAAACCGCCTGCGCACCTTGCGAACCGCGCCGCCGCCTGTATCGTCCGCCGCATCCAATTTGCCGCC
>CAIPHQ010000146.1 GCA_903864895.1 uncultured Rhodospirillales bacterium
AACATTGCCTTTCAGTCCCTTGGGCAAGGTCAGCGACCCGCCGCTGGCCAGCGTGATGATGCCGCTGTTGCCGGTGGTCAGGGCGGCTGTGACGGTGCCGCCATCGGAAATGGCAATGGTGCCGCTGTTGGTGGCGCGGAATGAGCCGAAGGACAGGCTGTCACCACTGACGCGGATCAGGCCGCTGTTATCGACGGTGCCGGGCAGCAGAGTCCGATACGCGCCATGCCCTTCAGAATTCAACGTGCCGCCATTCACCAGCAACAGCGCGCCAAGGCTGATGGTGCCCGCAGCCCCGGTGATGTTCAGCGTGCCGGCATTATTTTGCAGCGTGTTGCCGGCCAGGGCTGTCAGATTGCCATCGGTCTGGAAATCGATCACCGCATTCGGGTTGTCGATGGTGACGTTCTGCCCCATCGTGACCACGCTGGTGCCCGCCGGATGCCCGAACGTGACGGTATAAGCAGTAGTGCCATCGAACAGCGCGAGGTCCAGCGTGCCGGGGGCGATTCCAGCAGCCGCGCCGCTGATCGACCAGTTTGCGTCCGTATAGTTGCCGGATATGCCTTTCCACGTAAACGTTGCCATTTCCGCTACTTTCAGGCTGCCGTTCGATACCACAAATCATAAGACGGCGAATCGTTTCCGTCTATCAGCGGCAATTATCGCGAAGCGGCGGCGGCAGGGCTGTGGGCGGCAGATTTCCAGTAGTGCATCGACATCGCAACGGCAATTTGCACTCGCCTTGCGCCACGCACATCAATCTCCGCTGCGCCATCCGTCCAGCGCCACACCGGCTTGCTGCCCTCGAATTCGACTGCATGCCAGCCTGTGCCGAGCCGGGTATCGGCCAAGTCTGCTGGTTCGCCATCAAATGCAATCCCCCGCACGGCCACGCCGAGACGGCGGCAGTCATCGCTGGTCCCGCGTGTTTCGGCAGGGGCAGCACTGCGAGACCGCAGACGCACGATGCGTTCGCCGGGGGGTAACGCAAAGCTGTAAGCGTCTCCTCGGCGTCGCGGCCTTAGCGTGGCGCCCCCGAGCTCGAGCCGCATATCCGCCGCTTCGGTCCGAACATGACCGAGTGCTTCAGCTTGGGCGACGAGCCCAGCGCGGATGCGATGCAACAGGGGTCCTTCCAGAATCAACGGTGCATAGCCTTCCCGCTGCCAGACCTGCCGCGCGAATTCCGGATGCAGTTGCAGCACCGGGCCGCCGCCCGCGAAGGCGCTGCGATTGCCGGTGTCCAGGTAGCTTTCGCACGGCAGGCCTTCTGCTAGCAGGATTCCGTGGCGTGGCAGTTCGACATGCCAATACGTAACCGCCGCGCGCGGCACCTGCGCGATGGTCCGCCCGTTTACAAGATAGCGGACCGGGATGAGCGCGCCGCCGGTGAACACCGAATGGTCGGGGGACAGGAACAAGTCATGCAGTGGCAATCCGGCCCCAAAGGCATGTGCCTCTACTTTTACCGGCCATACATCCTGCGGCTTGGGGTGGCGGCGGCAGTCCACATGGCGGTGGCCAACCCAAATGGCGGCTGATGAGCTGCCATCCGGTGCCACGATCATGTCTCCCACCCGCAGCGCCTCCAATGCCACCGGGCCACGCGCGGTAGCAATGCGGGTGCCTTCTGCAAAGCAGGCGGCCATGGTGATTTGCGCCCAACCAAAACTGTCCGGGCCAATTTCCAGATGCGCGCCCGGTGCGAGATTGACGGCCGGGATATGATAGGCCGGAACACCGGAAGCCGAAATGACAATATTGCCGTCGATATAGCCGATGGTCTCGGTGGTGGAATACTGTACTGCGGTCAGCAAATCGATGGTGTCTCCGGGCCGGAAGCCCGAAATGGTGGACGTGAAATTGTTGTTGTACAAGTGCTGAATGGTCAGAACAGAGCCGCCATCGTCAAGAAAGGCGACGGTGCCAGCCGTGGTAGCGTTGTTTTGCAGACCATCTGTCAGAACCACAGATCCGCCCGAGGCAAGTGTGATCGTGCCGGTATTACTGGCGGAAATTCCGAATTTCACGGTACCGAAGTCGGCGACAGAAACGGTTCCGGCATTGTTTGCTGCCACAAATCCAAATTGTAAAGTATCTCCATCTACAAAAATCAATCCTGTATTTCTTAAAGAACTAAGGAGCATGACACTGTAAATGCCAAGACCGGCAGAATTTATGGTACCATTATTGTTCATGCTTGTTGAAGATATAATGATTTGTCCGGCGGTCCCGGTCATATTCAAAGTGCCAGCGTTGATTTGAAAGACATTTGGGATATAGGTGGTAAGCCCCGAGCTGGATTCGAAGTTCAGCGTCGCATTCGGGTTGTCGAGCGTGACATTGTGCCCCAGCGGCACCGTGAACGACGACAGGGGGTGCGCGACCGTGACCGTATAGGCACCGGTACCACCGAGGATAGCGATGTCCGACGTGCCGGGTGCGACACCCGCCGACGGTCCGGTGATCGTCCAGTCTGCAGCGGTGTAACTGCCCGAAACCCCTGACCACTTGAACGTCGCCATAATGCCGATCTTTCACACCAGGAAAACAGAATGCTTTCAATATAGCTTCGTGCCGTTTTGGTATATCGGATAATGCAATGGTGGGCTGGCAGATCAGAGTCGCCGTATCGGCTCCATGCCGCAATCGCGCCGTTGGCACCGGCTGCTACAACGGCAGCGATACCCGTGCCCGCAGGCCGCCCAGCGGGCTGTCCTCCAGCGAAATTTCGCCGCCATGGGCGCGCACGATGTCGCGCGCGATGGTCAGTCCAAGGCCGGTGCCGCCTTCCGCCCCGCTGGCGAAGCGGCGGAACACGGTCTCACGCTGGGCAGGCGGAATACCGGGGCCGTTGTCTTCCACCAGCACCACGGCGCTGCGCCCGCCCTGCAACGTGGCTGTCAGCCGCACCAGCGTTGCGTGCCGCCTTGCGTTGTCCACCAGATTGGTCAGCGCGCGGCGCACCGCATCGGGGCGTAGCGGCAGCACGATGTCTGAATGGGCGGTGACCTGCACATCTGCCCCCGCCCGCCGCGCACCGGACGCCACCTCGTCCATGATCGTGCCCAGATCGGCCGACTGCACCTGCTCCTGCCCCTCACCCCGGGCGAAGGCCAGATAGCTGCCGATCAGCCGGTCCATTTCCTCGATATCGCCGCCCATTTCGGCCATGTCGGTGGCCGTGGCGTCACTGGGCGGGATCATCGCCAGCGCAAGCCGCAGGCGGGTCAGCGGGGTGCGCAGGTCATGCGACACCCCGGCCAGCATTTCGGTTCGCTGCTGCAGGAAGCGGCGGATGCGCTCCTGCATCCGGTTGAACGCGGCGGCGGCCTGCCGGACCTCGATGGCGCCTTCCGGGCGAATTGGCCCAGCGTCCCGCCCCATGCCGAATGCCTCGGCGGCGGCGGCCAGACGGCGGATGGCGCGGACCTGATTGCGCATGAACAGCGCCGCGATGCCGAACAGCAGCAGCGCTGTGCCCATCACCCACGCCACGAACAGATAGATGGTGCCGGTGTACAGCCGCTTGCGCGGGGCCTGCGCCTGCAACACGCCCTCCGGCACCTGAATCTCGATCAGCACCGACTGCGGATCGCTGGTCCAGTCAGTGCGGAACGGCAGGCCCACGCGCTCACGCAGCGCGATTGCCAGATCGTCGTCCATCGGCCCGAGCACCGGCGGGGCCGAGGCCAGCGCCAGCTTGGCACCGGGGCGGAGTTGCAGCGTCAGGCCCAGCTGCACTTGCGTCTGCCGCAGCAGCCACGCCCGGTCGTCGGCATGCGGCAACCGGTCCATCACCGCGATGGTCATCGCCAGCTCGCCCGCCACAGCGGCAGCGAAACGGCGGGAGACCACGTTGAGGTGGCTGCCGTAGAAAATCTGCAACGCCACCGCCAGCACCAGCACCATCGGCACCAGCATGATCAGCAGGCTGCGGCCCAGCAGCGTGCGCGGCAGCATTCGCTTCACCATCCGGCTCTGGACCGGCAACGTCACCCGCATCGCTGGCCCCCCGTGCTTGCCGCCTGCCTCTGCGCCGCGATAATGGGCATCCCATGAGCGCAGCAACAGCCCCGGTGGAAATCTCCGGCTTGGCGATTTCCGGCCCCGCAGCTTTGGCGCTGCGCCGCGCGGGCCGGGTGGCGGTGGTGCAGCCCTTGCCCGGCATCGGCGACATGATCTGGCATCTGCCGCATCTGCGCGCACTGGCCGGGGCCGCCGGGCAGCCTGTTACTTTGATTGCCAAGCGGCGCTCACAGGCGGGCGGATTGCTGGAAGCCGAGCCGAGTGTGGCGCGCATCCTCTGGCTGCCGGACAGTCCGCGCGGTGCGGGCGGGCTGTGGGCGCGGCTGTCGGGGGTTCGCCGCCTGAGCGCCGAGATCCGCGCGGGCGGCTTTGGGGCCGCCGTGCTGCTGCATCACTCCCCCACCTGGGCGGCGGTTCTGGCGCTGGCCGGGGTGCCATGCCGCATGGGCTACGGCTATGGCGCGTCGCGGCGGTTCCTGAACACGAAGCCGTTTCTGCCGGAAGCCGCGTGGCATCGGCATCCGTATGAACAGGCCAGTGATTGGCTGACCGCCGCGGGCATCCCGATGGCCGATGCCGAGCCGGTGCTGCCGGTGCCGCACGCTGCCGCCGAGGCGGTGCGCGCCCGCGTGGCGGGCCGGGTGGCCGCCATCGGCATCGGCAGTTCGGAGCCGTACAAGCAATGGGGGGCGGCGCGCTTCGCAGCGCTGATCGGCCCGTTGCAGGCGCAGGGCTGGCGCTGCGTGCTGGTCGGCGGCCCGGCGGAGGCTGGGCTGGCGGCGGAGATTGCCGGGCTTTGCCCGATACCGCCTGATGCCGCCATTGGCTGGCCGATGGGTGAATTGGCGGCGCTGCTGCAACAGGCTGCGTTTTATGCCGGCAACGACACCGGGGCCGCGAACATTGCCGCCGCTGCCGGCACCAGCGCCTACACGCTGTTCGGCGCCACCGAACCGCTGCGCCACAGCGCGCGCATCATCGCCGTAGTGCCGCCCGGCGGCATGGCCAAGGCCGATGGCATGGCGCGCATCACGCCCGAGCAGGTGCTGACGCGCATCGCAGCAGACTCGGCTAGCTTCCCGGCTTGAGCACGTAGCCGCGCCCGCGCACCGTGTGCAGAAAGCGCGGCTCTTTCGGGTCGGTTTCGATCTTGCGGCGCAGGCGGGTCACCTGCACGTCAATCGCACGCTCGCCCGCCTCGTCCATGCCCAAGGCTGCCGCGATGTCCTCGCGGCTCAGCACCTCGCCCGGCTTGCGCGCCAGCAGCGCCAGCAGTGCGGCCTCGCTGCCGGTCAGCCGCGTGGTCTGGCTGTCGCCGCGCAGTTCGCCGCGGTCCGGGTCGAACACCAGCGCACCCAGTTGCACCGGCCCGGCGGGCGGGCCCGATTGCGGCGGCGGGGCGCGGCGCAGCATGGCGCGGATGCGCAGCACCAGTTCGCGGGGGTCGAACGGCTTGGGCAGGTAGTCGTCGGCCCCGGCCTCGAACCCGGCAATCCGGTCCTCCGGCCCGCCGCGCGCGGTCAGCAGCAGCACCGGGGTGTCGTTCTGCTCCCGGCGCAACGACTCGGTAATCGCCAGTCCGTCCTCGCCCGGCATCATCACGTCCAGCACCAGCAGATCCGGTTGCAGGAAGCGCAGCCGGTCGCGGGCGTCGGCCGCGTTTTCGGCGGTGACGGCGCGGAAGCCGTGTTCGGACAGATAGCGTTGCAGCAGCCCGCGCAACCGCGCGTCGTCGTCCACCACGAGGATCATGGCATCCTCGGCCATCGCGCTACCCTGCGCGGCCCGTGCCGGAGTTGGGCGGGTCGGCGCGCCCGGTATAGGCGCGCGCGTCGTCGTCCATGATGCCGCGCATCACCCGGCGGAAGCCTTCCACGGCCCCTGCGCCTGCCTCACGATAGGCGCTGACCAGCCGTTCGCGCTGACGTTCGAACAGCCGCCGCTCCAGCGCCTGCCCGGTTTGGGTCAGCGTCAGCAGCCGTTGCCGCCGGTCTGCCCGGCCCTGCGTCTGTGCCACATAGCCCTGCTCGACCAGCGCGGTCAGCACGCGGGCGAGGCTTTGTTTGGTGATGCGCAGGATGGCCAGCAGATCGGTCACCGCGATGCCGGGGTTGCGGCCGATGAAATGCAGCGCGCGATGATGCGCGCGGCCGAATTCCAGCTCCTCCAGAATCACATCGGCGGCGTTGGTGAAGTCGCGATAGGCGAAAAACAGCAAATCCTGCGCGGCGCGGATTTCCTCCTCGCGCAGAAACAGCAGGTTGGCACCGGCTTGCGGCATGGCCTTGCTGTCCGGCGCGCGCGACTCGGCGTGCCTTGCGTCGGCCGCCCGTAACGCGCCCTTATGATCGGGCATATCTGACATTCCCTCAAACTACGGCAGGATTGTTGACTGAATTGGCGATGGATTATAGCGTCGGCCCGCTGAGAGCAACAATCTTATCAGGAAACGCGGCCATGGCGCTTGTTCCTTTCGACGACCGTGACGGACAGATCTGGCTGGATGGCGTGATGGTGCCGTGGCGGGAGGCCAAGCTGCATGTTCTGTCGCATGGTCTGCACTATGCCAGCGGCGTGTTCGAAGGCGAGAGGGCCTATAGCGGGAACATCTTCAAACTTCGCGCCCATACCGAGCGCCTGATCGCCTCGGGCCGCATTCTGGGCTTCGAAATCCCCTATACGGCGGATGAAATCGACGCTGCCTGCCGCCAGGTGGTGGCCGCCAACGGCTTTACTGACGCCTATGTGCGCCCGATCGCGTGGCGCGGCGCGGAGCAGCTTTCGGTCTCGGCGCAGCAGACCAAGATCCATCTGGCGATTGCCACCTGGGCGTGGCCGAACCTGTTCGGTGACAACCGCATGAAGGGCGTGCGGCTGGACATCGCCAGCTGGAAGCGCCCGCACCCGGAAACCGCCCCCACCGCGTCCAAGGCGGCCGGCCTGTACATGATCGGCACGCTGGCCAAGCACGCCGCCGAGGCGGCGGGGTTTGACGACGCCTTCATGCTGGACTGGCGCGGCCAACTGGCCGAGGCCACCGGGGCCAACGCCTTCTTCGTCATCGACGGCGACCTGCACACCCCGACGCCCGATTGTTTTCTGGACGGCATTACGCGCCGCACCGTGATGAGCATTGCCCGCCGCCACCAGATGAAAGTGATCGAGCGGGTGATGATGCCGGACGAACTGCCCAAGGCCACCGA
>CAIPHQ010000147.1 GCA_903864895.1 uncultured Rhodospirillales bacterium
CACAGCCTTCCTGCGCGACTGGCTGGCCGAATACCCTCGTCAAGGCGGACTTTATGGGCATCTGAACTGGCATCTGGCGCTGGTGCATCTGCACCAGGGCGACGTGGCCACCGGGTTGCAATTGTACACCGATGCCTTCGCAGCCGAGACCTATTACGGCCCGGCGCTGGTCAAGTTGCTGGACGCGCCATCCTTCCTGTGGCGCGCCGAACTGGCCGGGCACCCGTGCGACCTGCCGCGCTGGCAGGCCCTGCGTGACTTCACCAGAATGGCCTTTCCGCGCCCCGGCATAGCCTTCGCCGATTGGCACGCTGCGCTGATCGACGCCGCCTTGGGCGACGCCGACGCGGTGGAGGCGCGGGCCACGGAACTGGAGGCATTGATCGGCGCAGGCCGCTATCCCGCCGGGCCTGCAGTGCCCGCCGCAATCCGGGGGTTCGCTGCGTTTCAGCGACAGGACTACCCCGCCACGATTGCCGCACTCGCCCCGATGCTCGCCGAACGCGAACGTTTGCCGGGAAGCCGGGCACAGCTTGACCTGCTGGAATTCACGCTGCTGCGGGCCTTGAGTCTCAGCGGCCATGCGGACGATGCAAGCCGCCTGTTGGCGGCAAGGCGGCCGGGTCCGCAGGGCATTCCGGTCGCGGGCTTCGCCTGACCGGCACATCGACGGCGTGATATCAACACATCAGCCGACATCTTATCATTGAACGGCAAAGTCTTGCCTGCCATCCGGATGCCACAATCTGCCCGGATCATAATACAGAACGCAGGAGGTTAACATGCTGACATCGACGCGTCAGGGTCTGGTTAAGTCTGCGGCCCTTACCGGACTTGCAGCCGCCTTGTTGCTGCCAATGGCCGCGGCGTCGCCTGCGCAGGCATGGTGGCGCGGCGGCTGGGGCGTCGGCGTCGTGGGCATCCCGCTGCCCTTCGTGGCGGTGCCTGCCCCGGTCTACGCGCCGCCGCCGGCCATCTACGCACCCGCTCAAGTCTATGCGCCGCCGCCGGTGGTGTATGCACCGCCACCGGCCTACGCACCGCCCGTGGTCTACGCGCCGCCGGTGGTCTATGGCCCGGTCTGGGTTGGGCCGCGCATGTGGGGCGGCCGCTGGTGGCCGGGCTACTGGCGCCGCTGAAACCGCAGACCGCGCGCGGGTGCGCCGCTACCAGGCGTGCAGCACCCGCATGCGTGAGGTCTTCTTGTTCTGATGCTCGGCCATCCGCCGCAGCAGCGCATCCAGCGCTGTCACGGCATCGGCCACGTTCGGCCCCTTGTTCAGCATCACGCACTCGGCGCGTGACGACATCGCCGCATCGGTCATCTCGCCGCGCGTCGGCAGGCCGGATTTGACCATTTCCTCCAGCACCTGCGTGGCCCACACCACCGGCACCTGCGCGGCCTCGCACAGCCACAGGATTTCCTCCTGCATTTCGGCCAGCCGGGCGAAGCCGATTTCCACCGCCAGATCGCCGCGCGCGATCATCACGCCGAACGGCTGCCGCCCGGCGGCGCGCACGATGATGTCCGGCAGGTTCTGCACCGCATGCAGCGTCTCGATCTTGGCGATCAGGCCAATCTTCGCCCAGTCCTTCGGCCGCCGCGCCGCCAGTTCGGCCTGCAATCGTGTCACGTCATCCGGGCGCTGCACGAAGGAATAGCCGATCAGGTCGGCATGGGCGGCGACAAAGTCCAGATCGGCGAGGTCCTTGGCGGTCAGCGGGTCCAGATGCAGGTCGCTGCCGGGAAAATTCACCCCTTTTTCCGGCTTCAGCTTCACGCCGCCGAATTTTGTTCGCTGCACCCGCATCACCACGCCGCAATCCGGGCGCAGCGATTCCACCACGCCGCCCAGCTTGCCATCGTCCAGCGCAACCTCGGCCCCCACCGCGATGCTGGCCAGCACGCTGCCCGGCTCACAGACAACGCGAAACCCGGTCAGGTCCGGGGCATCCAGCAACCCCGCATCGGGCAGCAGCACCAGCGTGTCACCCGGCTGCATCCGCCGGTTGTCATCCGGGCGGCGCAGCGCGCCGGTGCGGATTTTCGGCCCGGCAATATCCATCAGCACCCGCAGCGGCCGCCCGGTGGCGGCACTGGCGGCGCGCGTGCTGGCAATCATCGCCGCCCACACCGTGGCATCGTCATGCGCGCAATTGATCCGCACGGCATCGGCTCCGGCATCGGCCAGCTGGCGCACATAGCCGGGGTCCGTCGCCGCCTCGGCCCCCAGCGTGACCAGGATCCGCACCGCCCGGCCATCGGGCGCCTTGCCGAACAGGGTTGCGGCATTGGCGCGCAACCGGTCCTCTCCACGAAAGAACCGCCGCACGGACGGCGGCCACACGCGCTTGTTGGTCTCATGCGCCAGCACGTTCGCCACCGCATCCAGCGTCACCAGCACACGCCCCTCCAGACGGCCCAATGACGACACGCCATAGCGCATCAGCACCCGCTGCAACGGCCGCAGATCGTGGTGCCGCACGGCGATGTAATGCGCCAGATTGAGCGCGCTGGCGGCAAAGCCGGCGCGGCCGATGGCGGGCCGCCAGCGGCGGTACGTGGTGCGGCCCTCGGCGGCGACCTGCGCACGCAGATCGCGCACGGCGGCAAGCGGGTCGGTGATGTTGTGCATGGCGCGGGGCATAGCCCGAACCGCCGTTTTGTCCCTTGATCCAGGTCACCGCCTCGCCGTAGCTCAGTGTGAACTTTGTGAGCTGCGACATGACCGGCACGCCCACCTTTGCTGTCCCGCAGGGCGGCTTCCTTGGCCTCGCCCGCCACGGCCTGTCCGCCGCCTGCTGCATCGCGGGCATTCCGCTGGATATCGGCACCACCCACCGCGCGGGCACCCGCTTCGGCCCCGGCGCCATCCGCAAGGCCAGCGGCATGCTGACCGATGGCGCGCATCCGGGCGCATGGATCGAGCCGGTGTCGGAACTGGACCTGTCCGACATCGGCGATTTCGCCATCGCATTGGGCGACATCGCCGAAAGCCTGCTGCTGATCGAGGAACAGG
Source organism: uncultured Rhodospirillales bacterium (assembly GCA_903864895.1). Lineage (GTDB taxonomy): Bacteria > Pseudomonadota > Alphaproteobacteria > Acetobacterales > Acetobacteraceae > CAIPHQ01. Next base: position 3,021 of record CAIPHQ010000147.1, read on the forward strand.
CGGCGCGGGTTTCGCATCTGGTGGCGCTCGGCGGCGAACATGGCGTGACACTGGCCTTGCTGCGGGCCCTGTCCAAACGCACCGGACCGCTGGCGCTGGTGCATTTCGACGCGCATGTGGACACGTGGCCGGACAATTTCGGCCAGATTTTCGGCCACGGCTCGGTGTTCTTCCACGCCATCAACGAGGGCCTGATCGACCCGCGCCGCACCATCCAGCTTGGCATCCGCTCCCCGGTACAGCGTGAGGTGTGGGACTGGACGGTGGGCCACGGCGTCACCATCCTGACCGCGCAGGACATCCACGCCAGCACACCCGACGCGGTGGCAGCCCGGGTGCGGGACGTGGTGGGCAACCACGCCGCGTATCTGAGCTTCGACATCGACAGCCTCGACCCCGCCTTCGCGCCCGGCACCGGCACGCCGGAAATCGGCGGGCTGGCAAGCTGGCAGGCGCAAGCCATTCTGCGCCGCCTCGGCGGGCTGGATTTCCGGGGGATGGATCTCGTGGAAGTGGCCCCGGCTTACGACGTGTCGGAAATCACCGCGCTGGCCGGTGCGACGATGGTCTGGGAGTATCTGGCACTGATGGGGGAGAGATTTCGCGCCGCTGCGTGAGGTTGGGGCGGCCGGCCTGGTGGGTGGTGGTTACCCAAACAACGCACTTGCCGGAATCGTCACCCCGATCTCCGGCAGATTCAAACTGTCGCCGACAGCCTCGCTCGCCCAGCCATCCGCCCGGCGCAACACCACCGCCCCTTCCGGCCTGTCCTGCGGCAGGATCACGTATGCCTGAATCGAGGCCACCGCTGCGTATTCCTCCGGCTTCACGCGCAAATCGGTCAGCGCGGTTGAAGCCGACAGCACCTCGAACGCCACCACTGGCGCCACCGTGTCGGCATCGGCAGCCGGTTCACCCTGCAACACCAGCACATCCGGGTAGCGCACCCGGTTACCCACCGTCAGCACTTTCAGATCACCGCCGAACGCTTCGAGCCCATCTGGCAACGCCGCGGTCAGCGCCGCCACAATCCGCCGCACGAGCCTTGCGTGCGCCACCGTGCCGCCGGTCATGAGAACCGGCTGAGTGCCATCGAACTCATAACGCTGCGGTTGCTCGCGCTCCCACGCCAGGAACTCGGCACGCGACACACCGGGGCGGACGATGACA
>CAIPHQ010000148.1 GCA_903864895.1 uncultured Rhodospirillales bacterium
CAGCACGGCGGCGTGGCGGTACAGCGTCACCTCGACGTCCAGCGAGGAAATAATCTCGCCGCCGCTGATGCTGATGTCTTTCGAGCGGTCCTGAATCTTGGCGTAGCCATCGGGGTGCAGCACCGCCAGATCGCCGGTGTGGAACCAGCCGCCCGCGAAACTGGCCGCCGTGGTTTTGGGGTTTTGCAGATAGCCCTTCATGACGATGTTGCCGCGAAACATGATCTCGCCCATCGTCACGCCATCGCGCGGCACTTCCTGCATCGTCTCGGGGTCCATCACCGTCATCCCCTCCTGCAACGCCGCGCGCACGCCCTGCCGGCTCAGCAGCAGCGCGCGTTCAGGGATGCTCAGCGCGGCCCATTCCGGGTGCGGCGCGCACACGCTGGCCGGGCCGTAGGTTTCGGTCAGACCATACACATGCGTCAGTTCAATGCCGGCGCGCTCGCACGCCTCGATCAGCGCGGGCGGCGGGGCGGAGGCGGCGATCTGGCCCTGAATCGGGTGCGACGCCCCGGCGGCGGACATGGCTTCGGCCAGCATCGCGTACACAATCGGCGCGCCGCACATATGCGTCACCCCATGTCCGGTAATGGCCGCCAGCATCGCTGCGGCCTCCACCCGGCGCAGGCACACATTCACCCCGGCCACGGCGGCGATGGTCCACGGGAAGCACCAGCCGTTGCAGTGGAACATCGGCAGCGTCCACAAATACACCGGGTGCCGCCCCATCCCGCCCCAGCCGAGAATGTTGCTGACGGCGTTCAGATAGGCGCCGCGATGATGGTACACCACGCCCTTCGGGTCGCCGGTGGTGCCGGGGGTATAGTTCAGCGCAATCGCGTCCCACTCATCCGCCGGTGGCTGCCACGCAAAGCCCGGGTCGCCCTCGGCCAGCAGGGCTTCGTAGGTCAGGCTGCCGAAGCCCGGCAGGCCGGCGGTGGCGGCGTCTTCGATGTCCACCACCAGCAGCGGGGCTTCCAGCATGGCGGCGGCCACGCGGGCCACGGCGGCGTAGTCGCGGTCCACCAGCAGCGCCTTCGCCCCGCCGTGGCGCAGCATGAAGGCCAGTGCGGCGGCATCCAGCCGCGTGTTCAGCGTGTTCAGCACCGCACCGGCCATCGGCACGCCGAAATGCGCCTCGTACATCGGCGGCGTATTGGGGGCCAGCACCGCTACCGTGCCGCCGCGCCCGATGCCGCGCCGGGCGAGTGCGCTGGCCAGACGGCGGCAGCGCGCCTCGGTCTCGCCCCAGGTCTGCCGCAGCGCGCCATGCACCAGCGCCAGACGGTTGGGGTAGATCTCCGCCGTGCGCGCCAGCAGGGACAGCGGGGTCAATGCCGCGTTATTGGCCGCGTTCTTGTCCAGCCCGGTTGCCCAGTCGGTCATCGCCATGTCTCCTGCTGCGGGCAGTCTAGGCCCGTGTCACAGCCGGGCATACACCTCGGCGGGGGTGACGCCCTGCGCGCGCAGGTCACGCAGAGTTGCGGCCACGTCGCGCTTGGCCAGACGCTTGCCGTCCGGTCCGGTCAGCAGACGGTGATGCGCGTAGCGCGGCGCAGGCCAGCGGTGCAGCGCCTGCAACAGGCGGTGCAGGTGCGTGGCGGGCTGCAAGTCCACACCGCGTGTCACCAGAGTCACCCCTTGCAGCGCGTCGTCATGGGTGACGCACAGATGGTAGCTGGCGGGCACGTCCTTGCGGCCCAGCACCACGTCGCCAAAGATCGCGGGCGTGCAGGCAATCTCCCCCTGCCCGGCCTCGTGAAACGTCAGCCCCCCCGGCACCGCCGCCACGGCGCGCGCCATGTGCAGCCGCCATGCATAGGGCACGCCGGAGGCGATGCGCGCCGCCTGCGCCGCCTCGGTCAGGCTGCGGCAGGTGCCCGGATACAGCGGGCCGTCCGGGCCATGCGGTGCGGCGGCACTTGTGGCGATTTCGCGGGCGATTTCGGCGCGGGTGCAAAAGCACGCATACAGCAGCCCGCGCGCCCGCAGCCCGGCCAGACAGGCGGCGTAGTCGGCCAGATGCGCGGACTGCACCCGCACCGGCGTCTCCCACTGCAATCCCAGCCACGCCAGATCCGGCGCGATGGCGGCGGCATAGTCCGGGCGGCAGCGCGCGGGGTCGATGTCTTCCAGCCGCAGCAGAAACCGCCCGCCATCGGCCGCGCGCGCCGCCGTGACCGCAGCCAAGGCGTGGCCGAGATGCAGGTATCCGGTGGGGCTGGGCGCGAAGCGCGTGGTTTGCGGCATCGGACGCGGTATAGCGAAGCCCCGCGCTGAAGGAACCGCACACCATGCTCGAAGGCCCGCATTACGGTCCCAAATCCGGCAACGCGCCGCGCCTGCTGATGGTGCTGTGCCACGGGCGCGGCGCGGATGGCATCGACCTGATCGATCTGGCGCTGCACTGGTCCACGGTGCTGCCGGATGCCAAATTCATCGCCCCCAACGCGCCGCACCCCTGCGACGGCTCCGGCTTCGGGCGGGAGTGGTTCGACATTTCCGACCGCAGCCGCGCGCATCTGCAAGCGGGGGTGGAGGTGGCGGCGCAGGAACTGAACCAGTTCATCGACACGCACCTGGCCGAACTCGGCCTGCCGCCGTGGCAGGTGGCGTTGATGGGGTTCAGCCAGGGGGCGATGACCGCGCTGCACGCCGCCGCGCGGCGCAGCGTCTCACCCCGCGCGGTGATTTCGTTCTCGGGCGGGCTGCTTCAGCCGGACCTGCCGCCCCGCAACGGCTGGCCGCCGATTCTGATGGTGCACGGGCAGGACGACACCGTCGTGCCGCCGGGTGCGACCAAGGCCGCGGTGCGCTCGTTGGAAAACGCCGGGGCGTATGTCGAGTCGCTGCTGCAACCGGGCCTGGCCCACAAGTTCGACGCGGACGCAGTGGACCATGCCAGCCGGTTCCTGCAACGCTGGGCCTCGCAGGACGTATGAACTTCGCCCGCCAAGTGGCGGATGCATGACGGCCGCATGAAACCTGCACCGCCGCGGCTTGCGGCCCCGCCGCGTGCGGTGCGATAGTTCGCCCCGGTTACACGGCGGCCCACAACATCTGGCGGGGCGTTCGACGGCTCCCCCCACGTGTTGCGGCCCCGTATGGGCGCGATGGTGCGCCCCTGTTGACGGGAGCGGCGCTTGCCAGACGGCGGCCAACACTTTCCGGCTTTGGTGTTGAACGCGGACTTCCGCCCGCTGTCGTATTTTCCGTTGTCGGTGTGGGCGTGGCAGGACGCGGTGAAGGCCGTGTTCCTCGACCGGGTGTCGGTGCTGAACGAGTATGAGCATGAAGTCCGCTCGCCCAGCATGACCATGCGCCTGCCCAGCGTGATCGCGCTGAAGGATTACATCCCCACGTCCCGCAAGCCCGCGTTCACGCGCTTCAACGTGTTCCTGCGCGACGGCTTCGCCTGCCAGTATTGCAGCGGGCGGATGCCGGCGCCGGATCTGACCTTCGACCACGTCATCCCGCGCTGCCGCGGCGGGCGCACCACGTGGGAGAACGTGGTCACCGCCTGCGGGGCGTGCAATCTGCGCAAGGGCAGCCGCCTGCCGCGTGAGTGCCACATGTTCCCGCTGGCCGCGCCGCGCCAGCCCAGCACGTGGGAATTGCAGGAAAACGGCCGGGCGTTCCCGCCCAACTTCCTGCACGAAAGCTGGCGCGACTATCTGTACTGGGACAGCGAACTGGAAAGTTGAGCCCGCCCCGCATAGGCGAGGCTGCCACCGCACGGCTGCTGTTCCGCCCGCCCCGCCTGTCCGACACGCCTGCGCTGTTCGCCTTCATGGGCGACCCGGTGGCAATGCAGCACACGCATTGCCAGCCCGGCCTGCGCGCCTGCCGCCGCCACATCGCCGGGCATGAATGGCAGCGCCGCCGCACGGGCATCGCACCGTGGACCATTCTGGAACGCGAATCCGGGCGCATCGTGGGCTGGGGCGGGTTGTATGACGACCCGTTCGATCCGGGCTGGGGCAACGAACTGGCGTATTTCTTCGCCCCCGGCGTGTGGGGGCGCGGCTATGCCAGCGAACTCGCCGCCCTTTCGGTTCGCATGGCGCGCGACGTGCTGGGCCTGACGCACCTGCACGCCTTCGCCCATCGCGGCAATCCCGCATCACGCCGGGTGCTGGAAAAGGCCGGGTTCATGGTGCAGCGTTATCTGCCCGAAATGGAGCGCGACCTTTACCGGCACGGCCTTGGCGGCTAGCTTCCGCCCGGTTGGGCCTTGGGGCCCGGAGAGGCACCATGACGCTGTACGGCGATTTCCTGACATCCAATCAGCGCCGGTCGCACAAATGGTTCCAGTATTTCCCGATCTACGAGCAGCATTTCGAGCGGTTCCGCAACCGCCATGTGACCCTGCTGGAAATCGGCATCGGTGAGGGCGGCAGCCTGCAACAATGGCGGCGCTATCTGGGCCCGTATGCGGTGATTATCGGCGTGGACATCAACCCTCTGTGCAAGCAGGTCGAGGAAGACCAGATCCACGTCCGCATCGGCAGCCAGAACGACCGCGCGTTTCTGGCCGCTCTGGCCGAGGAATTCGGCCCGTTCGACATCGTGATCGACGACGGCAGCCACGTGCAGACCGACATCAATGTCAGTTTCGACGTGCTGTTCCCGCATGTGCTGAAAAACGGCGTGTATCTGGTGGAAGACCTGCACGCCGCCTATTGGCCCGGCCACGCGGGCGGGCTGCGGCATCCGGGCAGCTTCATCGAGCGGGCGAAGGATTTTGTGGATCAGATCCACGCCCAGCATAGCTGGGCCGAATTCACCGGCGACGGATTGCCGCGCACGCCGCTCGGCGACCGGCTGTGCGGGGTGCATTTCTACGACAGCGTGGCGGTGCTGGAAGTGGGCGAATACCGCGACCGCCGCAGCCGCAACGCGCTGCTGGGCAATGCCGCGCTGTTCCGCGGCGACTACGTGCCGCCCGAACCCGCAGCGCCCGCCGCCAGCAACCCGCCGCCGTGGCCGGACAAGCCGGTGACGCAGGAAACCGCCGAGCAGGTGATGGCGCTGCAACGCCGCATCCGCCAACTGGAAGCCGCCCTGTCCGCCGCCCCGCCACGCCCGCAGGCAGCGGCGCAGGTTGCCGCCCCGCCACCCGTTTTGACGCCGCCCGTTTTGACGCCGCCCGATCTGACGCCACCCGATCTGACACCCCATGTGCGGGCGCTGGAAGCAGCGCTGGAGACGATGCGCGCCTCTACCTCATGGCGGCTGACGGCACCGGTGCGGGCGCTGGGCAAGATGGTGCGGGGCGGGTAGCGGCGGGCGTTGGACTCAAAACGCACGGCGCCGTGAACCCGGCGCTTCCAGGCACCCTACGCCTGCGGCAGATCAATCTCGAATACCGCGCCGCCGTCCTCGTTGCGCCCGGTCAGTGTGCCGCCCATGTCGGCGATCACGCCGTAGCTGAAGCTCAGCCCCACGCCGGTGCCGCTGGTGTCCGGTTTGGTGGTGAAGAACGGCTCGAACATGCGCTCGATGGCGTCCGGCGCAATGCCGCCCGCGCGGTCGCGCACCGCCAGCACCACGCGCCCGGCGGCGCTGCGGGCGGAGATGTGCAGCGGGCGCGGGCCGTCCGGTTGGGTGGCGTAGGCGTCGCAGGCATTGGCCATCAGGTTCAGCAGCACCTGTTCCACCAGCACCAGATTGGCCCGAGCCGGGGGCAGGCCGGCCGGGATGTCCAGTTCAACGTCCAGACCCGCATGGCGCACGCGGGCCGCGCCCAGCATCAGCGCGCCCTCCACCGCTTCGCGCAGCGCCACAGGCTCGCGTTCGGCGTCGTTGCCGCGCCCGAACACACGCAGATGCTCAATCAGCGCCGACGCGCGATGCGCCTGCGCCACAATCCGCTCCAATTTCGGGCCAAACGCCGTTTCCTTGCCGCCAAGGTGCAGTGCGTTCTGCGCGGCCATGCTGATGATGGACAGCGGCTGGTTCAGTTCATGCGCCATCGAGGTGGCCAGTTCGCCCAGTGTGGCCAGCCGCGCACTTTGTGCCAGCCGTGCGTCCAGCGCCTTGCGCTCGGTGATATCCACCACCGACAGAATGGCCGAGGCCACCCCGGCAAAGGCCGGCGTTTCCGGCCGCGCCGAGAGTTGCAGCCAGCGCCAGCCCTTGTGGCGGGTGCGGAACAGCACTTCGGTCAGATGCGGTTCATGCGCCAGAATCGCCTCGCGCAGCGCCAGCAGGCGGCCGCTATGGGCGGGGTCGATGTTCTGCGGAAACCATGAACTGAGGCTGGCTTCGGCCTCGGTAAAGCCGGTCTGCCGCTCAATGGCGGCACTCTCGAAGAACGACAGTTGGCCCGGCCCGATGCCGGTATAAACCACGCGCAGCACCACGCCCGGCCCGGCCGCCAGAATACTGCCCAGATCGGCGCGGGCTTGCCGCAGCGCCTGTTCGGCGGTGCGCTCGCGGGTGACATTCGTGATGCTCCAGGTCAGCCGCCCCTTGCTGCCGTCCCAGCCGTGCAGCCGCAGCGTGGCCGACAGGGTGCGCCAGGAATTGTCCGGCTGGCGCAGCCGGTGTTCCCACGCCGCCACGCCCTCGGCCATGGCCAGCGCCAGTGCCTGCTTCCACCGCGCCAGTGCGCCGGGTTCGGCCAGCGCCGCCCAGCAATCCAGATCCATGTAGGTTTCGGTATCGTAGCCGGTCACCAGTTTGATGTTGGGGCCGACAAGGTCGAGCCGGTACGAGCCATCGGCCAGCAATTCGCCCTGCACCAGCAGCGACGGGCTGCGCTCGGCCAGTTGCGCCACACGGGTTTCCGCCGCGCGCGCAGCAGCCTGCGCCGCGCGCTTGGCGGTGATGTCCAGCGCATAGACAATCTCCTCGCACCCGCCATCCGGCAGCGCGGCCCGCCGGACGGACACGCGGAACGTCAATATCCGCCCGTCCACATGGCGGAACCAGGTGTCATAGGTGGCCTGCCCCGGCACCGGGGAGGACGCAAAGGCCCGTTCGCGCGTGGTCCCTATCCCGGGGTCGCCGTGCGCGGCCATGATGGCCGGGTCTTTGGCCTGTGCCACGGTCAACCCGGTGATGGCCTCGACATTGGGGGAGATATAGACGTCGCGGCGCACGCCATCGGGGTCAACCAGTACCCGGCTGAGAATCCCCGGCCCGTTCGCGGCCATGGTGTCCAGTTCGGCCTTGGCCGCGGCAAGTGCTGCCACAAGCTCGCGCACCTGCGCGGCACCGCCACTGTCCGGCTGTGCAATGCTCGCGGACCCGGTTACGCCCGGCACAACATCCGCCAGCATA
>CAIPHQ010000149.1 GCA_903864895.1 uncultured Rhodospirillales bacterium
CAACGCTATCGACTGCTTCCGCCGTCGTGTTCCCTGCGTCTGCCATGCCGCCGCGCGTGTCCTGTCAATACGGGCGCACGATGGGCAAAACGCCCGAGGCAGGCAAGCGCCGCCCCCGGCCCGCCATCGCTACCGGATGATCTCGACGAAGGAGGGGCCTTCGATAAACGGATGCGCGGCGGCGAACGCCTCATCCACCTCCACACCGATACCCGGCGCTTCCAGCGGCCGTACCGCGCCGTCGCTTCCGACCGTGTACGGCGTGCTGGTCAGCACCTCACGCAGCAGGTTGCCGCGCGACACGTCGGCCTCGAAATAGCCGCCATTGTCGATGGAGGCGAGGAAATGGATGCTGGCCGCCATGTTCAGCCCGGTCAGCGAACTATGCGGATTGACCGGCAGTTTCCACGCCGACCCAAGGGCGGCGATGCGCAGCCCTTCGGTGATGCCGCCGCACTTGGACAAATCCGGCTGCAGAATGGAAATCACACCATCTTCCACCACGCGCTGGAATTCGAAGCGGGTGTAATGGTTCTCGCCCGCCGCCAGCGGAATGCGGCCCAGTTGCTTCGCCTCGGCGTAGCGGCGGTGGTCGTGCGGCGGAAACGGCTCCTCCAGCCAACCCACGCCCAGTTCATCAAACGCCGGCATCACGCGGCGCACATCGTCCAGCGAGTATTCCGTGTTGGCATCAACCAGAATGGTCAGCGCGCCGCCAAAGGCCTTGCGCACGGCACTGACGCGGGCGATGTCGTCCGCCGGGTTGTCACCCACCCGCAATTTCACCGCCTTGTAGCCCTGCGCGATCAGCGGCGCGCATTCCTCCACCAGCGAGTCCGGGGCCTGCCAGCCCAGCGCCACGCCGCCCGCATAGGCCGGAATGGGCCGCTGCGCGCCGCCCAGCAGGCGGTACAGCGGCACGCCCAGCGCCTTGGCGCGCAGATCCCACAACGCCATGTCGATACCGCTCAGCGCCATCGCGGTGGCAGCGCCAAGGCCGTGGCTTTTCAACTGTACGCGGTAGATCGCATCCCACACGCCCACAACGTCATCCACCGCCCGCCCGATGCACACGCTGGCCAGCACGGTATTGACGATTTGCGCGGTGATGGCGGCGGCGCGCGCGTGGTGCGCCTCTCCATAGCCCACGGTGCCGTCACTGCCGGTGATCTTCACCAACACCGAATCCCGTTTGACCACCCGCCCGATCCCGAGACGGGCCCCATTTGTGACCGGAATCGACATCGCTGTGGCGGTGATCGCGGCAATGCGCTGACCACCGCCACTGCGTGCCGGTTGAGACGAAGTGGCGCTCATCCGCCCTCCCAGACTCTTGTTATCGTTGCCAATCCGGTCTTTGCCGGCTGGAAACCATGTTTTGCACGGACTGTTTCAGTCCGACCAAACTGGTCGGACCAATCTTGATGCAGCGATACTTGCCGGTCAAGCCGCATTCTGCGGCACTCCGCGCGGTGCGCCATCGGACACTGCCCGGCCGCTGGCCATCATCTGACAGAATTTCACAGAAAAACTGGCGCACCCGGAAGGACTCGAACCTCCAACCCCCAGATTCGTAGTCTGGTGCTCTATCCAATTGAGCTACGGGTGCAGCAGAGGGCGGCGGTGTAACCGAACCGCCGCCGTGTGGCAAGCCGCGTTCTTACGCGGAGACCTTGTCGAGTTCGCGCACCACGGCTTCGCCCATGACATGGGTGGAAACCCGCGCGCAGCCGGGGGCCATGATGTCTGCCGTGCGCAGACCGGAGGCGAGCACGCGGGTGCAGGCGCCCTCGATCATCGCCGCATCGTCTTCCATGTCGAAGCTGTAGCGCAGCAGCATCGCAAAGCTCAGCATCTGCGCCAGCGGGTTGGCGATACCCTTGCCGGCGATGTCCGGCGCGCTGCCATGGATCGGCTCATACAGCGCGCGGCGGCGGCCTGATTCGTCGGCCAGCCCCAGCGTGGCGGAGGGCAGCATGCCAAGGCTGCCGGTCAGCATCGACGCCAGATCGCTCAGCAGGTCGCCGAACAAATTAGTGGTGACGATCACGTCGAACTGGCGCGGGTTGCGCACAAGCTGCATCGCGCAGTTGTCCGCGTACATGTGCGACAGCTCGACATCCGGGTATTCGCGCTGGTGCAGCGCGGTCACCACTTGCCGCCACAGCAGGCCCGATTCCATCACGTTGGCTTTCTCGACGCTGCACAGCCTGTTCTGCCGCTTGCGCGCCAGATCGAAGCCCACGCGCGCCACACGCTCGATTTCCATCGTGCTGTAGGTCTCGGTGTTGAAACCGCGCTTGCTGCCATCAGGCAGGGTTTCCACACCGCGCGGCTCGCCGAAGTAGATGCCGCCGGTGCTTTCACGCACGATCATCAGGTCCAGTCCGCGCACCACTTCGGGCTTCAGCGTGCTGGCGTCCACCAGCGGCTCCAGCACGGTGGCCGGACGCAGATTGGCGAACAGGCCGAGTTCCTTGCGCAGCGTCAGGATGGCCAGTTCCGGGCGGTTGGCGAAGCCCAGCGTGTCCCATTTCGGGCCGCCCACCGAGCCGAACAGCACCGCATCCACTGACTTGGCGCGCTCCACCACGGCTTCGGTGATCGCGATACCGCGCGCGTCGATGGACGCGCCACCGACCAGATCTTCGCCGATGTCGAAGCTGACATGGCGGCGCTTGTCCATCCAGTCGATCACGCGGCGGACTTCGCCCATCACTTCGGGGCCGATGCCGTCACCGGGCAGGACCAGCAGTTTCTTGTTGGAGGCCATTGCGGCGTTTCCCTTCGGGTTGGGTGTATTCCCTCACCTTCCCGCTTCGCGGGCCCCTCCCTCTCCCGCAGGCGGAAGAGGGGCAAACTCCGCTGCTTGCGAGCCCCTCTCCCGTTCAACGGGAGAGGGCGGGGCCAACGCACAGCGTGGGAGGGTGAGGGTAAGAACTTAAGCGGTGATGCCCGGCATCCAGGCGGCCTGCGTCTTCTGCCTGGTCTCGTACGCATCAATCGCAGGCGCGTGCTGCAAGGTCTGGCCGATGTCGTCCAGCCCCTCCAGCAGCGAATGCTTGCGGAACGGATCAACGTCGAAGGCGATTTCCTCGCCATTCGGGCGCACCACAACCTGACGCGCCAGATCCACCGTGATGCGGGCGTTGCCGCCAAGTTTCGCATCCTCGATCAACTGGTCGCACACCGCGCGCGGCAGGCGCACCGGCAGGATGCCGTTCTTGAAGCAGTTGTTGAAGAAGATGTCGGCAAAGTCCGGCGCGATCACGCAGCGGATGCCGAAATCCAGCAGCGCCCACGGCGCGTGCTCACGCGAGGAACCGCAGCCGAAATTCTCATGCGCAATGATGATCTCGGCCTTGCGGTATTGCGGCTGATTCAGCACGAACTCGGGGCGCTCGTTGCCGTCAGCGTCATAGCGCAGCGTGTCGAACAGATGCACGCCAAGCCCGGTGCGCTTGATGGTCTTCAGGAACCGCGCCGGGATGATCTTGTCGGTATCGACGTTGGCCAGCGGCATCGGGGCGGCCACGCCGGTCAGTGTGGTGAACGCCTGCATCACACAATCTCCAGCCCATCGGTCAGCTTGCCGGTCACTGCGGCGGCGGCGGCCATCGCCGGTGACACCAGATGCGTCCGCCCGCCCGGTCCCTGCCGCCCCTCGAAATTGCGGTTCGAGGTGCTGGCGCTGCGCTGGCCCGGGGTGAGTTTGTCCGGGTTCATGCCCAGACACATCGAACACCCGGCCTCGCGCCACTCAAATCCGGCGTCGAGCAGGATGCGGTCCAGCCCTTCAGCCTCGGCCTGCAGCTTGACGATGCCGGAACCGGGCACCACCAGCGCCCGCACCCCATCCGCCACCTTGCGGCCTTTGGCGATGGCGGCGGCGGCGCGAATGTCTTCGATGCGGCCATTGGTGCAACTGCCGATGAACACCACGTCGATGGGCACGCCCGCCATCTTCTGGCCCGGCGTCAGCGCCATGTATTCCACCATGCGCTGCAAC
>CAIPHQ010000150.1 GCA_903864895.1 uncultured Rhodospirillales bacterium
GCCACACGCTTTCAAACAGCGCCGCCCCGGCATGGGCTGCTTCGGGGCGGGTGTCGGCCAGCAGACGTTCCAGCGCATGGCGCAACGCCTGCGCCGGTTGGCGCGCGGTGACAATTTCGCTCAGCAATGCGTCGGCGCGGTCAGACATCGGCGCGGCCTTCGGCGGTCATACGGCCCCGTCTAGACGATCCCGCGCGTGAACAGACGTCCGAATTGCGGCAATGCATCGTCAATTCCGGCCAGGCGCAGCGCGTGCCACGCCATGGCATGGTTGCTGGAGGTGGCCGGAATGCCGATGCGCGCTTCCAGCGCCGCCACACGTTCGGCCAGCCGAAGGCTGGTGCAGGACACGAACAGCGCCTGTGCCCCGCTGCCCGCCACCAGCGTTTCCGCCGCTGCGGCAATCGAGTCTTCGCTGATGCGCGCGACCACGTTGTCATCTGGCTCACCGAACGAGGCCATCGCGCACACCTCGAACCCGGCCTTCTGGATGTAGGCGCGGATGCCGTCATTCACCGCCGGGGCGTAGGGCGTCAGCACCGCGATGCGTTGTGCGCCAAGCGTACGGAAGGCGGCGAAGGCGGCGCTGACCGGGTTGGTGGCGGCAATGCCGGGCCGCGCCTCGCGGATGCGCGCCGTGATCTGGTCCTCTCCCAGCACCATCGAGGCCGAGGTGCAGCCGAAGCCGATCACGTTCATCGGCATGGCGGGCAAGATCAGCCGCGCCGCCCCGGCGATGCCGCCATCCATGGCGCGCAGCGTCTCGGGCGTGATGTTGGCGTCGTTCCAGATGCGGCTGTGATACAGCGCCACACCGGGCAGGCGGAATATCTGCCGCCACTCGTGTTCGATGGTCTGGTCGGTGGCCAGCACGATCAGGCCGATATTGGCCCGCGCGCCGATGCCGCCATCGACCGTGAATGCCAGTTTGCCGTCGCTCATTGCAGGGTCATGCCTTCCAGCGGAATGGCCGGGGTGCGGCCAGCGATCAGATCGCGGGTGATGCGCGCCGCGCCACAGGACATCGTCCAGCCGACATGGCCGTGGCCGGTGTTGAAATACAGGTTGCGCTGCCGCCCTTTGCCCATCACCGGCGTGCCTTCCGGCGTCATCGGCCGCAACCCGGCCCAGTAGCCGGGGTTGGTGTAATCGGCGCCGCCGGGCAGCACGTCCTGAATCTTGCCCAGCATCACCGCGAAATCGCTGGGCTTGTGGCTGGCGTTGTAGCCCGCGAAATCCGCGGTCGCGGTCACCCGCAGGCGGTCGCCCATGCGGGCATAGGCAATCAGATTGTCCTCATCCACCGCGCCGATGGCCGGGGCCAGATGGTTGTGGCCGATCGGCAGCGTGAGCGAGTAGCCCTTCACCGGATACACCGGCAGCCACTTGTCCAGCCCCGCCAGCAGCTTCGGGCTCCAGATCCCGGCCGCCAGCACATAGGCATCCGCCTGCAAGCGCCCGGCCGAGGTTTGCACCCCGGTGATCTGGCTTCCGTCCGATTCCAGCCGCGTGATGGTGGTGCCGGTCAGCACCCGCCCGCCGCGTGCCCGCACCACGCCTGCCAGCGCGCGGGTGAACATGGCGCAGTCGCCGCTGCTGTCGGTGGAGGAGTAGATGCCGCCTGCAATCTTGTCTTTCATCGGCGCCAGCGCCGGGTCGAGCGTGGCGATTTCGTCGCGCGTGAGAATCTGCTGCGCCTGCCCCAGATCACGCAGGATCTTCATGTTGCGCACACCGCGCTCGAACGTCCCGGCGGTGCGATGGAAATACAGCAGGCCGGAGGGCAGCGCGTCGAACGCCACCCCGGTGTCGGCCACCACATCGCCCAGCACCGCCTGCGAATACACGCACAGACGGTGTTTGCGTTGCGTGTTGATGCGTGCGCGCTCGGCGGTACATTCGCCGAGGAAGCGGATGCACCAGCGCCAGAACGCCGGGTCCGTATGGAAGCGGAACAGCAACGCCTGATCGTTGCGCCACAGCGACCGCAGCAGCACTTTCGGCGCACGCGGCGACGCCCATGCGAAGGCATGGCCGGGTGCGACCATGCCCGCATTGGCAAAACTGGTGCCGAGAGCGACATCCGGTTCACGCTCGACCAGCGTGACCTCATGCCCGTCTTTCAGCAGCTCATACGCGGTGGTGACGCCAATGACGCCACCGCCCAGCACCAGCACGTGCATCGCAGAGTCCTAGACGGCGGCGACGATGGAGATTTCCACCGTGAACTGCGGGGCCGCCAGCTTGGCCTCCACAGTGGCGCGCGCCGGGGTGTTGGCCGGATCGACCCAGCCGTCCCACACCGCGTTCATCTCACCGAACGTGGCGATGTCGGACAGGTAGATGGTGGCGCTGAGCAGCTTGTGCTTGTCCGACCCCGTGGCGGCCAGCAGCGCGTCGATGCGGCCGAGGATTTCGTTGGTCTGCTCGGTGACCGACTTGCCTGCGTTGTCCAGGGCGACCTGCCCCGCGAGATAGACGGTGCCGTTATGAACGACGGCCTGGCTCATGCGCGGGCCGACAAGAGTGCGTTGAATCGACATAAAGTGCCTCCGGGTTTGCGCGGCACCCTAACTTTGGGGGGGACGGCTGTCCATGCGGGGGGCTATTAACCGTCCAGCAGGTCATCCAAAGCAAACGGGCACACCGCCGGAACCGGTTGCGGCGGCAGGCCGTCGATACTGCCGGGTAAGCCGCGCAATGCGATCTTGTAGAGCCGGTCCAGATCGATCCGCTGCCGCATGGATGGGGCGAAGCGAAGTGCCGCCTGACCCTGAAACAGCCGCGCTTCGGCCTGCCAATGCAGCACCTCGCCTGAGTCTGGCCAAGCTTGCGATTTGAGCATGTGGATCAAGGTCTGGATCAGCAGCGACTCCACAGCGTGAAGTTGCTCGCGCCCCACGCTTTCGATCTCCTCAATGATCTCGGGCCAATCGAGGTCGGCGCCGTTCACACGCTCCCCGGCCGCGATGCGGCGCAACAGGGCCGATTGCTGTTCCGACCACGCCAGAATGTCGGCGTCGTAAAGGCTGGTCATCCGCGCCACACCGCAAAAATGGGCTCAATCATCGGCCAGCAACCCATCCAGCGTAAACGGGCACACTGCAGGAACCGGCAATGGCGGGCGGCTGTCGATCTCATCCGGCAGCGAGAGCACCGCTTCCTCATACAGACCTGCAAGATCAATCCTCTGGCGCATAGAGGGGGCGAAGCGGCGGCGGAGTTGCAGGCCGAAGACGCGGACCTCCTTTTGCCAGCCACGCACCGCCAGTGCATCTGGCCACGCCATCAATTTCAGCCGGTGAATCAGAAGTTGCACCAACAACGA
>CAIPHQ010000151.1 GCA_903864895.1 uncultured Rhodospirillales bacterium
CGTCCGGCTTCCGGCATCTGCATCACGCTCAGCACGCTTTGCAGCAGCACGATCAGAATGGTGCCCACCACGGTGCCGGTATAACGGCCCTGACCGCCCAGAATGTTGGTGCCGCCCACTACCACCGCCGCAATGGCGGGCAGCAGGTAGGAATCACCCATCGCCTGAAACGCCTTGGACGTATAGCCGGCCACCAGCAACCCGGCGAGCGAGGCGCAGACGCTGCACATCACGAAGCCGAAGATCAGCACGAACTTGGTGTTGATGCCCGACAGATAGGTGGCCGCCTCCCGGTTGCCGGTGGCGTAGATATAGCGGCCCATCGAGGTGCGGGTGAGCATGAACACGATGCCCGCCGAGATCAGCGCCCAGACCACCACCGAGTTGGCGATGCCGAAACTCTCGCCGCCGCCTACCGGAATGCTCAGCGGCTGCCCGGTGGCGAGCCATTTCATCAGCGGGGTTGCCGAACTTTGCGGGGCGAAGCCGCCGGTCAGCATCACCATCAATCCGCGCAGCACGGCATTCACGCCCAGCGTGAAGATCATCGACGGCACGCGCAGGAAGGCCACGCCAAGCCCGTTCACCAAGCCCACCACAAGGCCAATGCTCAGCCCGATGGGGATCGCCCACGGCCCGCCGACAGCGGTGGCCAGCATCGCACTCGCCGCAATGGTCCAAGGCACCGACAGGTCGATATGCCCCAGCAGGATCACCATCATCATCCCGGCGGCGACAATGCCGAGGAAGGCGGCAATCTTGAGTTGCTGCAGCAGATAGGTCGGCTCGATGAACGTCGCCGTACCCTGCGTGATCAGGGTGTACACGGTGCCCGCCGCCAGAATGACAACGATGAAGCCGCAGGCGATCAGGGTCGGGCGGTCGATGGACCGCAGACCGGAAGGTTTCTGTGTGCCGCTCATGTGAACAAGGTCAGCCGGTTCTTGACGCGGAACACCCGCGCGGCGCCGATGGAAACTGCCAGCAACAGGATCACGCCCTCGAAGATCGGTTGCAGCAGCGGATTGGCCAGAAAGCCCACCGGGCTGTCGGCATCAAACACGCGGAAGCAGAACGAGATGGCGCGCAGCACCATCGCCCCCACCAGCGACCCGAAGGCACCGCCGGTGCCGCCGAACAGGCTGGTACCGCCGATGACCACGGCGGCGATGGATTGCAGCGTGTAGCCGCCCGCCTGCGGAATATCGGCGTTGCCACTGCCGGTCTGGATGGACAGGTACAGCCCGCCCATGCCCGCAAACAGCCCGCCCAGGGTGTAGGCCGCCAGCTTGCTGCGCCCGACATTCAGGCCAGACATGTAGGCCGCCCCTTCCGAGGAACCCACCGCGTAGCAGCCGCGCCCGGTGACGGTTTTCTTGAACGGCAGCCACACTGCGGCCACGATGAAGATCAGCAGCAGGATGGGCACCGGAAGCAGCCCCACGCCATGCGCGAACCAGCCCGGCGGGCCATCCGGGAACCAGCCGAACGTCACATCCATTTCGGAAATCGCGTTGGTGGTCACCCAGCTCAGATCAGGGTCAATCGTGCCGCCCGGCGTCGGGCGCAGGAACAATGCAATACCCAGATAAACGGCCCCCGTGGCCAGCGTGACGATGATGGGCTGGATTCGCCCATACACCACGATGCAGCCGTTCACGAACCCGGCCAGCGCGCCCACCAGCAGCGACAGGATGATGCCTTCGATGATTTCAAGCGGCGTGCCGCTGACCAGATTGGACGCGACACAGTTGGTCAGCGTCATCATGGCGCCCACCGACAGGTCGATGCCGCCGGTCAGCACCGGCACGGTCTGCGCCATGGCGACCAGAATCAGCGCGAAGGATTCGTTGGAGTTCTGCACGAACACGTCCACCGTCCAGCCCTTCGGGTGCAGCGAACTGTAAATCACGTACAGCACGGCAAACAGCGCCAGCGCCACCATCAAACCGGTGCTTTGGCCAAGCCGGAGCCGGAGGTCTTTCATGCGTGGCCTCCGGCCTTGGCACCCGCAGCGCCGGGCAGCGACAAATTCAGCGAACTGGCGATGATGTTTTCTTCGGTGATTTCCGCACCCACCAACTGCCGCGCAATCTGGCCGTTGTACATGATCAGCACACGGTCGCAGCAACCGATCAGTTCATCATAGTCGGTCGAGTACAGCACGATGGACGTGCCGCTATCTGCCAGGTCACGCAGCAACTGATAGATTTCCTGCTTGGTGCCCACGTCGATGCCGCGCGTGGGGTCGTTCAGCAGAATCACCCGCGCGCCGGTCAGCAGCCACTTGGCGATCACCACTTTCTGCTGGTTGCCGCCCGACAGCGTGGCCACCGGGTCGGCCAGCCGGCCAAACTTGATCTTCAGCTTCGCCACCATCTCGGCGATTTTCTGGTCTTCGATGCCGCGATCCACGATCAGCCCGCGCGTCATGCTGCCAAGGGCGGCCATGGAAATGTTGTCGCCCACGCCCATCGGCAGCATCAGCCCTTCGGTCTTGCGATCCTCCGGGATCAGCGCCATGCCGACGGCGGCACTCTTGGCCTGTGCCGGGCTGCTGATGCTGTGTTCCTTGCCGCCGATCACCACATGGCCGGACACGCCGCGCAGCACGCCAAACAGCGCCAGCAGCAATTCGCGCTGCCCCTGACCGTCCAGCCCGCCAAGGCCAACAATCTCTCCCTTGCCGACGGCAAAGGAAATATCAGTCAGCCGTGTGTCCCAGCCGAGTTTCTTCACTTCCAGCGTCGCGGGCGGCGGCGCAGTGCGGACCGGCTTGGGTGGGTACACATTGTGCCACTCACGCCCGATCATCATCTGCACGATCTGCTCGTCGGTGCGGGTGCCCTTGACGAACGTGTCGATGTGCTGGCCGTTGCGGAACACCGAGCAGGTGTCGGCGAGTTCCTC
>CAIPHQ010000152.1 GCA_903864895.1 uncultured Rhodospirillales bacterium
GGCGTGACCATCAGCGGCACGAAGAACAGCACGCGGAACGCGTTGCGTGCGCGGATCGGCTGTGCGCACAGCAGCGCCAGACCAAGCCCGAGCAGGAATTGCAGCGTCACGCCGGACAGCACGTAGAAGCATGTGGTCAGCAGTGTGCCCTGATAGCCGCCAGATGCGGCGCTGGCGAGCCATGCGAGGAAGATGCCCCCGGCGAGAACTGCCGAGATCAGCCGCCCGAGGAAGCCAAGCACGGTAAATCCGGCCAGCGCATAACGCACCAGCCACAACAGCAGCAGCCCGGCGGCCAAGGCGAACGCCAGCCATTGCGGCCAGTCCATCGGCTTGAACGTGCCCAGCAGATGATATTGCTGCGTGCCGACCAGCAGGCGGCGGTAGTTGAACAGTCCGATAAAGGTGAGCTTGAAGCTGCCGCCCGCCAGTGCGAAGCGCGACAGCGACAGATACACCGAGATGATCAGCGGGAAGATCGCAAACGCCAGCAGGATGATCACCGCCGGCAGCACCATCACCGGGCCGGAATTGCGGTCCAGCCACTCGCCGCGCGTCTCGCGGGTGGTGGCGGCGGAATCGGCGAGGGATGCGGACATGCGAATGTTCAGGCCGTGGCGCTGTGAAAAGCCGTAGCCGCCCCGGCGCAAACGCGCGCGCCGGGGCGTTGGGCGAAGGCTAGGCTCAGCGCTTCACGCCGAGCGTGCCCTTGTAGAATTGCAGCTGGCTGGCCGTGCCGATCTGTTCGTTCAGATCGTTCCAGCCATCCTGCACCGCTTTCACGGTGGCTTCCTTGTCGATTTCGCCGGCGAGGAAGCGGGCGATGGCTTCGTCCAGCACGACTTGCTGATACTTCTGGTTCTGCGGGATGCGCAGATCCAGAATCATGTTCGGGCTGTTCAGGCTGGCCTGAATGGCACCCAGATAGAGGTCACCGGCCACCTTGCTCATGCCCGCGTTCTTCCACAGATCACCATAGGTGAGCTGCGACAGACGGTACGGGTTGAAGCCGGTCTTGCCGATGGTGACGTCGGAGTTGGACTGCGCCGGGGCGGACATGTAGCTGAAGAACGCGTAGGCGGCGTCTTTCACCTTGTCCTTGGCCTTGGCGTTGATGCCGCCGCTCCAGCCGCCGAACGCGGCATACGGGGCGTGGTTGACGCCGTTGATGGCATACGGGCAGTTGGCGGCGGTGCAGGCTTCCAGCTTACCGGTGGACCAGTTCACCACGTCCTTGGAACCCGGCGTGATCGCCGAGCCGGTCTTGTCGATCACCTTCGACGCCTTCGGGTCGATGGCCAGCACGCCCACGTCACCCCAGTCGAGGTTCAGTGCGCATTTGCCGGACACGAACAGCGGGCGCGTGTCCGACACGTCCATGTTCAGTTCGTCCGGCGGACCGTATTTGCCGGATTCCTTCAGGAAATCGAGCGCCTTGCGGAAGCCGTCGTTGTCGATCAGCGGCTTCATGTCGGCGGTGTTGAAGAACGCGCCCTGGCTGGTGCCCTTGGCCTGCACCATCGATCCGACGATGTCGGAGACGAACCAGTAGCTCTGCGCGTTGCGCTTCTTGGCAATGCACGAGCCGAAGCCCTTGCCGCCGTCACCGTTGAAGTCCTTGCCGTTCAGCGCCTTGGCGACCGCGAGGTATTCATCCCACGTGGTGGGCGGCTTCAGACCCGCCTTCTCCAGCACGTCGGTGCGGTAATACAGCATGTGGAAGTCGCCATCGAGCGGGATCAGATAGGTCTTGCCGCCGAAACTGGCCGAGAAATCGCGGAAGAACGGCGCGATGTCATCCCACGCGATCGCCTTGTCCTTGGCGACGCGCGGGCCGAGATCTTCCAGATAGCCGCCGGAGACGTAGTCCACCATCCATTGCGGTGCGAACACGGCAGCGTCCACCGAGTTGGTGCCGCTTGCCCAATCGGTCAGCACTTTCTGGTAGAGGTCCGAGAACGGCACGGCGATCACGTTGATCTTTGCACCGGTGAGCTTTTCAAAATCCGGTGCGCGGCGCTGCAACGGCTCCTGAATTGCACCCGTCTGCGTCATGACGTTCACTGTCACGCCGTCGAATTGTCCGGCCCCCGCCGGCAGCATCACGCCCGCGAGCATCGCGCCCGCCAGCGCCGTGGTCCAGGCCCATGTCTTGTACGACATTGTGTTCCTCCCTGTGGTGACTTCACCGGCCCGCCATCTGCGCAGCGGGGCAAATCAGCCTAGCCATCCCCGGCGGCGGGCACAATCATTCGGCGAAATCGATTCATTAAGCCCACCAGCTTCGCGCCAGTTCCGGGCGGGCGGCGCTGCGGCGCACGCTGCCCTGTGGCTCCGGTTCAATATCCATCAGGAAACGCTGTGCCGGGCTCATGCGCTTGTAGAGGTCTTCGGTGAGGTAGTCGCGCTGCACCAGTTGCTGCGGCAGGTCGCGGCGCGTGTAGGTGAGGTGCAGCACCCGGCGGCGTTGGCCGCTGAGGTTGCGGGTGCCGCCGTGCCACATCGACGAGTTGATCACGATCACCGCGCCCGCGGGTGCCGTGGCCAGCACTTCGCCGGGGTAGGGGGCGGCGAGGTCGGCGGGGATGCGCGCCTGTTCCTCCGGCGTCAGCGGTTCGGGCACCCAGTCGCCGCGATTGACATAGGGCACATTCATCGGCGGCCAGTGATGCGAGCCGGGCACCACGCGGGTGGGGCCGTTGTCCAGCGTCATGTCGTCAAACAGGATGATGGCGTTGGATACCCACCAGTCATCGGCGAACAGTTTTGGCACGTCCACGTGCAGGTCCTGATGCCCCTGTCCCTTCAGCGGGTCGCGCAGATTGGCGCCGTGCAGCTTGAATTCGCCCAGCAGGTATTGCGACGCACCCAGCAGCGGCGGGCAGACAAGGCAGCGGTCGAACACCGCCGACTTGTTGAAGATGTTGGACACGCGCGGCGCGCCCGGCTCCACATGCACTTCCGCCCCGCCCTTGGCGCCTTCGGCTGCGTGCAGGCGGTCGAATTCCTCGGCCATGCCGCGGCATTCGGCGGCGGAATACACACCCTCGACGATGAAAAACCCGTCCGTGTCCAGGGCCGCGCGCTGCGCTTCGGTCAGCAACGGGCCGCGCAGACCGAGTTCGTGCAGGGCTTGTTTGGTGTACATTGCTTTCCCCTTCCGGCGCGCCCGGATCAGTCGCGGTATTTCGGATTACCGATCACGGCGAGGCGGCCGTTCTGTTCCACGGCCAATTGCCGCATCCCGCGCGTGGCGATGCCGGCGTAGTCGTGGCCCGCGTCGATGGTGCAGTTCCACACGAACACCAGTTTTTCGGTGCCGGTGTTGACCGAGCGATGTGCCCAATCGGGCGGAATGAATGCACAGATTCCGGGGCGCATCTCCACCGCGCGGGTTTCGCCGCTGCGGGAATGCAGCAGCAGCACGCCTTGGCCGGATTGCGTGTAATAGGTCTCGCCACGGCCGGATTTGGCGTGGAAATGCCCGCGCGTCAGAAAATATTCCCGTCCGATCTTGCCGGGATGCATGATCGTGGTGCCGAAGCAGATGTCACTGCCCTCTGGCCGGTATTCGATCACGTCGTAGGCATCCACGTCGCCGTGTTGGGCGATATAGGCATCCACCAGCTCGGGTGCTTCATACAGGTCGCGCAGCGCGGACAGTTTTTTTAGATAGCGGCCGGTGGACGGCGTGACGTCGCCGGTGATGCCATCAATGCGAACGCCCTCGGGGAACTGCATGGCCCCATCCCTCCCTGTCTTGCGGGGAATGCTAGTCCGCTGCGGCGGGCGGTGCCAGTGCGTCCAGCCGGTCCCACAGCGCGGGGCAAGCGGCATACAGCGCGTCGAACACCTCCGCCAGACGGGCGTAACTGTCCTGCCATGCCGGGTTTGGGGCAATTTCGGCGCCGAAGCGCACGAAGCGGGCGCGGGCTGCCTCCCAGTCCGCCACCGCCCCGCCAGCACGTGCCGCAATCATCGCGCAACCGGTCACACCGGCTTCAGCTTCGGCGGGCACCAGCAATGTGCGGCCATAGATGCTGGCCTTGATGTCGAGCCACAGCGGCGTTTTCGCCCCGCCTGCCGAGGCGACGATGCAGTCGATCCGCCCGGTCTGCGCCTCCAGCAACGCCAGATTGCGCTTGGCGGCAAAGGCCACGCCCTCCATCACCGCGCGGTGCAGATGCCCGGCTTCGTGGCGGCTGGTCAGGCCGAAGAACTGCGCGCGGGCGTTTTTGGCACCGCCCAGCCGCTCGCCGTTCAGGAACGGCAGAAAGATCAGCGGGTCCGCGTTTGCCGGCACGGCCTCGGCGAGCGCCACGATGTCGTCGTATGTGGCCTCATTGCGGTGCAGGACGCGCCGCGCCCAGCGCATGGAATCGCCACCGGCATCCAGCACGGTAAACGCACCCCAGCCGGAATCAGCGGTGCGCATGTTGCTGACGATGGTGTCGCGCACCGGGGCGCTGCAATGCGCGGTGACCAGCGTCGACGTGCCGGTGATGTCCGAGCCGCGATAGGTGGCGGACACGCCGGAGCCGAGCAGCGTTGCGGCAAAGTCGGCCGTGCCGGTGGCCACCGGCGTGCCGGCCCGCAGCCCGGTTGCGGCGGCCGCCGCGGGTGTGACCGTGCCAAGAATGTCGTGCGCCGCATGCACCGGGGGCAGCAGCGCCGTATCGATGCCCAGCCGTGCGGCCAGTTCCGCGCTCCAGCGATGGGTCTGTGCGTCGAACAGATAGGTGCAGGACGCATCAGACTCGTCCATGCCGCGCACGCCGGTCAGGCGGAAATTGATGTAGTCCTTCGGCATCAGCAGTGTCGCCGCCCGCGCCAGCGCCTCCGGTTGATGTCTGGCGATCCATTGCAGCTTGAAGCCCGGCCATGACACGGCGGGCGGGTTCGCGGTAAGCGGCCACAGCGCGGCAATGTCGTGCGCGGCGGCGAAAGCCGCGACTTCGGCGGCGGGGCGCTTGTCATTCCAGAGTTGCACGGAATCGAGCGTGGGCAACCCGTCCGCATCAATCAGCACGGTGCCGTGCATCTGCCCGCAGGCGGCCACGGCCAGCACGCGGCGCGCGGCATCCGGCACGTCCTCCAGCACGCCGCGTATGCTGGACGCCGCGCCGTCCCACCAGTCGGCCGGGCGTTGTTCCGCCCAGCCGAAGGCGGGGACAATCTGGTCGTGTTCCCGCGCGCGGAACGCCAGAATGCGCCCGTGCAGATCCACCAGCGCCGCGCGGACGCTGCCGGTGCCCACATCGACCGCCAGCAGCAAATCCTGCACGGGCGCGGGTGCGGTCACGCGGTGGGGATGATCTTCGCCTGCCGCAGCCGCGCGAACAGGTCCAGAAACGAGTCCTCGGTGTCCTGAAAATCCAGAAAGCCGAGCTTGCGGCTTTTGGTCATGGAGGTGAACGTTTCCAGCGTCCGCCCCAGATCGGCGTCGCTGTGCCACCACGAGGCCAGATAGTCGATCTTGTAGTCAGCCAGACCGTGCCTGGCGACGATGCGCGGCCATATCTCGGCGGCGTCTGCCATCTGCTCCACCAGCGGCGTGGGGTGGCCGGGATAGGCGCCCACCGTCACGCCGAGCGCTTTGGCCAGCACCGGCCACAATTGCCGCCAGCGGAACTGGTCGCCGTTGACGATGTTCAGCGCCTGATTGGCCGCCGCCGGGGTGGTGGCCGCCCATGCCAGTTGCCGGGCCAGAATGCGGGCATCGGTGACGTCCGTGACCGCCTCATACTGCTCGGGCGAGCCGGGGAAGACGAAGCTGCGCCCGGTTTCGCGGCAGATGGCCCCGTAGCAGGCCAGCGTGACACCCATGTTCATCGCGTTGCCCAGCGCCCAGCCGATCATGGAATGCGGGCGGTGCACCGACCACGTGCAGCCGTGTCTGGCCGCGAAGTCGAACACGATGTCTTCCTGCGTGTAGTAGAAATTCGGGTATGGCACCCGCGCCATGCTTTCGCGGAA
The DNA here is from genome assembly GCA_903864895.1 of uncultured Rhodospirillales bacterium. Taxonomy (GTDB): domain Bacteria; phylum Pseudomonadota; class Alphaproteobacteria; order Acetobacterales; family Acetobacteraceae; genus CAIPHQ01. The sequence continues at coordinate 5,977 of CAIPHQ010000152.1, forward strand.
CGGCGTGTCCGGCTTCGTGCTGCCATAGGCTTCGAACGGGCCAAGATAGTGCTTCAACCCGGTCACGAGGGCCACATGCTGCAGGCTGGGTGCCGCCTGTACGCCTGCCAGCAGGTTGGACACCATCAACCCGTTGACGCGGCAATTCTCGGCCTCGGTTTGCTGGCGCATCCATGTGGTGATGAACACATGCGTGGGGTCAATCCCGGCCAGCGCGGCGGCGGTGCCCGCCGTGTCCAGCAGGTCGGCGGCCGCGGGAATCACGCCGTCTGCCAGCGGTGAAGGGCGGCGGGCGAGGCCATAGACGGTCCAGCCATCGGCCAGCAGGCGGTCGGCCAGATTACAGCCGGAAATGCCGGTGATGCCCGCGATCAGGGCGCGACGCGCGGCCATCAGCGGTTGTCCTGCCGCTTGATGAAGGGATGCACGTTCACGCTGGCCCACACCCCCGCCTTGGCGAACGGGTCGGCAGCATTGAACGCGACGGCGGCGTCCTTGCTGTCCGCTTCTATCAGGAAGCAACTGCCGATCATGGTTTCGTTGTCGTCGGCCACCAGCGGGCCGGAGATGACGATCTTCACCGGCGCTTCGGCCAGATAGGCGCGGTGGGCCGTATAATTTTCCAGCCGCACCGGCAGCGCGCCCGGCTTGTCGAGGCAATGGATGATGTAGTGCATGACGTTGTCTCCCGTTGGGCTGCAATACCGCCCATCCGGGGCAGGCGGGTCAAGCCGGGTCTTCGTACCAGCCGACATCCAGCGTTGCGACCTCACCGAAGCTCACGCCACGCCGCGCGGCCATCGAGATGATTTTCCATGACGTGGGAATCATGGTCAGGAACGGCAGCGGGTCGCGCCAGTCCCATGTGACATCCCTGGTGGTCAGCAGCTTGCGCCAGCGGGCGACGAAATCCCGCCCGCCGAACAGCGCGGGCAGAATTTCGGTCAGGCACGAATAGAACTGCTGCAACTCCGCCTGCGGGCGAAACTGCACCGGGGGCGCGCCTGCGGGGTCCAGCACGGCGCGGGCGATAGCCTCCGGCTGCCAGAAATGCACGCCGCTGGTTGCGCGCGGATTGCATTCGATGCCGTGCGCGGCCCCCGCCTCATCGACGA
>CAIPHQ010000153.1 GCA_903864895.1 uncultured Rhodospirillales bacterium
ATGACCTTACGCTCAACACTCCGCGGCAGGGAACCGCCCCGGTCCCGCCGGGGGCGCCAATGCACAAATAGTGTGGAGTGATGGCGCTGATGGGCCTGCGAGCACAGGCACTACCGCCGTGGACCTATCGACAGCCGGGATTCGGGCCGTTCAAGCGGTCGACCCCACCGGCAAGGGGTGTGTCCGGCTCCGCAGCAGGGCGCCACGCTGGGGCCGGGGTGTCCAGCGAGGCGTCAGCGTCGCCCGCTCTTTGGCCTCCGGCACATCGATGATCCGCACGGTGAAGTTACGGTTGACGAACAGCGCCTCGTATGCGGCACGGTGTGCAGGTGCAGCACGCTGCCCATTGGTGGTTCTACGTCGGAGGAAACATCAGAATGCCACGCCTCACCCGCGATGCGCTTGGAATTGGCGTCGGCATGAATTGGCAGCGCTTCCGCAAAGCCGGGCGGGCCGGGCACATTGGGGTGGACGTGCAGCGCCCCGAAATGCCGCGCGAAGTCCCGGTGGCGGGCGAGGTCCAGATGGATCTGATCGCGGAAAAACAGCACCTGATGCGCCAGCAGCGCGGCGTGCACCTCGTCCAATTGGCGGTTGCTGAGGTTCTCGCCGAGATCGATTCCCGCAACCTCCGCACCGATATGCGGCGTGCAGGGCCGGACAGTGATGGTTTCGTACGGCATGAACACTCCTGTCGGGCTCACGCAGTTCAGCTGTGGCCGCTTCTCCAGATCAGCGAGAGCACGTGCTCACGCATGGCCACAAACTCCGGCAGCGACTTGACGGCACGGCTGTTGCGTTCGTCCCGCCGGGCAAACGGGGCGGCGATGCGTTCCATGATGCGTCCCGGCCGCTGCGACATCACCACCACATCGGTGCCGAGATAAATCGCCTCCTCGACACTGTGGGTGATCAGCAGCACCGTCATGCCGGTGCGCCGCCAGACGGCGTGCAGTTCTTCCTGCATCTGCTCACGCGTCAGCGCATCCAGCGCACCGAACGGTTCGTCCATCAACAGAATCTTGGGATCGTTAGCCAGCGCCCGCACGATGGCGAGGCGCTGCTGCATCCCGCCCGAAAGTTCATACGGGTAGCGGTCGCGGAAGTCCCATAGCCCGGCCATGCGCAGATTGCGCTCAACGACTTCCGTCCGCTGCGACTTGGCCGCGCCGCGCAGCATTGGCCCGAAGCCCGCATTTCCCGCCACCGTCAGCCAAGGGAACAGGGCCGGTTGCTGAAACACCACGCCACGGTCGGCCCCCGGCCCATCGACGGTTCGGCCTTCGATGGTCACGCGGCCATGGCTGGGTTTCAGAAACCCGGCCAGGGTCTGCATCAGCGTGGTCTTGCCGCAGCCGGAGGGGCCGACGATGCTGACGAAATCGCCCGCCCTGAAACTGAGCGAGATATTCTCCAGGGCCGCCACTCGGGCGGCCCCGGAGCCATAGGTGACGCCAACGTTGTCGAACGTGACGAACGCTTCACTGCTCACGCGCGCAACACTTCCGCTGGCGTCCGGCATGTCAGGCCAGCGACTTCACGAGCGGTGCCGTGTTGATGCCCTTCTGGAACACCGCCAGCTCCGGCACCGAGCGGATGCTCTTTTGCTCAACCAGGAACTTCGCCGTGCCTTGCAGCACTTCGGCGAACTTGCCGCCCTTGCCAGGTGCGCCCAGCCAGTCCGGCTGCAACTGCCGTTCCGGTGAGACGAAGTCGTATTGCAGCAGGTCTTCCTTCGCCACGGCGGCGGTAACACCGGCCTGCTTGCCGATCAGTTCGGCGGCCTTGTCCGGCGTTTTGGTCCAGACATCCAGTGCCTTATTGCCGGCCTTCAGAATCGCCACCACCGCATCCGGATAGGCCTGCGTGAAGGCGGTGCGCGCCACGATCAGATCGGCAATCACATAGCCCGCCGCTTCCAGCTTGTCGTAGGTGCGGAACACCTCGCCACCGGCGGCGAGAATCTTGGACTTCGCCGGTGCCCAAACATAGGCGCCGTCAATGTCGCCGCGCTGCCACGCCGCCACCAGCGCATCCGGGCGCAGGTCCAGCACCGTCACGTCCTTCTGCGTCAGGCCGTTGGTTTTCAGCAGGCCCAGCAGGCGGAAATGCGAGGTGGAGCCAAATGGCGTGCCGACTTTCTTGCCCTTCAGATCGGCCACGGTCTTGATGTTGGCCGAAGTGCGAACCGTCAGTTCCTCGGCGGGGCCGATATTGTCGAGGATGGAGACCACCTCGTAGCCGATGCCCTGCGACAGGCCGGCCGCAGTCGGCGCAGAGCCGATGCCGATGCCGACATCAACACTGCCAGCCGCAACGGCGGTGTTGATTTCGGCGCCGCTGCCCACTTCGATCCAGTTCACCTTGGCCTTGGTCAATTCCTCGATCCAGCCGTCGCCCTTGGCGATCATGGTCGGGCTGGTGCCGACGAAATAGGCGATGTTGATCTTGTCCGGCCCGGCGGCGCGGGCGATGCGGGGGGCGGTGAGCACGCCGGTGGCGGCCACGCCGAGGCTGGCCTTCAGCAGTGTGCGGCGGCTGGCGGAAGTGTCGAACAGTGTCATGCGTGCATTTCCCTTTGTTGGTGGTTGCGTCAACGCCCGGCCCAATGGACAAGCCGCGTTTCCAGGGCGACCAGTGCCCCGTTCAACGCAACGCCCATCAGACCGATCAGAATGATTCCGACAAACACGTAGTCGGATCGAAGAAAGCGCCCCGCATCGAGGATCATCCAGCCGATGCCGCTGCTGCCCGCGATGATCTCGGCGGCGATCAGTGTGCCGTACACCACACCCACACCGATGCGCGCCCCGGTGAAAATCTCGGGCAGGGCGGAGGGTAAGACCACGTGGCGGAACACCTGCCACTCGGTGGCCCCCAACGTGCGCGCGGCGTGGATGCGTTGCGCTGGCACGTTACGCACGCCGTCACGCGCTGCCACCGCTGAAACCGGCAAAGCCGCCAGGAACAGCAGGATGATCTTTGATGTCTCACCGATGCCGAACCAGATGATCAGCAGCATCAGGTAGGCAAGTTGCGGCAGCGGCCGCAGGAACTCGACAAATGGGGAGGCCAGCGCTGCAACGCCGCGCCAGTAGCCCATCGCCAGTCCCAGAAACGTGCCCGCCAGTGCGCCGGTGACGAACCCGGCAAAGATGCGCCACAGGCTGATCTGCAGATGTTCCCACAGCGTGCGGTTCTTGTAGCCGTCGGTGGCAAGATCGTTGAACGCGTCCCACAACTGGTCCGGCGGCGGCAGGAACAGGTCGCGCACGAACCCGCCCCAGGTCAGCGTCAGCCACGCGGCGGCCAGCACGAGCGCACTCACCACAGTCCACGCACGCAGCGGGATTCGCAGGGCCATCGAGCTCACTCCCGCCCGCGCCAATGGACCAGCCACGTATCGAAGCGCAGCAGCCCCCAGCTCAGCGCCATGCCGAATACGCCGAGGATCAGGATGCCCATCATCACGATGTCGGTGCGCAGGAACTGGCTGGCGGAAAACACCATCCAGCCCAGTCCGTCCCTGGCCGCCATCAGTTCGGCAGCCACCACGGTGCTGAACGTGCCGGCCAATGAGATCCGTAGCCCGGTCATCACCATCGGCAGGCAGGACGGCAGTACGACGTGGCGGAACACCTGCGCCTCGGTCGCGCCACACGCCAGCGCCGCCTGAATGCGCTGCTGCTTGACGCCGCGCACGGCGGCCATCGACGCCATCACGATGGTGGGCAGTGCGGACAGGAACAGCAGTGCGACCTTCGACGCGTCGCCGGTACCCAGCCACAAAATCAGCAGGATCAGGTAAGACAGCGGCGGCAGCGGCCGCATGAACTGGATGATGTAGTCCAGACTGGCCGCCAGCGCCCGGCTGCGGCCCATCCACAGGCCGAGTGGCACCCCTGCCAGCGCCGCCAGCCCGAAGCCGCCGATGCAACGGCCCAGCGTGGCCAGAATGTCCTCACTCAGCGTCGTGGTGCGGTAGCCGTTGTGCAGGATGTCAGTGAACGCATCCACAACCTCGCCCATGCTGGGCAGCAGGTTCGCCGGGGCCAGGTGCAGCGCGGTGATGGCGTACCAGCCCGCGAAGAACATGATTACAGACAGCAGCGACAGCAGACGGAAGTGCAGGGGCTGTGCGGTCACGCTGCCACCTCGGCCACCGCAGCCGTGAGGTCGTGCAGGTAGCGTTCGCGCGCCGGTTCATGCAGCAGCGACAGCATCAGGTGCAGGCCCGGCGGGTGCTGCACCTGCCCCGGCACCCAGCCGCGCGCGGCCATGGCGCTGGCAAGGGCGGGGATGTTCACGTCCTCGGAGCCGAAGGCCAAAATGGACAGATCGGGCAGGCAGTGAAGCCGCAGCGGGGCAATGGCCGATATGCCCTCCACATAAGCCTCGCGCATGGCCAGCAGCCGGTGCGCGATGGCGCGATAGCCAGGACGGCCCAGAAAGGTCAGCACCGCCCACGCCGCCGCTACAGCGCCGCCAGGGCGGGTGCCCACCAGCGTGGCAGTGGCGAAGCGCCCGCTGGGCCAGACGTCGAAATCAAACCCCGGTGCCAGGTCCGCGCTGCGGTACAGCACCACCGAGGCAGGCTTGGGGCAGAACCCGAATTTGTGCAGATCGGCCGACAGAGAGGCGACGCCCGGCAGCGCGAAATCAAACGGCGGAATCGTCACGCCGAGTTCGCGGGCGAAGGGGGCGAAGAAGCCGCCGACGCAGGCATCCACATGCAGCCACACGCCCCGCTCCACCGCCAGCCGGGACAGGGCAGGCAGCGGGTCCACCACGCCATAGGGAAAGCAGGGTACGGACCCGGCGATCAGGATCGTGTCGGCGTCGGTCGCCGCTGCCATCGCCACCGGATCGGCGCGCAGATCGGCCGCCACCGGCACGCGCCGGATTGGCAGGTCCATGAGTGACGCGGCTTTCTCGAACGCCGGATGCGCGGTGGAGGGCAGCACCAGATTGCCGCGATGCGCCGCATCGCCCCGCCGCGCGCGCTGCCAGTCCCGGCAGTTCTTTACCGCCAGTACGATGCTTTCCGTGCCGCCGCTGGTCATGGTGCCGGTGGCGGTGGACGGCCCGTGGAACAGGTCGCGGCACATGGCCAGCACCTCCTGTTCCATCCGAAACAGGCTGCCGAAGGCGCGCCGCCCGCCGAGCGCATTCTCGGTGAAATAGGCGTTGAAGGCCGAACGCCCGACCTGCGCCACGTCCTCGGTGGCACCGAACACGAACAGCGGCACCCGCCCGCCGCGCCAGTCCGCATCGCCGCGCGCCATCCCGGCCAAGGCCGCGCTGACGGCATCGGTCGTGGCCCCCGCAGCGGGGAAGGCGATGTCGGGCAGTCCGCTCATTCTATACGCGCATCCAATCTGGCCACAGCGGCTGGACTAGGCCAGAGATTGTGCTTAATGTCGATGTGACTAATAGACATTTCAGGCACGCAAAACGTGGATTGCGGATCAGATGGCACCCCTCGCCTGTGCAGCGGCCAGCACCGCCTGCACCAGCGCATCCGTGTCCGCCACGGTGGTCCGGTGATTGACGATGGCGGCGCGGATTGCGAGGCGGCCGCCGATTATCGTGGTGGAAGGGGCGGCAAGGCCCGCTTCCTGCACATCGGCGGCGATCTCGCGGTTCAGGTCGTCGCTGCCCCGCACGCGGAAGCACACGATGTTCAGCGGCACCGGGGCCAGCCGCTCCAGCGCCGGTTCGCGGTCGACGCGGTCCGCCAGCGCGCGGGCCACGGCGCAGGTGCCCGCGATCATCTCGCCCATTGCGGCACTGCCGTAGGCGCGCCACGTCATCCACACTTTCAGCGCGCGGAAGCCGCGCGACAGGTCGGGGCCGAGGTCGCAGGGCCACGGATGCCCCCCCGCCAGCCCGCGCGCTTCGCGCCGCAGATAGGCCGCGTTCTGCGCGAAGGCCGCCAGATGCGCCGCCGGGTTGCG
>CAIPHQ010000154.1 GCA_903864895.1 uncultured Rhodospirillales bacterium
CGCCTGCGCTCCCGGCAGGCGCGGCAGCGTGGCGGGCGGGGCTGCGTGCAGCGCCAGAATCCGTGCGGCCAGCCCCGCCGCGTCATGCCCGATCCAGCCGGGCGGCACGTCCAGCCCCTCGGCGGCGACGGGGGTGCAGGCGCAGGCCAGACCGGCGGCGAGGCAGTCGATCACCTTGCCCTTCACCCCCGCGCCGAAGCGCAGCGGCGCCACGCCAAGCCGCACCTGCCGCCACAGATCGCCCACGTCATCCAGCTTCGGCAGCACCCGCACCAGCGGGGCCGCGCGGGCCGCCAGCCACGCGGGCAGCCCGTGCCCGGCCAGCACCACCGGCACCGGGGCGTGCCGCCACACCTCGGGCATCACCGCATCGAGCAGGAAGCGTGCGGCGTCCGGATTGGGCGCGTGGCCGTAACTGCCCACGAACCCCACGCCGCTGCGCGCGGCAAACGGCACCGCCACCGGGCGGGCGGCGGCGTGCCACGGCACCACATGCACGCGCAGCCCCGGCAGGCTGGCGCGCAGCAGCGCGGCTTCCACCGGGGAGTGGGTCAGCACCGCATCGGCCATGCGGCAGGCTTCCAGTTCCATCGCCCGCAGGCCGGGCGGTGCGGTGCCGCCCAGCACGGCGGCCTGCCGTGCCGCGCGCAGATGCGCCACATCGGCCACCGCGAACACCACATGCACGCCCGGATTGCCCGCCCGCAGCCGCCGGGCGAGCGCCATGGAGGCCATGCGGTGCAGATACGCCACCCGAACGCGCCCGGCGATTGCGTCCCACGGCAGCGTATCCGGTGTGGCGAAGCGCACCGCGAACCCCAGCGTGCGAAGGGCCGCCATATGGCTCAGCAACGCCGCCGAGGCGGCGTCGCGCGACGGGTCGGGCAAGGCGGGGTCGACCACCAGCGCCAGCGGCGTCCCGGCATCCGGCGCCCGCGCGGCGGGCACGGCGGGCGGCGGGTGATAGTCCAGTGGCGAGCCGGGCAGATGCCGCCCGGCCACGGTGGCGGACATGCGGGCCGGGCCGGTCAGCGGCGTGTCAAACCACGCGGCAAACCCCGCCGCCCACGGCGGCAGGTCGGCACGCGGCAGGTCGGCCACCACCGTCTGACCGGCCACCTGCACCACCGCACCGTGCCGCGCCCAGCCGGACACGCCGAACCACTCCACCTGCTCCAGCGCGCCCGGCATGGGCGCAGGGTGCGGCGTGCGGGTTAGGGAAGCATTACGGCAGCCGCGCCAGCGCCGCCTCGGCGAACAGCGCGTGCAGCTTCGCGCCCGGATGCACCTTGTCCCAGAACATGTGGCCGTCCTGCCCGGCGCGGGTTTCAGCGCACACGCGGCCCGAGCCGGGTTCGCGGTTGTTGCCGGTCCAGCAGGGGGTGGCGATGTCGGTGAAGCCGCTGGCCGCCGGGCTGGCCAATGCGCGTTCGGTGGGGGTGAACATGTCCACCAGCACCACGCCCGGCTTGCCCGCGAGGGTTTCGGCCAGCACGCGGTTATAGGCCAGCACCGCCGCCCGCCGCGCGCCTGCCACCGCCGGGGGCTGGCGCGCACCGCCCGGCACGCGGGTGAGATCGGGCAGGTTGGCCACCAGAATATGCTTCGCCCCCAGCGCCAGCAGCCGGTCCACCGCCGTGCCCACATTGGCGGCCGCCGTCTCGGCCACCGTGGTCAGGTCCGGCGCCGGGCCGCCCTTGCCGCCCTGGGCCAGCAGGTCGAACCCGCCGCTCCACACCGCATACAGCGCCTCGGGCGGGGCGTGGCCGCCGACGCTGGCTTCAAACAGCGCCACCTGGCCGGGCAGGTTCTGCGGAAACACGCTCAGCGGCGCCGCCCCCGGCTTGCCGTTGGGGTTGGCGGTGCGCCCGCCGCCATAGGCGAAATCCGTCCCGCCCGACAGGCTGGGCGCCAGCGGCTTCAGGCCGAGCTTGTCCGCCACATCCTCCACCCACACCGGCCCGTTGCTGAACCGGCCGTTGTTGTAGGGCGGCGAGACCGGGAACTGGTGGCCGGAGGCGATCCAGTCATTGCCCACATCGGTCAGGCTGTCGCCGAACGCATACAGCGCGGTATAGCGCGGCGCGGCTTCGGCGTGCGGCAGGGACGCTGCCAGCAGCAGCAATAACAGGGCGGCAAGACGCATGGCGGCCTCCGGTGCGGATGCCGCCATGTACCCCGAAGCCGGGCGGCGGCGCTACGGCAGTTGCGTCAGCGCCTGTGCGGCAATCACCGCGTGGCCATGCGATGTGGGGTGGCCGCCGTCCCAGTACAGATACAGGTTCTGCCCGGCGCGCGTGGGCGCGCACGGCACCGGCACCGCCGCCTTGGACAGGCAGCTTTGGGTGACATTCTCGAAGCCCAGCCGTTGCGGGGCCGCGACCACGCCGCTCAAGGTGCCCTGCACGTCCAGCAGCGAAATGCTCGCCCCGGTCGCTGTGGCCAGCAGCGCCATGCCGCTGGCTAGCCGGGCGTTGTAAATATTGACCGCGGCGGTCAGGGCCGCGCGGCCCAGCGGCGACAGGAAGCCGCCGCCCGGTGCCTGCCCGAGATCGGGCACATTGGCCACCAGCAAGTGCCTGGCCCCCATGGCCACCAGCTTGTTCATTGCCACCGCCGCCGCATCCGCCGCAGCCAGCGCCGCAGTGCGCTGAACGGCAGGGTCGGGGCTGGCGTTCACCGCGAACTTGACGTCGTTGGCCCCGATGGTGAGCGTGTACAGCCCGTCCGGTGGCGCGATATTGGCCACTGACTTGCCGAAATTGGTCACCTGCCCCGGCAGGTCGGACGGCGCCGGTTTGCCGCCGGGGCGCGGTGCGGCGCCGGTGGACGCACCCCCCACGGCGAAGTTGCTGCCGCCCAGCGCCCGTGCCGTGGGCTGCGCCAACCCCAGCGAGCGCGCCACATCCTCCACCCACACCGGCCCGTTGCTGAACCGCCCGGCGGCATAGGGCGGCGACAGCGGGGTTTTCTGCCCCGAGCCGAGCCACGCATTGCCGGTGTCGGACAGGCTGTCACCAAACGCATACAGCGCGGTGTAGCCCGCTGCCTGCGCCGGGGCTGCGTATGGAAGAATTGCCACGCCAAGCGTTGCGGCCACGAATAGCGATTTCGATATCGTTGACATATTTGAAACACATTCGATTTATGCAAAGAAACGCCCGCAAGCGCCGCCCGGAATCTGGTGTATCTTCTGGATACACGCATCTAGACTCGATGTATTTCCGTCAACAGCATCGGCATTTACGCAGTCACTCTATCGCGTATTACGGCAGTTGTGTCAGCGCCTGCGCCGCAATCACCTGATGCCCGTGCGCGGTGGGGTGCAGCGTGTCCCAGAACAGGTATTTGTCCTGCAACGCCTGCGTGGGTGCGCAGGGCAGGCCGCCGCCGGTTGGGTTGGCCGGGTCCGGCGTCAGGCAGGCCTGGGTGGCGTTGGCAAAGCCCAGCGCCGCCGGGCTGGCCTGAATGCGGGTCAGGATGGCGAACACGTCCACAATGCTGATGCTGGCCCCGGTGCTCGCGGCCAGCGTGGCCAGCCCCGCGGCCAGTTGCGTGTCATAGCCGCGCGCCATCTGCGTCAGGGTGGAGCGCTGCGCTGCGGACAGCGTGGCCGCCATCGGCAGCTTGCCTAGATCAGTGACCGCCGAGACCAGAATATGCCGCGCCCCGGCCTCGATCATGCGCGCAATCAGGCTGACCGCGTTGCCCGAGGCAAACGCCACCTGCTGCGTCAGCGTGGCAGGGGACTGGCTGGCCATCATGGCGTTGCGCAGGTCGTTGGTGCCGATACTGAGCACATACAGCGCATCGCCGGGCACGGTGCCGCCGGTGTCGCGCAGCATCTGCGCCAGTTGCCCCGGCACGTCGTCCATATTGAACGTATCGCCATGCGTCTCCGCCCCGCCATAGGCGTAGTTGGTGCCGCCGGTGGCGCGCGCGGTCAGCACCGGCAGGCCCAGCGTGGTGGCGATGTCTTCCACCCAGTTCGGCCCGTTGCTGAACCGGCCATAGTAATAGGGCGGTGAGGGCGGCACTTGCCCGTGGGTGATGAAGTAGGAATTGCCCTCGTCATTCATGCTGTCGCCGAACGCGTAGATGCGGCTGTAGGTTTGCGCCTGCGCCGGGTGCGCCAGCGCGGCGAGTGCCAGAAGCGCCGCCGCCGCGGTGCCCTGCAAAACATGACGCAAGCTTGTTTTTGTCATCGTGCGTGCCTTGATTGTGCCGTAACTGTTGCCATGCCATGGCTATGCCATGCCGTTACAACGCTGCGACATGATGCAAATCAAGATTTCCGGGGCGCGGGTAACGTTCGCGCGAGCGAAACCATTCGTTACGGAAGCTGCGTCAGCGCCTGTGCTGCCACCACGGCGTGGCCGTGCGCGGTGGGGTGGCCACCGTCCCAGAACAGGTAGCCGTTCTGCCCGGCGCGGCGCGCGCCGCACACCGCACCGCGGCTCCAGCACGCCTGGGTGACATTGCTGAAGCCCAGCGCCGCCGGGTCGGCAACGATGCGTTCCATCAGCGCGAACGTGTCCAGCACGGCAATACTGGCCCCGGTGCTGGCGGCCAGCGCAGGCAGGGCGGCGGCCAGCGCGGTGTTGAACACCTGCGCCGCCTGTGTCTGCGCGGCGCGCTGGGCGGGCGGCAGCGCCTGCGCGCGCGGCATGCGGCCCAGATTGGACACATTGGCCACCAGCACATGCCGCGCCCCCATGGCCACAAGCTGCGCCACGGCGGCGGCGGCGTTCTGCGCCGTCTGCCGGGCGGCGGCCGACAGCGCCGCCCCGGTCAGCCCGCTGGCCACCGAGGCGCGCAGATCGTTGCTGCCGATGCTGAGCGTGTACAGCGCCCCCGCCGGGGCCACGCCCGCCACATCGGCGCTGAACATGGCCAGCTGGCCGGGCAAATTGTTCAGATGCACGGAATCGCCGGTGGCCCTGGCCCCGCCATAGGCATAGCCGGTGCCGCCCGCCAGCCGCGCGGCGGGCAGTGCCAGACCCAGCGCATGGGCAAGGTTTTCCACCCATACCGGCCCGTTGCTGAACCGCCCGCCCATATAGGGCAGGCTGGGCGGGCTGGCGTAGCCCGAGCCGATCCAGGCATCCCCGGTGTCGGACATGCTGTCGCCGAACGCATACAGCGCGGTGTAGCGCGGGGCGGCCTCAGCGGGCGCGACCAAGGCGGGCCAAGCTGCGGCGAGCAGCAACAGCGCGATCAGCAGGGCAGGCAGGCGAATCCGCAGGCTCAGCGCACCGTCTGGCGCACGAACTCCCCGCACCACTCCTTGTCCATCTTGCGCACGCTGACCGGGTGGCGGCGGCATTTGCCCGCGCGGTCCTGGCCCAGCGTGCGGGTGGAGCGGTCGGTCTGGCCCAGCCGGGCGGC
>CAIPHQ010000155.1 GCA_903864895.1 uncultured Rhodospirillales bacterium
CCGGGGAAGACGACGATGCCAGATTTCATAAGTTCTCTCTTGACCGTCTCTATTCCGCAAATCGAGATATGACTGAACGCGCAAATGTATCGCTATCTCCAAATTTGGACGTACGCATTTTTTCGTCCGAAATTGGATTAGTCCTACCTCTCAATTTCTTCCAATCGTAATTGGGCCCATAGTCAAAATCCGCCTTAAAGGAGTCCCAGTCGTATTTGATCATTGAACCATCAATCAAGACAATCAACGGAAAGCGATTTTCCTTCCAAATATACTCTGACAAACCCCAACAATGATTCGAGAATTTGTGGATGATCCTTCCTATATAGCGGAAGAAAAAGCTTTCTAATAACAATAATTGGTCAGATGCCGCCATTTTATGGATAACTCTATCAGCAGGACCAGGCAACCCCCATATTTGGAATCCTTTCGGCGCCATGCTGTCGATCGCTCGGCGCGCAACATCAATTTCCATCGGTGTAGTGGAATCAAGAAACGGTACGATCTCATCAAACGAGAATTTCCTCAAATTTTGAGGAGGCGTTCCGATGCTGCGCGGCGAGTCTCTGTCCCATAGAGTTTCGCCAATATGTTGATAGAATACCTTCATCTTCAGCTCCTACCGGCTGATGTCCACCCGGAAACTCTCGATCACCATGTTGGCGAGCAGCTTGCGCGCCATCTCCTCGGCCTGCGCGCGCGCGGCGGCGGGGTCCGATTCGGTCAGTTCCAGTTCGATGATCTTGCCCGCGCGAACCTCGCCGACGCCGGCGAAGCCCAGCCCATGCAGGGCCTGGCCGATGGCTTTGCCTTGCGGGTCGAGCACGCCGGGCTTGAGCATGACGGTGACGGTAGCTTTCATGGGGCGGCACGTGCTCCGGGCAGGCTGACGAATGATAGTCTGGCTGGGCGTTGGGTAGCGGGCCAGCGGCGGCTCACCAATACGCCGTCACCGGCGGCAGACCAGCGTCCTGCGCGCGGTCGGCCAACCGGCGCAACAGTTCGCGCTTCTGCGGCAGGCGGGTGGCCCCCTTGTTGCGCAGGGCGCCGGCCTCGGCCGGGGTCTGGACAATGCCCAGCGCCGCCTTCCTGGCTTCGGTGCGCGCAATCAGGTCGTGCAGGGTCAAAGTCTTCATCGGCCTATCCGAGTTGCTCCGGTCACAGACCCAGCCATGCCGGATCGCCACCTTCCTCAAGGATTCTGCGCTTTAGATAGGCAAGATCGGGGGTATCGGCCAGCCGAAACAGCAACACACCCTGCCGCAAACGTGAATCATCCGCTGGAGACGCCACGGCATGTTGCGCCAGCCTGTCGGCGATGATGTCCTCAATGGAGGGCAGCACGACGGCGCACTCGGGACCGGCGGTAACAACAACGCGAACCAGCCGGGCACGATCCGCCCGGCCGTCGAACAACGGACCGGAGACTTGTTGCACGCCGTACCCGGGGTGTTCCGGGTGGTGGTAGCCGATCAGCAGATGCCCGGCACGATCCTCGCGCACGAACCCGCAGGCCAGCATGGCACCATCGAACGCGCCATCATCGGACGCCACCAGATCGAAGTCACCGGACTGGAATTCGCCCGCCGAATACAGCGCAACCGCCGCTCCGCCGACCAGAATAGGGTAGCCGCCGGTCAGGGACTGATAGGTCTCGCAGGCGCGTGCCAGACACTCCAGCGCGTCAAGATAGCCGTCCGGGAATGGCACCGCCCAGCGGTTACTGCATCGCCTCCGGCCCCTTCAGGTCGCGGATGCCGGCCTCAGGCAGAATGCCCAGCCGCTTGGCCACTTCCTGATAGGCTTCCTCAACCTTGCCCAGATCGCGGCGGAAGCGGTCCTTGTCCATCTTCTCGTTGGTCTTGGTGTCCCACAGGCGGCAATTGTCCGGGCTGATCTCATCAGCCAGCACAATCCGCATCTCCTCGTTTTCCCACAGGCGGCCGAATTCCACCTTGAAGTCCACCAGCGTGATGCCGACGCCGAGGAACAGGCCGGTCAGGAAGTCGTTGATGCGCAGCGTCAGCGCAACCACGTCATCCAGATCCTGCGTGTTGGCCCAGCCGAACGCGGTGATGTGCTCCTCGCTCACCATCGGGTCGCCCAACTGGTCGTTCTTGTAATAATACTCCAGAATCGAGCGCGGCAGGCGGGTGCCTTCCGGGATGCCCAGCCGTGTGGACAGGCTGCCGGCGGCGACGTTGCGGACCACCACCTCGATCGGGATGATCTCGACCTCACGGATCAACTGCTCGCGCATGTTCAGGCGGCGCACGAAATGCGTCGGCACGCCGATTTCGGCCAGACGCAGCATCAGGTACTCGCTGATGCGGTTGTTCAGCACACCCTTGCCGGTGATCACGCCCTTCTTCTGGGCGTTGAACGCGGTGGCGTCGTCCTTGAAATACTGCACGAGTGTGCCGGGCTCGGGGCCCTCGAACAGGATTTTCGCTTTGCCTTCATAGAGTTGGCGGCGGCGGGCCATGGGCGATTCCTGTCGCGGTTCCTCGGGGACACCCTGTCCCCGCGCGTCGCGCAATGGGTGCGACGGTCTGCCGCGCCGCCGCGGACCGGTGGCGCGGGGCGGATATAGCAGCGGTGGGGCCGGGGTGCCATGTCTCAAGCCCGTCCCCGCCCGCCCTAACCGAAAGGCAGACCCACGTAATTTTCCGCCAAAAGCCGCGCGCCGTCCGGCGTGCCGGTGATCAGGCCGAGTTCGGCCAACTGGCGGCGATCATCAAACGCGCTGGCACCGTCGGCGCGGTGCAGCATCGAGGTCATCCACCACGAGAAATGCTGCGCCCGCCAGACCCGCTGCAACGCGGTGGCGGAGTAGCCGTCGATCAGATCGCTGCCCTGCCCGGCCAACCGGGCCGCGAGCGCGCGGGCGAGAACAAAAACATCGGCGGCGGCCAGATTCAGCCCCTTCGCCCCGGTCGGCGGCACCACATGCGCGGCGTCGCCTGCCAGCAGCAGCCTGCCGTGGCGCAGCGGTTCGCAGACAAAGCTGCGCATCGGGATCACGCCGCGCTGGAAAATCCGCCCCTCATGCAGCCGGAACCCGTCACCGGCCACGCGGGTCTGCAACTCGGCCCAGATCTGGTCCTCGGACCAGTCCTCGGCGCGTTCCTCGGGCGGACACTGGAAATACATGCGCTGCACGCTGGGGGTGCGGGTGCTGATCAGCGCGAAGCCGCGCTCGTGCCTGGCGTAGATCAGTTCGTCCGATGAGGTGGGCGCTTCGGCCAGAATGCCGAACCAGCCGAACGGATAGACGCGATGGAACTCCCGCCGGTCC
>CAIPHQ010000156.1 GCA_903864895.1 uncultured Rhodospirillales bacterium
GTCAGCCCCGGCCGCGATAGGGCGGCACGCCCTGATCCGGAATCCATGCGCCGCCCGGGGGGGCGCCGGTCTGCCAGAACACGTCAATCGGGATACCGCCGCGCGGATACCAGTAGGCACCGATGCGCAGCCAGTGCGGGGCCAGCAACTCTACCAGCCGCCCGGCTACCTTCATGGTGCAGGCTTCATGGAAGCTGCCGACATTGCGAAAGCTGGTCAGGAACAGTTTCAACGACTTGCTTTCCACCAGCCACGCATCGGGGATGTAGTCGATCACCAGATGGCCGAAATCCGGCTGGCCGGTCATCGGGCACAGCGAGGTGAATTCCGGGCAGGTGAAGCGCACAACATAGTTGGTCCCGTCGCGCGGGTTGGGCACACGCTCCAGCACCGCCGCCTCTGGGCTGGCCGGAATGGCGGTGGGCTGCCCAAGCTGCGACAGCCCGGCATAGGATTCGGTCATGCAATTTCCTGTTCGGTGCGGCTATCGCGCCACAGCGCATACGCCTTCTTGACGACGGTGAGCCACATCGGCAGCGACAACTCGTCCCAGTGGCCACCGGGGGTGACAAAGCGATCCATATAGCCGGTGATCAGATTCGGTGCCGCCCAGTGCACGCTGCCAGCAGGGTTCCCGGCATCAGCCACCTTCAGGAAAAACAGGGTATTGGGGCCGTATTCGTTAAGGGCATCCCGCAACTGCAAGATGTCTTCAAAACTGACATCGACGTAGGACTTATAGACGAAAATCTTGTCGGCGGCGCCAAGGTCATCAATGAATTTGCGCCTCAGGTATTGCAGCCGCTTGGCCATTTGCAGGCGGAATTTCTCGACCTCGGCCCCGATTTCAGCTTCCTTTTTAAAGGTATGCATCACCGCGCCAGATGCTTCCTCATGGATGTAGAATTCACGCGTGGTTTCGTCGATGGCCAGGCGCACATTGTCCGCGTCACCCACGCCGTCGAAACGCTGGAGCAGGGCTTTGGTCAGCGCATCGGTCTGAAGCCAGACCCAGCGCAGCAGGCCCAAGGGCTCGGCACCGCAGCGGCGCTGCACCATGCCGAACTCGCAGTTCACCCCCATGCTTTCGAAATTCAGCAACAGGTCGCGCATTTCCGCGCCGTCCGCGGTGGACGAGACCGCCGCAGGGGGGGGAATAGCCTCGCCCAGCGGTGCCGCCTCGGCATGGTCGATCGCGTGCAACTGTATCTGATTGGCGACACGCCCGATGCCCTCGGTAATGGCCGCATTGCCGGGAAAGCGCGTGGCCAGCACTTCCAGGCGCCGCATGGCTTCGCCCCAGTTTCCGCGCCGTTCGGCCAGTGTCGCATGGTCCAGTGCGATACCAAGATGGTCCGGGAACCGCTGCACGCTCTCGTTCAGCAGCGTCTCGGCGCCGTCCAGTTCCCCAAGCTCGTGCAGCAGCACGCCCGCCTGCATCCAGTATGCCACGCGCAACTTCGGGTGTTGCAGACGCGCGGCTTCCCACCGCTGAACGGCTTCGCGCCAGTCGCCCCGATTCTGCGCCACCCACGCCCGCTCGGACATCAGCGCCGCATCATCGGGGAAGTGGGTCAGGGCCGTGGCAACCCACATATCGGCTTCGTCGAATTGCCGGGTTTCGCGCAACAGCGGCACCACGGCGCGCCACGCCTTCAGGTGCTCGGGAAACCGCTCGCACAGTGCCTTGTAACGCGCAATTGCCGCCGGGCGGTCCTTCCGCCTTGCCGCTGTTTCGGCGTATTCCAGCCACACGCCAAGCTCGCCGGGCAGGCGCGCGGCGGCGGCTTCCAGTACCTGCTCGGCCTCGGCAGGGCGGCCGAGACGCTGGTGCAGCAGGTCCGCCATTTTCAGGTCGCCAAGCGCCTGCGCAGGAAACGCCGCCCGCATCGCGTCCCAACGTAACAGCGCTGCGTCCCAGTCCTGCCGCTGTTCGGCGCAGTTCGCATATTCGGTGGCAAGATCCAGATTGAACGGGAAGCGCCGCGCCGCCTCGCCCAGTACCGTCTCCGCCTGCTCAGCCCGGCCCTCCTGGCGCAGCGCAGTGACGAAGGCCAGGTACAACTCCGGTTTGTCGGGCAGTTGCGCGCGCACCACCGTCCATTGCATCAGCGCCGAGAGCCACCGGTTGGCCAGTTCGATCGGCACGCTGACGGGCATGCCGGGCGTCGCGGCAGTGGTGGCCGTGGCGGACTGCGGGAACGGGGGCGGGGTGGCAGTGGCCGCGTTGCTCATCTCATCGGCTCCTTCGGGCGTGCCCGCATGGTCGTCGCAGGCTGCCTTGGCGACCCGGCGCAGGCCCGGTCAGTCATTGCCATCGCCATCCGCCCACCCGGCACGCACGCTGGCGGCATGGGCCTCCAGCCGCCCGGCGGCGATGGCTGTGCGAATACCGCGCATCAAATCCTGATAATACTGAATATTGTGCCATGTCAGCAACATCGGGCCGAGCATCTCCTCGCAGCGGAACAGATGGTGCAGATAGGCACGCACATGCCGCGCACAGAGCGGGCAGGCGCATTCGGGGTCCAGCGGGCGGCCGTCTTCGGCGAAGCGGGCATTGCGCAGGTTGAACACGCCCCGGCTGGTATAGGCGCGTGCGGTGCGCCCGGCGCGGGTGGGCATCACGCAGTCGAACATGTCGATGCCGCGCGCCACCGCGCCCAGAATATCATCTGGCGTGCCCACGCCCATCAGGTAGCGCGGCTTGTCCTGTGGCAGCAGCGGCACGGTGTGCTCCAGGACCTCGAACATCGCCGCCTGACCTTCACCCACGGCAAGGCCGCCGACCGCGTAGCCCTCGAAGCCGATCTGCGTCAGGGCGTCTGCCGACCGGGCGCGCAAATCGGGGAACACGCTGCCCTGATTGATGCCGAACAGCCCATAGCCGTCGCGCGGCGCAAACGCGGTGCGGCAGCGTGCCGCCCAGCGCATGGACAGTTCCATGCTGTCGCGTGCCTGTTCCTCGGTGGCGGGGAAGGGGGTGCATTCGTCAAACGCCATGGTGATGGTGGCGTCCAGCTTGTGCTGGATCCCGATGCTGTCTTCCGGGGTCAGGCGGTACTGGGTGCCATCGATATGGCTGCGGAAGGTCACGCCGTTGGCATCCATAGTGCGAAGCGCGGCCAGCGACATCACCTGAAACCCGCCGGAATCGGTCAGGATCGGGCCGGGCCAGTCCATCATGCGGTGCAACCCGCCCAGCTTGGCCACCCGGTCGGCGCCGGGGCGCAGCATCAGGTGATAGGTATTGCCCAGCACGATGCCGGCCCCGGTGGAGCGCACCGCATCGGCAGTCATGGCCTTGACGGTGCCGGCGGTGCCGACCGGCATGAACACCGGGGTTGGCACCTCGCCATGGGCGGTGTGCAGCGTGCCAAGCCGGGCAGCGCCGTCGGCGGCAAGTTTGGTCCAGGAAAGGGTCATACGGGTTCCGTCAGACGCTGGCGCTGTGCCATGGGTCGATCACCGCGACGCCGGCGGCGATGAAGGGGGCGGTGTCGCGGGTGGCGACCGAGAAGCCGCGGGATGCGGCGATGGCGGCGATCTGGGCGTCGAGCGGGCTGATGACGAAACCCGCGCCACGTGCGCGCGCCCGCAAAACCGCATGAGTGTGCGACGCGGCAAGATCGAACGGCAGAATTCGACCCTCGCCGAAATCGTCCAGGATACCCAGGATCCGATTCTCAAGACCCGACCTGCGGCGGCCCAGCGGCAATTGGGCCACGCCGGCCAGCAGTTCGGCGGCTGTGATCGCCGTTACATACAGATGAAACTCGTCCTGCCGGTCCAGCCAGGCGCGTATGGCGGGGTCCGGATTTTGCCGCAGTGGCTCCGCGACAAGATTGGTGTCGAGGACGATCACTCGAAATCGA
>CAIPHQ010000157.1 GCA_903864895.1 uncultured Rhodospirillales bacterium
CAACCCGGCGGCGCGGATCGCGTCCATGTCGATCACGTTGCGCAGGTCGTCCACGTAAGCGGCCACGTAATCCTGCTCGTGCGTGGTGGAAGCGGCCATGGCGGCGGCCAGCGAGACGCGCTTCACGCCCGCATTGCCGCCGCGCAGCAATTCGTTGGCGCGGTCCTGCACCCAGCGGGTGATATCGGTGTCCGCCGGGCCGCCATTGGGCGGGTTGTATTTGAAGCCGCCGTCTTCCGGCGGATTGTGCGACGGCGTGATCACGATGCCGTCGCCAAGGCCGGATGTGCGGCCCCGGTTGTGCACAATGATGGCGCGCGAGATCACCGGCGTTGGGGTGAATCCGCCGTTTTCCTGAATGACGACCGTCGCGCCATTGGCGGCCAGCACTTCCAGCGCGGTGCGCTGGGCCGCGGCGGACAAGGCGTGCGTGTCCTGGCCCATGAACAGCGGGCCATCGGTGCCCTTGCTGGCGCGGTAGTCGCAGATGGCCTGCGTGGTGGCCAGAATATGCGCCTCGGTGAACGTCCCCGCGCCCGGCGTGCCGCGATGGCCGCTGGTGCCGAAACTGACCAGTTGCGCGGGGTCGGACAGGTCGGGGTGGCGGGTGAAATACGCCTGCTCCAGCGCCGCCACGTCGATCAGCATGTCCGCCGGGGCCGGAAGGCCCGCCAAGGGAGAAATCGCCACCGCCCGTCCTCCGAATACAAATCGTTGAACGCGCTATGCCATGCGGGCGGCGCTGGCGTCCATGCGGCCTGCGCCGGCCGCCGTTCGTCAGTCGTCGCCGAAGATGCCCCGCGCGGCATCGCGGTGGCAGGCGGCGCAGTTGGACTTGGTTTTCACCTTCGGGCTGGCGAAGTCGGCGGCAGACACCTCACCCTTGTGTTCGCGGATCCAGGCGGGCGTTTCGGTGATGCGCAGTGGCGTGGCGTTGGCGGCAAGGCCGCGCAGCGCGTGGCGGTCCATGTGCGGCGCGTCGGCGGCGTGTGCGGCCAGATAGGCGGCGATGGCGGTGGTCGAGGCCGCGTCCAGCGCGGCATTCTCACCGAAATGGCTGGCCAGCCCCTGCATCACCGCCGTCCATGACCGCGCAGGCAGCAATTGCGCCGGAAACGCCATGTGGCAGGCGGCGCATTCCTTCACATAGGCGGCTTCCCCCGCCGCTTGCGCGGCCGCCTGCCCGGCCCCGGCGCACAGGCAGGCTGCCACCACGGCCATCGACACGATCTTGAACATGCGAATGTCTCCGATGGGTCAGGCCGCTTACTGGCTGACCATGAACGTGATGAAGTCGCCCTTTTCCAGCGGCGTGCAGGCCCGGCCGAGCACGCTGTCACAATTGCGGGCAAACCATTTTTCGGTCTTGGCAAGGTCGGCGTAGCGGTCTGGTGAGACCGACAGCGCCATCGGCTCAATCGCCTTGCCGGCCCGCGTTTGCCCGGCCTTGCGCGGGTCTTCGGTGTGGCAGGTGGTGCATGAGGGGGTGTCGGGCTTGCCAGTCGCAGACCGCGACAGGAACAGCGCCTTGCCGCGGGCTGCCGAAAACCCGGCAAATGCCCCCCCGCCCGCTTTTGCATCAGCGCTGTATTGATCCAGAACTTTCTGCTGTGCCGGGCCGGTTGCGGCCAGGGCCAGCGTGCTGATTCCAAGGCAGGCGGCCAGGGCCAGCGGCCGAGTAATGTTGGTCATGCAGGGCTTACTCCGGAACTTCAATGTTCTGTGGATCGAACCGTCCGGTGGCGGCATCGCTGTGGCAGGCGGCGCAATTGCCTTTCACGCCGACCGGCTTGGCGGCAAACACGCTGGCAGGAATCGAGCGATGGAAGCGCAGCCACGCCGGGGCGGCGGTGATGCGCAATGGTGTGACGGGGTCGACAAGGCGCAGCGTGACCGCCGCGCGCGTGTCCCAGTGCTCGGCGGAATTGGCGGCAAGCCACGCGCGCATGGGGGCGGCGACGGCGGGGGCAAGCGACGCGTTCTCGCCGAAATGCTCATCCAGCCCGTCCATCATGGCATTCCATGTGGCGGCGGGGGCGAGGCTGGGTGGATAGACCATGTGGCACGCGCCGCATTCGCGCACATAGGCGGCATCCAGCGTGGCGGGCGGCACGCCGTGCCCGGGCCGATGGGCCAGCAACACGATGCCCGGCACCACCACCATGGCCAGACCCGCCGCAATCATCGCTGCCGCCTGTGGCCGCCCCGCGCGCGGCGGCGCGGTCTCGCCCGGCAAGGCCTGCTTGTCCCCGGTGACCATCGCGCGGGCCAGATTCTCCCGCGACCGGCGACTTTCAAACACCACGCCGCCCAGATGCACTGCCACCATGGCCAGCAGCGCATAGGCCAGCAGATTGTGAATGCTCAACACGGACCGGCCATCGGCGAACGGCATCGCAAAGGCCAGCGGCCCCTGCTTGGCCACCCCGCCCAGCGCCACCACGCCGGTCAGCACAATGGCCGCCAGCACCGTCATCAGCGCGTACACCATCACCGCGCCCAGCGGATTATGGCCCAGATGCCGCTCGGGCTGTCCGGCCAGCGCCTGCGCCAGATGTTGACGGATGGCCGAAACCGACAGTGGAAAGCTGCGGAATTGCGCGTAACCCGTGCCGCAGAACCCCCAGATCAGGCGGAACAGCAGCAGGGCGGCGATGACCGCTCCGGCGATCCAGTGCAGGTCCAGCGCCTGCCGCCCCACCAGAAACCCGGTGATCGCGCACACCGTGACGCTTGCCACCAGCCCCCAGTGGAAGCTGCGGACGCCCAGGTCCCAAACGCGTACCAACCAAGACTGCATTGCAAATACTCTGCCAACCGCCAGCCTTCTGCCGGCCGGGAAGCGGCCACACCCTTGCTGACAGGTGCCTGACCAGATACCCCACAGGGGGTGACGAATAATCCACTTCACAAAGCGGCCATCAAATCGTAAAGTTCATACGCACAAAAAGCGCGGCCCTTCAGACCTGCGCGGCAGAGAGTGAGCAATGGCATCCTATGCAGCGCGCCTGAACGCCTTTCGTGTCGGGCAGGAAAAATACTGGCCCGGCAAGAACGGTAAAGTCACCACGCTGGATCTGATTGATCGCGCGGCAACGGTGCCGGGGCTGGGCGCGGTGGACCTGAATTTCCCCGACCATATGGCCGGTATCGAAGCCGCCGAGATGAAAGCGCGGTTGCAGGATCGCGGTCTGGCGCTGAACGGCTTTGCCATGCGCTACTACACCGACCCCGGCTTCAAACTGGGCGCGTTCACCAACCCCGACCCCGCCGTGCGCCGGGCGGCCATCGACCTCACCAAACGCGGCATCGACACCATGGCCGAATGCGGCGGCGATTTGATGACGCTGTGGCTGGGGCAGGACGGCTTCGATTATTCCTTCCAGACCGACTACGCCCGCGTGTGGGACATGGAAATCGACGGCATCCGGGAGGTGGCCGCCCACAACCCGGACATCGACATCAGTCTGGAATACAAGCCCAACGAGCCGCGCGCCTTCGCACTGCTGCCCGATGTGGGCACCACGCTGCTGGCCGCCGCTGCCGTGGGGCGGCCCAATCTGGGCGTGACGCTGGATTTCGCGCATGTGCTGTATGCCGGCGAAATGCCCGCCTACGCCGCCGCCCTGGTACACCGGCACAGCCGCCTGCTGGGCGTGCATCTGAACGACGGATACGGCAAGCGCGATGACGGGCTGATGGCAGGCTCGGTGCATCTGGTGCAGACCATCGAGTTGCTGCACACGCTGCGCGCCTGCGGCTACGGCCGCGCGATCTATTTCGACACTTTCCCGGACATCGTGGGTCTCGACCCTGTGGATGAGTGCGCCGCCAATATCGGCACCATGCAGGCGCTGTGGGCCATTGTGGACCGCCTCGCCCCCGGCACGCCCGAGGGCGCGAGGTTGCTTCAGGCCATTGCGCGGCAGGACGCCATCGCCAGCCAGCGCATCGTGCAGGCGGCGCTGTTCGGGATGCCTGCGGCCAGCGTCTGAGCGCGGACGCTACCAATTCTCAACTTTTCGGATCATGGTAAATTCAGAGACATTGCCAATCCCAGCGAAAGGACGAGAGTGACCGCCCCCGCCGATCCGCGCGCCGTTGGACCCCGCCTGCGCATGATGCTGCCCGATCTGTCGCCGTCCGAGGCGCGGATCACCGGCTTCCTGATGAACCGCGCCTTCGACGACTCGCTGCCGCTGAAACTGGTGGCCGAGGAAACCGGCACGTCGGAAGCCATGGTGGTGAAGACCGCCAAGAAACTGGGCTTCGAGGGGTTCCGCGACCTGCGCGCGGCGATTGTGGAGTACAAGCGCCAGCCCACCGTGAACCTGCACCATGAACTGGAGCCGGACGACACGGCGGAGACCATCGTCAAGAAAGTGTTTCACACCGCCATTCAGGCGTTGCAGGAAACGCTGGCCATTCTGGACATGGACGCGTTCCAGCGCGCCGCTGACCTGATTCACGGCGCGAACCAGCGGGATTTCTACGGCCTCGGCGGCTCGGCGCAGATTGCGCGCGACGTGGCGCACAAATTCCTGCGCATCGGCATCCGCGCCAGCGTGTTCGACGACACCCACATGATGGCGATGTCGGCCTCCCTGCTCGGCCCCGGCGACGTGGTGGTGGCCTACTCCCATTCCGGCCGCACGGCGGGAATTCTGGAGGCTGTGCAACTGGCCAAGGCGGGCGGGGCCACCGTGATTGCCGTGAGCAATTACGACACCGGGCCGCTGGCCGATCTGGCCGATGTGGTGCTGTGCAGCACCGCGCAGGGCTCACCGCTGACCGGCGAGAACGCGGCGGCGCGCATCGCGCAGTTGAACATCATGGACGCGGTGTTCGTGGCGGTGGCGCAGAAGGGCTATCCGGAAGCCGAGCGCAATCTGGCGCGCACCATGAACGCGGTGAAGACCAAACGAAAATGACCGGCTTCGATGTGATCGTCTGCGGCAGCCTGCATCTGGACATCGTGGTCAAGGGCCCGCGCCTGCCGCAACTCGACGAAACCGTGGTGGGCGAGGCGTGGCACTTCGTGTGCGGCGGCAAGGGCCGCAATCAGGCGGTACAGGCCGCCGCCACCGGGGCGCGCGTGGCGATGATCGGCCGCGTCGGGCAGGACAATTTCGCCGCCCCCCTGCTGGACAGTCTGGACGCCGCCGGGGTGAACCGCAGCGAAGTCGCGCAGGACGGCACAGCGGGTTCCGGCATGAGCGTCGCCATCGTCAATGCCAGCGGCGACTACGGCGCGGTAATCGTCTCCGGGGCCAATCTGGCCACCCCGCCGGATGGCGTCGCGCCCGCATTGGCGCGGTTGGGCGGGGCGGCGGTGCTGGTATTGCAGAATGAGGTGCCGGAGGCGGTGAATCTGGCCGCCGCACAGGCCGCACGGTCTAACGGCGCGCGGGTGATTCTGAACGCCGCCCCGGCCCGCCCGGTGGGGGCGGCGCTGCTGGGTTGCGTGGATGTGCTGGTGGTCAACCGGGTCGAGGCCGCGCAGCTGTCCGGGCTGACGGTGAATGGACCCAACAGCGCCATCCAAGCCGGGCTCGCCTTGCAGGCAGATGGCCGAGCCGTGGTGGTCACGCTGGGCGGAGACGGTCTGGTGCTGCTGGCACCGGGCGCACCCGCCGAGACCATTGCCGCCATTCCGGTGGACGTTACGACCACGCATGGCGCGGGCGACTGCTTCGCCGGCACATTGGCCGCGCGTCTGGCACAGGGCGACTCGCTGTCCGTGGCGTGCCACGCCGCCAACCGCGCGGCGGCGCGCTTCGTCGCCGGTTAGGCGAACGCCGCCAGCGCGCAGCCCATGCCGGCCACACCCACACCAGCGGCCCGCACGATTGCCGCCCGCCACGGCGCGCCGCTGCGGCGGAACGCCAGCGTCACCGCCGCCGCCAGCGTGGCCACCGCGTAGCCACTGACCAGAATGCCGGACGTCACCAGCACCGCGTCCTCCGCCGCCGGAAGCCCGTCCAGATTCGCTGCCCCGCGCAGCACGCCCAGCACCGCCGCGAGCGCCGCGATGGCAATGGCGGGCAGGTCCAGTGCCAGCGCCAGCAAGCCGCCCAGCACCACCAACAAACCGCTGTTCAGCAACTCGGGCGGCGCGCCCAGCACGCCCAGACGTGACAGCGCGGCCCCCAGCACCAGACCCAGCGGAAACGCCACTACCACCCAGCGCCCGTTGCGCGGCGCCTGCATTCCGGCCAGCACGCCCAGTGCCAGCCATTGCGCCAGATCTTCCAGCGTCAGCAGCGGATGCACCGCGCCTGCGTAGAAATCGCCCAGCCGGGAGGACACGATATGCGCCTGCGCCGGATGCGCCAGCAATGCCAGCACGGCGGCGGCGCACAGCGGAAGAATGCGTTTCATCGTGAAAATTCCTGCGCCTGTGGCGATCATGTGGTCAGCAGCTTGACCATGCGGCCGATGAACCAGAACATCGCGGGCACGCCGATGGCATAGGCGGGCAGTGCGGCCCCCCAGCGCGGCAGTTCGGCGGTGAGCGTGCGATGCGCCCACAGCAGCGCCAGCACCAGCAGCACGAAGCCAAGCTGCCCGATTTCCACGCCGATGTTGAATGACAGCAAGGCGGCCGGCAGCAGGCTGCGCTGGATGCCCAGCGACACCAGCGCCCCGGCGAAGCCGATGCCATGCACCAGCCCGAAGCCCAGCGCCACCGCCCACGGATAGCGTACCGTAATGCCTTCCTGCCCGCGCCGCAGCCGGGCGATTTCCACGCCGACAAACACGATGCTGAGCGCGATTACCGCATTCAGCGGCTTTTCCGGCACGCCGATCACCCCGAACGCGGCTGCGGCCAATGACAGGCTGTGACCCACCGTGAACGCGGTGATGGTTTTCACCAGCCGCCAGCCGCCGCGCACAATCCAGATCAGGCCAAGCACGAACAGCAGATGGTCGATGCCGAGCAGAATATGGTCGATGCCCAGATTGAGGTACGTCCGGCCGAGTTCCATCCAGCCATCGAACGACAACGCGCCCGCGCCGGTCAGCGTCACGCGCGGATTGGCCGCCGTGAGCGTGTAGGTCTGCGTCTCACCCTGCATCGGCTGCACATGCAGCATCACGGCCGACATGTTGCTCGACAGGTTCTCAATACCCAGCGGGCCGACCAGTCCGGGGTCGCGGCATTCCAGTTCCGGGAAAGCCCACAGGCACTGGCTGGGGAAATTCAGGCGGATCAGGCGCGGGTCGAACGTGGGGGCCAGTTCCCATTTGGCGATGAAGCGGGCAGGCCGCACTTCCTTCACGGTCAGCACTGCCACCGCTGCTTCATGCGCGTGCACCGGCGCGGGTGCGAACGTCACCGCCAGCAACAGCACCGCAGCAATGCGCAGCAGCCAGCAGCGCATCATGGGGTCGCCTCGTCGCGCACCGTGTAGCTGGTTTTCAACCGCGCCACCGCTTCATTGGCGCGGCGGCGGCGTTCATCGGTCTTCCAGCCTTCCATTACCGCCTGCCGCGCGTCCTCAAGGCTGATCTTCACGGCAGCCGTGCTGCTGTCCACGCGCACCACGTACCAGCCGTCCCTGGCCTGCACCGCCTGCCACTGCCCGCGCGGCAGCGTGCGCAGCACGCCGGCGAACGCATCGCCGAACGGCGCGGTCAGGCTTTCCGCCGGGCGGCTTTGAAACGCGCGCGCCGTGTCCTGCAGACTTTCCGGCTCGTTGCCCGCCGCAATCTGCGCCACGTAGTCCCGCGCCTTGGCTTCGGAGCCTGCGGGCGCCATATAGAAGCTGAAGGTCTCGGGCGTGTCGAAGCGGTCGCGGTGCTTGGCAAACCACTCCTGCGCCTGCGATTCGGTGGGGTTGCCCACATCAATGTCGCTGAAGATCAGCAATTGCAGCTTGTGCGCCACACGCGCCTTGATCATCTCGTCATTGCGGTCAAGGCCCATCGCCTTGCCCTCGCGGAACAGCACTTCGGTGGCTACCCAGAAGTCCAGCATCTTGCGCAGTTCTTCGTCGGACGGCTTGACCTGCTTGTCCTCGTCGAATGCGTCGATGATCTGCTGCCGCACTTCCGGGGTGATCACAATGACTTTTTCGCTTTTCGAAGGCGGGTGCAGCACCCGGTCCGCGCCAAAAATAGCCGCCGCCAGCACGGCGAAATGCAGCAACGGTTCACGCCACAGGCCGCGCCAGCCCGCGCGCACCGCAGCGGAAGCGCCTGAACCGCTACCGGCAACGGGCAAGTGCTGGGAGGGCGCTGCAAGTGTCATACGAGTGTCACGCATTGGTGTTGCAGTCTCCGGCCAGGCAGGTACGGCGGCGCAGGCCACCCTGCGCCGCCCAGTTTGCGGCGGCTTAATGCAGCGGTCTTACCGCCGCGCCCAGCCATCGGCGGCGATTGTCATCGAACGATCACCGTTCTTTCCCGGACCTGAGGGTTTCCAAATTTTCACGCTGGGCTAAGTGGCGCCTCGTGTCTCGGTGACTCGAGAACGAGAGAGGGAAATGATAATGATGTCTCGCACCCGCGCGACGCTGCTTCTGGCAGGCGTCGCCACCATGGCTGTTTCGTTCGCCGGTCAGGCCTCGGCCCAAAGCTGGCTCACCGGCCCGGCTGGCCCCGGCTATGTCGCTGGCGACTTCCACAACCACACCACCTGCATCGACGGCTCGGTGTCGGTTCAGTACCTGGCCGACAAGGCGCTGAACACCTGGGGCCTGGACTGGTTCGTCCACGCCAACCATGGCGGTTCCGGCACCCGCGACTGCCGCTTCATGGACCCGGAATTTGACGGCTCGCACAGCGGCAACGGCAAGTACTGGACCGAGACGCTGGGCAAGAAGTACCAGAACATCACCATCAACACCCTGAAGGGTGACGCGCACACCGCCACCGAAAACGGCGCCACCAACGCGCCGACGATGTGGCGCTGGCAGTCGATCGCCGAGATCGATTACCCGATCCTGATGGCGCGCAGCCAGAAATGGGGCAAGCTGGCCATCGAAGGCCTCGAGCAGAACGTGCCGGGCCACGAACACGTTGACACCGAAGTGGTGGGCAACCAGTTCCCGGCCGCCGGCGGCGGCGACGCCCAGGCGATGTCGGAATACGAATACCAGTTCGACCGCAACGACACCGACACCAGCGGCGGCGGCGGCCAGTGGACCACACTGACCAGCAAGACCAGCGCGGGCAACACCGGCACCACCGGCCACGCCAAGGCCGTCACCGGCGTGCAGTGGATGCAGACCAATTACCCGACCTCGGCCTGGTTCATCCCGACCCATGTCGAGCGTCAGGGCGTGTTCAAGTCCACCGGCAACAACGGCTTCAACGCCGAGCATTTCCGCGACTTCAACAACGCGGGCCCGACGGTGGCTTTCGGCTTCGACGGCCCCGGCCATCAGGCGAACAGCACCCGCGGCAGCTATGGCTCCGGCGCGGTCGGCGGCGGCACCTTCGGCGGCCGTGGCTACTACACCGCCACCGTGGGCGGCCTGTGGGACTCGCTGCTGGGTGAAGGCCGCAACTTCTTCTACTACGGCAGCTCGGACTTCCACACGCGCGGCATCTTTGGCCCGACCGACCGTTCCTCGACCGCCGACTTCTATCCGGGCGAGTATGAGAAGAACTACGTCTACAACAGCGGCAGCGCGCCGCTGACCGCGCAGGGCGTGGTTGACGCCATGCGCACCGGCAACTCGTTCAACGTGCTGGGCGGCCTGATCACCGAAAAGTTCAGCTACACTGCCTGCACCAGCAAGACCAACGTGTGCGCCACGATGGGCCAGACGCTGGTTGTGCCGGCCGGTGAGAGCGTGTTCGTGCGCCTGACCTTCAACACCCCGGTCACCAACCACAGCCCGTACAACTTCCCGAACCCGGTGCTGGCCCAGGTTGGCATCAACCAGCCGCTGAACGCGCCGAAGGTTGACCACGTTGACTTCATCACCGGCGACGTGACCGGCCTGATCGCGCCGGGCAGCGCCAGCTACACCAGCAACACCAACAGCACGACCGCGATCGCCAAGACCGTGACCGCCGCTGGCTGGAATGCCACTGGTAACGGCGCCCACATCTCGTGGAAGCTCGGCACCGTGACCAAGCCGATGTATGTCCGCGTGCGTGGCACCAACGTGCCGCCGGCCACCCCGAACGTGACCGACGCTGCTGGCAACCCGCTGTCCGACACGCTGATGGCCAACGTGCTCTGCGTTGACGCCGGCTGCCCGTCGCACCTGCCGGTCAATGGCGCCAGCCAGAAGACCGTCGGCTACGACGTCGCCGCGTGGTCGAACATGTGGTTCTACGCCAACCCGATCTTCATCCGTCCGGAAGGCTCGTCCAAGCTGCCGGTTGAAGTTGCCGCCGACACGCTGGCCAGCATCGTCGCCAGCGCGCCGTAACACTTGCCTTAAAGTCTAGACTGGACTGAGGCTCTTAGTCTGTCGGACGTTGGCGACTTAAGACTTGGGTGAGGCAGAGAGCAGCCCCGGGTCCCCGCTTTGTCCCCTCGGGACGCTGCGGGGGTGGGCTCTGCCGCTGCCCTTTGGTGCTTATGCGGCCCGGGCGACGGCCTGGCGGCGGGG
>CAIPHQ010000158.1 GCA_903864895.1 uncultured Rhodospirillales bacterium
CTGACCGGCAAGCCCGCGATGTGCCCGCAGCCCCGGCACTCAGCCAGCCACACATGACCGGGGCCGGGCTGGCGCAGGGTGCGAAGGCGCATGATGCGGTCATGATTGCGGGTGCCCATGGCGCGAGAACATAGAGCGAACTTTTGGAGAACGCGACGTAGGCTTCCCAACTCCCGAGAGTGTCCACAACTCTTATTTCATGCTCCGTTTAACGCCATAGCCGGGAAGCCAGCAGCGGGAATATACGGTTGATGGGTATCCGACGACTCGACGGCAATTAGGCCGCCGAGTTTCCCCGGCGGCCTTGAAAGGAAGCTATATGGACATCCCACGTACTACCTGGGTGTCCATCGTTGTCCGCTGGTTCGGTCTCCACATTACCGTGAAGGCTGGCTGGCGGAACTGATGGAACGGGCCGGGGTGTTCGCGCACTCCGGCCTATCCACGGCGCACACTGCATCGCGGCACAAGCTGTGACAAGCAGGCGTGGCGAATTCTGCCGCACCGCGCATGGCGGCTGGCTGGCTGCTAGGCGGCAGCGAGCATATCCGCCAGCACAGAGAGCGCGGCGGCTTCCTCGGCGGGCATGGTGTCGTGCCGCTCACTGGCAGCGACCCATGACATTGCCGCATGGGCAACGCCCGCCTTGGCGCGGATCCCGGCGGGCGTGGCAGGGCGGATAGCTGTCACAGTGCGGAGTTGGCCAGCCTGCCGCGCCGTCATGGCGTCCATGTCGGCATCTGGGCAACCACCAGCCGCAACGGCGGTGGCGATCTCAGCGGTGGCAGTGTGGTAGGCGGCGCAGGCGGCAAGCAGGGTTGAGTCGGCTCTGGGCATGGTGATGGACTCCTGTGCCGCGCGACATGCCTATTTGGCTTGCTACATAGACGCGACATCGCTACCGTGTTCTCATGACATCCATTAGTCAACAAAATTCGCAACAGTGTTGCGATTGGGCGCTTTCGGCTGCCCAATGCCGTATGGCACGCGCGGGACTAGAGCTTGGCGTCCGCGATCTGGCGAAGGCCGCAGCGGTATCCACCAACACCATCTCGCGCCTTGAGGGGGGCGAAGCGCTTCAGCCGCGCACCCTCGCAGCCATCCGCGCCGCGCTAGAGGCTGCCGGAGTCGAGTTCATTCCCGAGAATGGCGGCGGGGCCGGGGTGAGGCTGCGGAAGGCGGGCGGGTGACGGTGGCGCGGGCGGAGGGCGGCGGAGGGATGGGGAGGGAATGCGCGTAGCGCGGACCTGAGCCGCACTTAGCGCGACGGCTGGCGGAGGCCGCGCCGCAATGAGTCCGCCATGCGTCCGCGAAGCGAGCGCCCTAAATTAGCGTTCCGCCCGCGATCCATAATGGCCGCCGAAAACTCTTTGTTTTCAACAAGTTAAATGGTGCCCAGGGGCGGAATCGAACCACCGACACTGCGATTTTCAGTCGCATGCTCTACCAACTGAGCTACCTGGGCACGGGCCGGATCACTCCGGGGCAGTCACGTTGGAGGCGCGGTGGATAGCCCACGCTGCGCGCGGGATCAACCCGGTATTTCACCGCGATGTCCGCGCGGCAGCTTCTTGTGGAAGTCCACCCGGTGGCCGCCGTGAAACGGGGTGCGGCCCGCCTCGCGGTAGCCGATGCGGCCGTAGAGCGCGATGTTTTCCACCATGGTTTCGTGCGTGTACAGCCGCACTTCCTCATGGCCGCGCCGTGCCGCCTCGGCTTCGGCGAATTCCAGCAATGCGCGGCCGACCCCCGTGCCGCGCATGGCAGCGGCCACCGCCACATTGTCCAGCAACGCGTGATCATCCTGATGCAGCAGCACCAGCACACCGGCCACGCGGCGCTCCACCTCTGCCACCCATGCCTGCCCGTCGCGGATGCGCGCCGCGTGGTCGTCCAGCATGGGCATCGGCTTGCGGCCCAGGCGTGCCACATACGGGCCATACGCCTCGTCCACGATCGCGGTGATCGCGGCCAGATCCTCGGGCCGGGCCGGGCGGATGTTCACGGCAGCGGCGCGGGCACGGCAAGCCCGGCGCGCTCGGCGCGGGCGGCGAGCGCCGGGGGGATGGACGGGTGCAGCACCACGCCGTTGGCCAGATGCTCGGCGCGCAGCTTCCAGCCACGCTCCCCGGGCAGGCGCACCGGGCTGCCGCCGGGAATCGGCGGGTTGCTGTGGACGGCATCGGCCATCCACCCCGTCTCCCGCGTGAACGCGGGCAGGCCCGCGAATCGGGCCGGGTCGATGGCCATCACGAACACGGCAGCGCCCCATCCCGTGGGCGCATCGGCGCGGCCAAACCCGCCGAGTGCCGAGGTGAGTGCCTCGATCATCAGCGCCAGCCCAAACCCCTTGTGCCCGGCTTCCGTGCCGCCAAGCGGCAGCAGGCTTCCCGGCGGGTCGGTGAAGAAGGCGTTGGGGTCGCGAGTCGGCGCGCCCTCGGCGGTCAGCAGCATGGGCGACTCGAACTGCCGCCCCTCGCCGCGCAGGCGGTTGGTCATGCCGTTGGTGGTGATGGACATCGACACGTCGATCATCACCGGCCCCTCTGGCGTGGGCCAGCCAGCCGCCAGCGGGTCGGGCGTGTAGATGCGCTTCGTGCCACCGAACGGGGCCACGCTGGCCACGGCGGGGTCGGAGCAGGTGACCACCACCATCATGCCCTGCGTGGCGTAGCGATGCAGATAGGCGGCGAGGCAGCCGATATGGCAGCTACGGCGGATATTCACCGCGGCAATCCCGCTCTCCCGCGCCCGCGCCACCGCCCAATCGGCGGCCTGCACTGTCAGCCACGGCCCGGGCAGGCGCTTGCCGTCCCATGTCTGTGTGGCGGCGGCCTCCGCCACGATGTCCGGCTGGCCGGTGGGCAGCATCTTGCCGCTATAGGCTTCGTCCAGATACGGCCCCAGCAGTGCCAGCCCATGCGTGGTGTGGCCCATCAGGTCGCCTTCCACCAGAATCTCGGCGCAGGTGCGCGCCTTGTCCGCGTCCAGCCCGGCATGGGCGAACAGGGCGGCGGCGAAGTCCACAAGCTGTGCTGCGTCGTAACGGCTGGTCATGAAGCGTCTCCCGGATTGGACGCAAGCTTGCCGCGCCGTGCGCGCGGCGTCGAGACTTCCGCGCGGCGGCGCATTGCGCCACCATGGCGGCAAATGCAGGAGGAACGCGGCGATGTGGGAAGCGAATTTGCGGCTGCCGGATACACGGGTGCAGGCGCTGGACCCGAGTTTCGCCCGCTACCGCCTGCCGCTGGCCTCGGTGGAGCAACTGGCCACCGGCTATCGCTGGGCCGAGGGCCCGGTGTATTTCGGCGACCAGCGCTGCCTGATCTGGAGCGACATTCCCAACGACCGCATGCTGCGCTGGGACGAGCAGACCGGCGTGGTCAGCACGTGGCGCACGCCCTGCAACCACGCCAACGGCAACACCCGCGACCGGCAGGGGCGGCTGATCACCTGCGAGCACAGCGGGCGGCGCGTCACCCGCACCGAATATGACGGCAGCATCACCGTGTTGTGCGACAGCTACAACGGCAAGCGGCTGAACTCGCCCAACGATGTGGTGGTGGCGCGTGACGGCGCGGTGTGGTTCACCGACCCGCTGTTCGGCCTGCTGGGCTACAATGAGGGCATCAAGGGCGAGTCCGAACTGCCGCAGGCGGTGTACCGGCTGGACCCGCACACAATGGCGCCGTCGCTGGTGGCCGACACCATGCGCGGCCCGAACGGGCTGGCGTTCTCCCCGGATGAAAAGACGCTGTACATCGTCGCCTCCCGCGAGGAGCCGCGCGAAATCCGTGCCTATGACGTGATCGACGGTGCAAAACTGGCCCGTGAGCGGGTGTTCATCGATACCGGGCCGGGCGGCACGCCGGACGGGTTCCGGGTGGATGTGGACGGCAATCTGTGGTGTGGCTGGGGCATGGGTTCGCCGGAACTGGACGGCGTGCGGGTGTTCAACCCGGCGGGGGCCATGATCGGCGCAATCTATCTGCCGGAGCGCTGCGCCAACGTCTGCTTCGGCGGACGCTGGCGCAACCGGCTGTTCATGGCGGCCAGCCACTCGCTGTATGCCCTTGTTGTCAACACGCAGGGCGTCGCCGGCGGGTAGCGCCCGCCCGCCGCCCTAGCGGAAGGTAATCAGCGTACCGCCCGCGCCATCCGGGGTGACGCGGAAATTGCTGGCGGTGTAGCTGCCGTCGAAGTGCGGCAACGCCGCCAGCGTGCCCTGATGGCCCAGTGCGAGATCGCCGCCGCTGAACGACCCGCCGGTGACGGCGGTGTTCAGCAGGTCGATCCGGCTGCCGGCCGCAAAATCCTGAATATGGGCGTGGAAATCCAGCGGCGTGCCCAGTGCCAGCGTGGCGGCCTACGGCAGGAACTGCACGGTCTGCCCATCCACCGCGCCATCCAGCAGCGTCAGCGTGCCGGCCGGGGCGGGGATCAGCGTGCCCACGCCCATCACCTTCTGCGCGATGCTGACCGCGCCCCCGGCCGAGGTGATGGTGCCGTTGTTGGTCACACTGCCATTCAGCGCCAGTGATGCCGCACCGCCCTGCACGGTGCCGCCGTTCAGGAAGCTCATGCTGACGCTGCCCGAGAGTGTCCAGATGGCGCCGATGGTTTCCTGCAAGGACGTGAAACCGGTGAACTGCGTGCCCAGCCCGTCCAGTTGCCCCGCGCTTTTGCCGGTCAGCAGCAAATGGTCATCCACCGCCGGGTTGGCGGCCACGGCCCCCGCAAACACCGCACCGGGTTCCAGCGCCAGCATGCTGGCGATGCCGCCGAATTGCACGGCGGGTGCGCCGTTGCCGCCACTGCTGATGGTGCCGCCGGACAGCAGGGTGCCGCCGTCCAGCACCACGCCCGCTGCGCCGTTGCCGCCCGCGATCAGGCCGTGATTGTTGATCGTGCCGCTCAGGCTCATGGTCACGCCCGCGCCGCCGCCGCCCAGCCCTTCGCCGCCCTGGATCGTGCCGAAATTCACCAGCGTGGCGGCCTGGCCCATGTCAACGCCGATGCCACCAACACCGGCAGCAGCCCCGTTCCACGCGTACTGCGCGCTGGCCCCGCCATACACGCCGCCACGATTGGTCAGCAGGCCGCCCCCGCTCAGCTTCACGCCCGCGCCGCCGCTGCCGCCAGCGCTGTTGTAAGGTTCGCCACCCGCACCCCCGGTGGCGGTGCCGGTGTTCACCACCGTACCGCCGCCCGTCGCCAGAATCGCGATGCCGCCCGTGGTACCCGAGGAACCGATGCCACCGGCACCGCCCAGCGCTGTGCCATGATTGGCCACCGCCCCCCCGGCTTCGAGCACAATGGCGTTGCCCCCCGCGCCGCCGTGGCCATACCCGCCGCTGCCGCCAGCGCCACCGGCGATGAAGCCACGGTTGACGACGGTGCCGCCGCCGGTGACATCCACGCCCAATGCCCCGGCACTGCCATAACCAAGGGAGGAGTTGCCCGCCCCGCCGGTAATACTGCCGGTCGCAGTGTTGTTGAGTCTGCCGCCCGCATCCATGCGGATACCGATGCCCGCAAGGCCCGGATCATTGCGGCCCATCGCGGCATTGCCGCCCGCCACGCTGCCGCTGTTGGTGAGTGACCCGGCGGTGGCGTCGATGCCATCGCCTGCGCGGCCCACCTGGCCCACGAAGCCCACGCTGTCGCCCGGCGCACCGCCGCGAATGGTGCCGGCGTTGTTCAGTTTTCCGGACGTGATCTGCACACCCGCGCCGCCGCCGCCACCCTGAAACAGCCAGCCAAACCCGCCCGCGCCGCCCGCAATCAGGCTCTCGTTGTGCAGCGTGCCGCCGTTGGTCAGTGCAACGCCAATGCCACCATGCCCGCCAACGTTGAAGCCCTGGCCACCGGCCCCGCCCGCGACGGTGCCACGCACCGTTATCTTGCCGCCCGCATCCAGCCGCACGCCGCCGCCGCCATTGCCGCCGGTTTGATAGTCGGTGCCACCATCGCCGCCGGTGATGTTGCCCTTGCCCGAGACGGTGCCATCCCCCTGTGCCACCACTCCTGCGCCACCCGCACCGCCGGTGCCGCCATAATGCCCGCCATCGCCGCCTAGCCCGCCCGCGATACTGCCGGTGCTGGACACCGACCCGCCGGCCGCCAGCAGCACGCCGGTGCCGCCCGCGCCGCCGGAAAAATACCCGCTGGCAGTGCCGCCTGCGCCACCCGCGCCACCGGCGATGGTGCCGCTGTTGGTTATCGCGCCGCCCATGTTGAGCTTGATGCCATCGCCGCCCAAGCCACCGTTACCGGCGATACTGTTGAAACCGGCCGCTCCCGCAATGGTGCCGAAATTGGTCACCCGTGCGCCTGCCGCGGTTCCGTACACCCCGTTTGCCCCATAGACCGATGGCGCAATCCACCCGGTGGAGGTGATGGTCAGCGGGCTCGCATAACCCAGCGCGCCCAGCGTGGCGGTGCTGAAAATCTTGCTGGAAATGGTGCTTCCGGCCATGGCGAGGCTGACCTCATCAAAGATGGGCGCAGCCTACACCATACCGCAATCAAATCAAAATGACATTTGTGGCGGCGCGGCTAGTGCGGCCGTGCCTCCACCAGTTGGCCCGGCCCGTTCTGCCCGCGTTCCAGCACCAGATGCCGGTCGTGCATCTCTGCCAGCGCCGGGCGGTGGGCGATGGACACCACCGTGGTGTGCGGCAGGCGTTCGGCGACGGTGCGGTACAACGCAGTTTCCGAGGCCGGGTCCAGGCTCGCGGTGGCTTCGTCCATAAA
>CAIPHQ010000159.1 GCA_903864895.1 uncultured Rhodospirillales bacterium
AGCGCCGTGGCCCAGCGGCACAGAATCTGCCCCACCCCGCCCGCTGCCGCATGGATCAGCACGGTGTCGCCGGGCTGTACCGCATGAACCTCGTGCAGCAGGAAACTGGCGGTGATGCCTTTCAGCAGCAGGGCGGCGGCGGCCACGTCGCTCAGCGCGGGCGGCAGTTTCACCAGCAGCGCAGCGGGCATGGTGCGCTGCGTGGCGTAGGCGCCGGGGGGTGCGCAGGCATAGCCCACGCGGTCGCCGGGGCTGACATGGGAAACCCCCTGCCCCACCGCCTCGACAATTCCCGCCGCTTCCATGCCCAGCACCCCGCCGGGCGGCACGAGGGTGAAGCTGCCGCGGCGGCAATACACGTCGATGAAATTCACCCCGATGGCGGTGTGGCGCAGCCGCACCTCACCGGGCCCAGGGTCCGGCACGCGCACGCGCTGCAACTGCATCGCCTCCGGCCCGCCATGCCGCAGCAGCACGATGGCGCTGGCCTGCACACCGCCCTGCACGGCCTGGCTGGCGGCGGGCGCGGCGGCGGGTTTGGCGCTGCCTGCCACGGCACGGCGCAACGCCTGCAAGCCCGCACCCATGATCTCGTCCTGCACGAAGGCGGCAAGGCGCGCGCGTTCGGCGGCGGGCGGGTCGAAGCTGGCGCGCCATTCCACGAAGCAGGCGTCACCGCTGGTGACAGGCCGCAAGCGCATACTGGCAACGTAGTTGTTCAGCGGGGCAGGCGCTTCGAGGATGCAGTAGCTGAAGCTCATCTCCCGCGCCGAGTGTGACAGCAACTGCTCGCGGATGCGCCCGCCATCGGTCAGGCGGAAATTGCGCACCGCGCCCACCTGATCGCCCGCGGCACCCTCTTCCAGCACGCTGTCCGCCACTGCGGGGTGCCACGCCGCATGGCCGTTGAAATCGCCCAGAATGGCCCACACCGCCTCGGCCGGTGCCTCGATGACGCTGGAGCGGTGCAGATGCACCATCAGCGGCCAGCGGCGAAACGCTGCCGCAGGGCGGCAAGCCCGGCCGCGAATACGGTGCGGCCGATGCTGGCCACAATGGCATCTTCCCGCGCCGGGGCTGCATCGAACTCCGCTGACCACTCGGCGAAGGTGTGGTCACCCTCCGTCACCGGGATCAGCCGCAGCGTGGCAACGTAGTTCTCCACGCCCAGCGGGCTTTCCAGAATGCTGTAGGTGCAGGACATGTCGTAGTCCGACAGCGCCAGCAGCCTCTCGCGGATGCGCCCGCCATCCTTCAGGCGGAAATTGCGGATGCAGCCGATCTGGTCTGCCGGGCGATTATGCTCGATGCGGC
This sequence comes from uncultured Rhodospirillales bacterium, assembly GCA_903864895.1. Lineage (GTDB taxonomy): Bacteria > Pseudomonadota > Alphaproteobacteria > Acetobacterales > Acetobacteraceae > CAIPHQ01. The sequence continues at coordinate 1,315 of CAIPHQ010000159.1, forward strand.
TTTCGGCCACGAACGGGGTCCATTGCGGCAGCGCGTTGAAGTCGCGCACCAGCGCCCACACCGTCCCGGCCGGGGCCGGGATCACCGCCGAGCAATACACCTTGGCCATCGCCGCGCGCCCCTAGCGGCGGTCGTCGTCGCGCTCGTCCGCCGGTTTGGCGGCGGCCTCGCTTTGCAGGCGCTTGGCGGCAAGGCTTTCGATGTCCTTGGCATCGCGCAGCACGTCGGTCATGCGGCCAAGGCTGCCGCCTTCGATGCCGATTTCCTTCATCAGGCTGTCGATCATCGGCGCCTGCACGCGGTAGCGCAGTGCGGAATCGATCACCTCGTCGGTCACGTGGCGCTGGCCCGGCCCGCCGCCATGCGCGCCGTCGATGTGCAGGATCTTGATGGCGTCGATCTTTTCCATCGGCCGCACGCTCTCGCGCACGATGCCCTCGATGCGTTCCAGCAGCTTCCCCTTGAAGCGGGAGACCCGGGCCGCGTCCGACAGCAGGTTTTCCGCCTCGTTGAGCAGCGTGGCGCCCTGCGCGTCCACCTCGTAGCGCGCAGCGGCGGCCAGGGCGCGGATCTTCTCGGCATCGGCTTCACCGGTCGCGGCGATGGTGGCGGCTTCGGCGAGACTGCTGGCGGCGGTCTTTTCCGCCTCGGCGCGCGCTGTCAGGCGCAGCGCATCGCGCTCGCTTTCGCGGGCGGCGGCAATCAGATCGGTGGCGCGGCGGCGCTCGGCAATCTCGCGTTCGCGCACCGTGATGGCCTGTTCCTCGGCGGCGATGGCCTGCGCCCGCGCAAGGTCCGCCTGCGCCTGTGCCGCCGAGCGTTCGGCGGATTTGTGGGCGAGTTCGATGGCGCCCTGCATCTCGGTCAGTTCCACCGCCTTGTCGCGTTCCAGTTCCAGCTTGCGCAGGTCGCCATCGCGCGTCACCCGCGCTTCGGACAGGCCGCGCTCGGTGGCGATGCGGGCCCGCTCCACTTCCTCACCCGCCGCAATCTCGGCTTCCTCGAACGCCTGCCGCTTGGCGATGCTGAGTGAATCGAGCATCCGTTCGCGCTCGGTGCGCAACTGGTCCAGCGTGCGGTCCTGCGCGATGCGGGCGGTTTCCACCTCCTGATGCGCAGAAACCTCGGCGCGCTTCTTTTCGGCTTCGGCCTGCACCAGTTCCGCCTGCTTGCCCGCCAGCGCAATCTGGCGGCTGAGTTCGGCCACTTCCAGCGCGCGGCGGCGCAGCACTTCCAGTTCGCTCTGCTCGCGCTCGCGTTCGATGCGCGCCTTTTCCAGTTCCAGTTCCAGCGCAATCTGTTCCCGCTCGGTGCGCTCACGGGTCCGCATTTCGGCCTCGTCGATGGCGCGGCGGCGGGCGATTTCGCGCTGTTCGATGTCCTCCTGATTCTGGATGCGCGTCTCGGTCAGGCTGCGTTCCTGCGCCATCTTGGATTTTTCGACTTCCTCGCGCGCGGCGATTTGCGCCTGCTCGCTCTCGCGGTCGCGCAGGGCGCGGTCCTTGGCCAGTTCCATGCGCTGCGCGGTGCGGCGCAATTCCACGTCGTGTTCCTGCGCCAGCCGGGCAAATTCACCTTCCCGCTCGATATCCAGCGCCTTGCGCTGCGCATCCAGATTCTGCGTGCGGATTTCGATTTGCGTGCGCTGCTCGATCTCGTTGCGCATCCGCCGCCGCGCTTCGATGGTCTCGGTCAGTTGCGTCAGACCCTCGGCGTCAAACGCGTTGGAACTGTCGAAATATTCCAGACTGGTCTGATCCAGATCGACGATGGCGACGCTTTCCAGCACCAGCCCGTTTTCGGCCAGACCATCGGCAGCAGCGGTGCGCACGCGCTGGGCGTAATCACTGCGCTGCTCGTGCAGTTCCTCCAGCGTCATCTGGGCTGCAGCGGCGCGCAAGGCGGCGGCGAAGCGGCCTTCCAGCAGGTCGCGCGTGCCGTCCGGCTCCAGCGTGCGGCGGCCGAGTGTCTGCGCGGCGCGGCTGACTTCGACGCGCTGCGAGCCGACCTTGACGAAGAACTCGGCAATCACGTCCACGCGCATCCGGTTCTTGGAAATCAGCGCGTGCGTCTGCCGCCGCGCCACTTCAATGCGCATCACCGTCATGCCGACCGGGGTGATTTCATGCAGCACGGGAATGACGAACGCGCCGCCTGAAATCACCACTTTTTCGCCGCCGAAGCCGGTGCGCACGAAGGCGACTTCCTTCGTTGAGCGGCGGTACAGCCAGCGCAGCAGATACACGATGATGGTTATGGCCACCGCCAGGACGATGAGCCACAGAATCACGGCCCCCAAGGTTTCGGCGCCCATCGTTCGTCCTCCCTCAATCATCCGTGCGCGGGCACGTGGCCTGCGCCGTGGTTCGTATGGTCATAAACGCCGTCACGCCCGCCGCGCCCGGCTGGGGCTGAGCGACAGGAAAGCGGCGGCGGCGGCGGCAATGAAGGCCTCATCATTGATGTTGGCCTTGATGCGTTCGATGCGCCGCCGCGTGGTCTGCCGCACGCCGCGTTCCAGCGCGTCGAACAGCGCCGCGTCGGCGTCGGGGTCGTGGAACGGCTGTCCCGGCGCATCCAGCAGCGAGACGCCGCCTTCCGGCAGCAGCAGGCGCACCGGGCCTTCCATCTCGTTCAAACGCGCGGCCATCCATTCGCCGATGGCGCGGTTTTCCTCGCGCGTGGTGCGCATCAGCGTCACGTTCGGGTTGTGCACCACGAAGCGGCGGCCCCGGAATTTCTCCGGCACCGTGTCACGCGGGCCGAAATTCACCATGTCCATGGCACCCACCGAGCCGACCCACGGCAGCCCGGTGCGGATAGCCGCGCCAAACCTGCCGGCATCGGCAGCAAACACCCCGCCGACCAGCATGTCAGCCAGTTCCGTGGTGGTCAGATCGACAAATCCGCTCAGCAGCCCGGAATCACCCAGGCTTTCCATGGACCGCCCGCCGGTGCCGGTGGCGTGGAACACCAGACAGTCGAAATCGCTTTCCAGCCGCCGTACCACGCCCTGCACCGCAGGCGTGGTGACACCGAACATGGTGATGCCCACCGCAGGCCGCGCCAGCCGTCTGCGCACCTCCCGCGCCTCGGGCGTGGGCATTGCCGCGATCATCCCGGCCAGCGCGTGGGCGGCGTTGCCCAGCACCTGCTCGGTGATGGCGTTTACGCCCTGCACGTCGGCCACCGAGTACAGCATCATGATGTCGGACGCGCCGACATACTGCCCTACCTGCCCGGAGGCGACGGTGGACACCATCAGTTTCGGCACACCTAGCGGCAGCCGCCGCATCCCCGCCGTGGCCAGCGTGGTGCCGCCGGACCCGCCCGCCGAGATGATGCCGCCGATATCGCGCTCCCGGTCGATCCAGCGCGCAAACGCCTCGGCCATGGCGCTGACCGCCCCGCCCCGGTCGCCGGAAAACACCGCCGCCGAGCCGTCCGGGTGCATGGCCGCGACCTGCACCGGGGATACGTCGGCGCGTGACACTTTGCCGGAGGTGGACAGATCCACCGTGCGTACCGGCACGTTGTAAGCCAGCAACCGTTCACGGATGTAGCGCAGTTCCGCACCCTTGGTGTCGAACGTGCCCACCACCAGCGCGGTGCGGCCGATGCGCTCGGCAAACGGCACCGGCAGCAGTTTTCGGGGTTCCGGCGCTGCGGCAACGCTGGAAGGTTGCGGCGTGCCGCGCAGGCCCCAGCGGTTCGGCAGATGCGTGGCACGGAAGGCGGGCGCGTCCACCCCGGTCTCCGCCGCCCCGGCGCGGGCAATACGGAATACTTTCGCCTCGGAAGCCCCATCGGCGGCGGCGGCTTGGGGCGCGGGCGCGCTGTCCGTCTCCTCGTGCCCGTGGCGGCCCACGCCCAGCAGGCGCTGTTGCAGGTCGCGGTCGGCGGCCAGCACGCTGGCCTCCATGATCCGGTTGACCCGGCCATTGACCATGATGGCGACCTGGCCGGAGACCGAGGTGGCTACGCCGATATTCTGCTCGACCACGAACACCGCGTGGTCTTCCTCATGCGCCAGCCGGATCAGCAGGTCGCGCACTTGCGTCACAATGGCCGGTGCCAGCCCCTCGGTGGGCTCGTCCATCACCAGCAGGCGCGGATTGCTCAGCAGCGCGCGCGAGATCGCCAGCATCTGCTGCTCCCCGCCCGACAACTGCCCGCCGCCATTGCCGCGCCGTTCGGCCAGACGGGGGAACGTGGCGTAGACCCGCTCGATGGTCCACGCCGAGCCGCCCGCGCCGGGCCGCGCACTCAGCCGCAGCGTTTCATCCACTGTCAGGCTGGGCCACAGACGGCGGCCTTGCGGGACGTAGCCGATGCCAAGCCGGGCGATTTCATGCGGCTCCAGCCCGGTAATCTCGCGCCCGTCGAAGCGGATGGAACCGCTGCGCGGGCGCATCAGCCCGGCGATAGCGTTGCACAGCGTGGTCTTGCCCATGCCGTTGCGCCCGACCACCGACAGTACGCCGCTGTGCAGCGTGAGCGACACGCCCTGCAGCGCGTGCGATTCGCCGTAATAGACCTGCAAGTCCTGCACATGCAGAACCGGCTTGGCGGCAGATGGCGCTGCGGGCGTGCGGGCTCTAGTCTCCATGCCCGGTTCCCAGATAAATCGCCTGCACCTGCTCGTCGTTCTCGATTTCCTCGGGCGTGCCTTCCTTG
>CAIPHQ010000160.1 GCA_903864895.1 uncultured Rhodospirillales bacterium
GACCGGCACACGAATCACGCTGCCGCCCGCCAGCGGCCCGGCGTTGCTGGAACTGGCCGATTGACCACTCCGATCAGAAAGGACCGCTCCATGACGATGCGCCGCCGCTGGACTGCCCCGCTTGCGCTGTTGCTGACCGGCTTGCTGCCCGCACTGGCCGGGGCCGCCACACTGGAAGTGGGCACCGGCAAGAAATACCCCCTGCCCTCTGCCGCACTGGCCGCCGCCCAGGACGGCGACCACATCGTGATCGCGCCCGGTGAGTATTTCGACTGCGCTTTCGTGCGCGCCAGCAACGTGACCATTGAAGGCACCGGCGCGCCGGACGCCACCGCCATCACCGACAAGGTGTGCGGCGGCAAGGCGCTGCTGGTGATCAGCGGCGACAACGTGACGGTGCGCAACCTCACGCTCACCCGCGCCCGCGTGCCGGACATGAACGGGGCCGGCATCCGCGCCGAGGGCGGCAACCTGACCATCGACCATGTGCGGTTCGTCAACAACCAGGACGGCATTCTGGCCGCGTCACTGCCGGGCAAGACCATCAAGATCACGGACAGCGAGTTCCTGCGCAACGGCACCTGCGAAGGCGGCGGCGGCTGCGCGCATGGTGTGTATGTGGGTGAACTCGGCCTGCTGCATATCGAGCACAGCAAGTTCTCCGACACACGGCAGGGCCACCACATCAAGTCGCGCGCGCTGCGCACCGAGGTGATCGGATGCGACATCAGCGACGGGGAGAAGGGCACCGCCAGCTACAGCATCGACGTGCCCAATGGCGGCTCGGTCGTGGTGCGCGACAGCCACATCCAGAAAGGCCCGAAATCCGAGAACCACACCGCCGCGATCATGATCGGGGCCGAGGGTGTGACCCAGCGCACGGCGGAAATTCTGGTGGAGAACAACACGTTCCGCGTGGACGGCAATTACAATTCGTTCCTTGTCAACAACATGACCGCGACCGAGGCGCAGCTGAAGGGCAACAAGCTGGAAGGCGGCGCCAAGGCGCTGCATGGCGACGGCGACGTTGACTGACGCGCACCGCCCCCCTGCCCTGCCCGCTTTGCTGCTGGGCGCGCTGCTGGCCGCCCTGCTGGCCGCATTGACGGGCACGCCGGCCTCCGCCCGCGTGCTGCAGGCCGGGCCGGGGCAGGAATATGAGTTGCCCAGCGCCGCCGCCGCTGCCGCGCAGGATGGCGACACGGTGAATATCGCGCCGGGCGAGTATTTCGACTGCGCCATCTGGCACGCCAGCCACCTGACCATCGCGGCAGAGGGCGCCGGGGCCACGCTGACCGACAAGGCCTGCGTGGGCAAGGCTGCCTTCGTGATCGAGGGTGACGGGGTGACGCTGCGCAATCTGGGCTTCGCGCGCATCCGCGTGCCGGATGGCAATGGCGCCGGCATCCGTGCCGAAGGCCGCGATCTGACGGTGATTTCCAGCCGCTTCGACAATGATCAGGTGGGCATTCTGGCCGGTGGCGGCGGGGCGCTGCGCATCGAGGATTGCAGCTTCACCGCCAATGGCGTCAGCCCGGACGGCAAGCCCACCCATGCCGTGCTGGCCGGGGCCATCGACCTGCTGGCCGTCAGCAACAGCCGCTTCAACCATGCGCGCGGCGGCGACCACATCGCCTCCGCAGCCCGGCGAACCGAATTGCGCACCAGCCAACTGGCCGACGAGGGCGGGCGCATGACCGGTGCGCTGGTGCATGTCTGGGGCACCGAGGCCGTGCTGGACGGCAATACCTTCACGCTGGCCGCAGGCGCGGCCGCGCGTCCCGGCGTGGTGCTGGCCACCGGCGATGCGGCGCAGATCACGCTGCGCGGCAACACACTTGCGGCACCCGATGGTAGCGTGCCGCTGCTGCGCAACTGGGCGGGTGCGGATGTGACCGCCAGCGCCAACACCGTGCCGCCGGGCGGCGAGGCGGTGTCGGACAGCGGTGCCATCTATCGCCGCCTGCGCGCCCGCGCCGCAGCCCTGCGCGAAGCGGCCGGGGATGCCGCACGGGTGCTGCGGCATCTGGCGGCGCAAGCCGCGCGCGGGCTGGGCGTAATCCGCTAGCAGCCCAGCCCGGTTCGGCCCAGCCCGGCCCGCTCAGACGTGCCAGTTGATCAGCGTGCCGGTGCCACCATCGCTGACTGCGGTGAAGTTGTGCAGCGCGAACGTGCCGGTGAAGGTCAGCTTGTCGGTGTGCGTGCCGTCCTTCACGGTCAGCACGCCGTTGCCGGTGCCTGCCGTGTAGGTCAGCGCCTTCAGGCTGGCGAACGCCATGTCGGTCAGGTCCACCGAATCGGTGCCGCCCCAGTTCTGGATGGTGTCACCACTCAGACCCGCCGAGGTGCCCTTGAAGATGGTACCGAAGCCGGTGTAGCCGATCAGCGTGTCCCCGCCTGCCGTTCCGCCGAGAATCTGGCCGCTGGCCCCGGCGGTGATGGTGTTGCCGGCCACCTGACCGATCGCGGTGATGAACTGCATGCTGTTCAGCGTCAGGTTGGTCGCCGCATCCAGCTTCACGGTCACGTTGTTGGTGGCCGCGTTCAGCGTGGCGGTGCCGCCGGTGGTGAGTTCCAGCGTCGTGGCGAGGCTGCCCGAGCCCGCGCCCACCACCTTCGCCGTGGACAGCGCAGCAGTGGCCTGCACCAGCGAAGTGCCGCTGCCGCCGTTCACCACCTCTCCGGTGCCGCCGATCACCACGGTGTCCTTGCCGGTGGACAAGTTGATGATGTCGTTGCCGGTGCCGCCGTAAATGGTGATGCTTTCCGGCTGCGTGTTGCCTGCGGCCGGGGTGCCGGCGGCGACATTCACGGTCACGTCCAGCCCGTCGCGCAGATACACGGTCTGGGTGGTGTCGGCGAGGCCGCCGCCGGTGATCTGGCCCTCGGTGGCGGTGACCACCTGGATATTGGCCAGCACCTTCGGCGCGCCGAGGTCGTACATGCCGGCCCCGGTCAGCACCAGCGTGTTGACGCCGCCGGCACCGTCAAGCTGATCGCGGCTGTTCAGTGTGGACCCGGCTGCGCTGAACACATCATTGCCGGCACCGCCGGTGGCTATGTCCGGCGCCTTGGTCAAGGTGATGGTCTGACCGGTCAGGCTTACCAGCGTTCCGGTCACGGTGATGGTTTCGCTGGCCAGCACGCCGCTGTAGCCGCTGGCGTTGCTGCCGGTGGGTGTCAGCACCAGCGTTTCCTTGTAGGGGCCGGCGATGGAGGCCGATGTTGCCGACAGCCCCACCGACTGCGCGGTCTCGCTTTGCCCCGCGCCGAGGCCGCTGAAGTTGACAAAGCCGGTGTTGGTGAACGACGCCACGTTGGCGCCACTGATGGTCCAGCCGCCGCTGAGCAGGTCGGCCAGGACTGCCGCGCTGTTCTGCACGCCGAAATTGGCCGTCACCGTATTCGTGACACCTGCGGTGCCGGGGATCTGCACCGTGCCGAGATTGAGCACGTAACTGGTCCCCGAGCCGGTCAGCGCCGGACCACTGACCGAGATCGGCGTCGAGATGGCATAATTGTCCACAGCACCTGTCACCGTCACCGGCACGCCCGCTGCGGCGATGTCGGACAGGTCGGCGTCGTGGCTGCCGAAGCCCAGCGTGACGGTGCCGGTCTGCAGCCCGGCGGTGGCCGTGCTCAACCCGAAGCTCACGCTGCCGCTGCCGCCCGGCGCGATGCCGCCGGCCGCGATGGTTTCCGTCACGGCACCCGTGTAGCTGCCACCCAGCGTGGCGGTGCCCGCCGTCAGCAGGTCGGTCAGCGCGCCGGTGGCCGCGTTGGTGATGCCCAGCGTCTTGGCCGTGGCGCTATCGCCCACATGCCACACGCCCAGATCGATCGACCCGGCCGAGGTCTGCCCCACGGCCGGGGCGTAGATTTTGCCATTCGCCGTCAGCGTGCCCGCTGTCAGGGCAGTGTTGGCCAGACCGCTGGTGCCCGTGCCGGTTGAGGTCATGGCCACCGGCACCTGCGTGCCGGTGAAGTCGCCTGCCAACGCGGTGCCGAGCGTGATGCCCAGCGACGCCGTGCCGCCCGCCACGATGGTGCCGCCGCCATTGCTGACGGACAGCGAGGCCGGCGTGCTGCCGGCGGCATAGATCAGGCTTTCCTGATAGCCGGGTGCCACGGACGTGTTGACCACGCTGGCGCTGCCGGTCAACGCCGCACCACCCACGCGCGC
>CAIPHQ010000161.1 GCA_903864895.1 uncultured Rhodospirillales bacterium
CCGCGACACGGCGGACATCGTGGGCCATGCGCTCGGCCTGCCGGTAACGCTGGACGAGTCGCTGCGCGAGGTCAGCTTCGGCGTGCAGGAAGGCCAGCCAATGAGCGAGTGGTTCGACGACTGGATTTTCGGCCATTTCACCCCCGAGCGAGCCGAAACCTTCGCCAATCTGCGCACACGCGCCGTGGGTGCCATCAACCGCGCGCTGGAAAACCCGGTCCCGGTGCTGGTGGTAGCGCATGGTGCGCTGTTCCGCGCCCTGCGCGCCGAAATGGGTCTGCCGCCGCGCGAGCGGCTGCCCAATGCCACGCCGATGTGGTGCGTGCCGGGTGACCCGGCGTGGGTCTTGACTGCCCTGGCGTAGCCGCCCTTCCCCTGCCCGCCCCGCTCTGCTACACGCCCCGCCGCGCTGGCACCCCTGGAGGCCAGCGTTAGCGTTTTTTGGAGCAAACCATGGCCAACTATACCACGATCGAGGCCGAGGCGCGCGCGGATGCAGGTAAGGGGGCAGCACGTGCGACTCGGAGGTCCGGCAAGGTGCCGGGCGTTATCTACGGCGCGAAGCAGACCCCTGACCTGATCGAACTCGACCCGCGCGTTGTCCTGAAGGAAGTGCACAGCTCAGGCTGGCGCTCGCGCCTGTATGAAGTGAAGGTCGGCGGCACCACCACGCGCGCGCTGTTCCGCGATGTGCAGTACCATCCGGTGACCGACAAGCCGATGCATGTGGATTTCCAGCGCCTCGCACCCGGTGAAAAGATCCGCGTGTCGGTGGCTGTGGTGTTCCACAACGACCTGACCAGCCCGGGCCTGAAGCGCGGCGGCGTGCTGAACGTGGTGCGCCATGCGGTGGAATGCCTGGTCGATCCCGACCATGTGCCCGCGCATTTCGACGCCGATCTGGCATCGAAGGACATCGGCGACAACATCCGCTGGCATGACCTGAAGGGCACCGACGGCATCACGCCCGCCATTGTCGGCCGCGACTTCGTGATCGCCACGATTGCCCCGCCCACCAAGGGCGCCGAACCGGTGGCCGACCCGAACGCGCCTGCGGCGGCGGCGGCACCTGCCAAGGGCGGCAAGGCCGCACCTGCGAAGGCAGCGGCTCCGGCCAAGGGTGCGGCCCCTGCGAAGGGTGCGGCTCCGGCAGCCAAGGCCCCGGCCAAGCCGGCTGCGAAGAAGTAACGCGGCCCGCTTTTCGGCCCCGACGCCATGAAGCTGTGGGTCGGTCTCGGCAACCCGGAACCCGGGATGGCGCGGCAGCGGCACAATATCGGCTTCATGACGCTGGATACCATCGCGATCCGCCACGGGTTCTCCCCGTGGCGGCAGCGTTTCAAGGGTCTGGTGGCCGAGGGTGTTGTGGGCGGCGAGAAGGTGCTGGGCCTGAAGCCGATGACCTACATGAACGCCTCGGGCGAATCGGTGCAGCAGGCGGCAGCGTTCTTCAAACTCGCGCCGGAGGCCATCACCGCGTTCCACGACGAACTCGACCTCGTGCCCGGCAAGGTGCGGGTCAAGCGCGGCGGCGGGGCGGCGGGGCATAACGGCCTGCGCAGCATGGACCGCCAACTGGGCAGCCCGGATTACTGGCGCGTGCGGCTGGGCATTGGCCATCCGGGCCACAAGGACCGCGTAACCGGCCACGTGCTGGGCGATTTCGCCAAGGTGGACCGGGACTGGCTGATCGCCACACTGGACGCGGTGGCAGATGCCGCGCCGCTGCTGGCGGCGGGCAAGCCGGAAGACTTCATGACCCGCGTGGCGCTGCAAACTCAGGATGTGAATTAGCCATGGGCTTCAATTGCGGCATCGTGGGCCTGCCCAACGTGGGCAAGAGCACCCTGTTCAACGCACTCACCGCCACAGCGGCGGCGCAGGCGGCGAATTATCCGTTCTGCACCATCGAGCCGAATGTGGGCCGCGTGGCGGTGCCCGACCCGCGGCTGGAGGCGCTGGCCAGGATCGGCAAGAGCATCAAGATCGTGCCGACCAGCCTTGAGTTCGTGGACATTGCGGGCCTCGTGCGCGGGGCGAGCAAGGGCGAGGGTCTGGGCAACCAGTTTCTGGCCAATATCCGCGAGGTGGACGCCATCATCCACGTGCTGCGCTGCTTCGAAGATCCGGACGTGACCCATGTGGAGGGCAGCGTCGATCCGGTGCGCGATGCCGAGACGGTGGAAACCGAACTGATGCTGGCCGATCTGGACAGCCTGGAAAAGCGCCTGCCGAACTTGCAGAAGCGCGCCAAGGGTGGCGACAAGGAAAGCATGGCCGCCGTGGCCCTGATGGAGCCCATCGTCGCGGCATTGACCGACGGCAAGCCTGCCCGCACTGCCATCAAGCCGGACGACATCGAAGCGGCCAAGCGCCTGCAACTGATGACCAGCAAGCCGGTGCTGTATGTGTGCAATGTCGAGGAAGCCTCCGCGGCCACCGGCAACGCATTTTCCGCCCGCGTGGCCGAGATGGCCAAGCGCGAGGGTGCCGGCTACGTGGTGGTCTCGGCGGCGATTGAAGCCGAGGTCAGCCAATTGCCGGAAGCCGACCGCGCCTAGTTTCTGGAAGGCCTCGGACTGCACGACAGCGGGTTGGACCGGGTGATCCGCGCCGGCTACAGCCTGCTGGGCCTTGTCACCTATTTCACTGTCGGCCCGAAGGAAACCCGCGCCTGGACCATCGTGCGCGGCACCAAGGCGCCGCAGGCGGCCGCTGTGATCCACAACGACTTCGAACGCGGCTTCATTGCCTGCGAGACCATCGGCTACGACGATTACATCGCCTACGAGGGCGAAACCGGCGCCAAGGGTGCCGGCAAGATGCGGGTGGAAGGCAAGGAATACGTGGTGAAGGACGGCGACGTATTGCTGTTCCGCTTCAATGTCTGACGCCCAATTTAACATGAAATGTAATATTTTGTCTCTCAAAATTAAATAAACCACCAACGCTTGCTTGAATAAAATACGCCACACCCGCCTAGTACCTGTATATGACCAACATTATTTGGAATCATACGTTACCTGACAATCTTGAAGCCTCTCAATCCAGAACGACGTTATTTTTGAGTATATTTACTCACGGCAGGCGGCATGACATTGAAGACGCATATTTTTGAAAAGTCGGCATTACACTATGGACCACGTTCCGCCTGAATTGCCAAACGGCACTCTTCCGGCCGGCGAGCTGTTGCGGTTAAGCCTTGAAGCCGTCCCGGCTGGGATCGCGATGTTCGATACGAACATGTGCTATATTGCCAGCAGCCATTACTATCGCAACGCGCTGGGCGTCGCCGGACTGAAGCTCGAGGGCCGCTGCCACTACGATGTGTTCCCCGATCTGCCCGGCGCCTGGAAAGAGGTGGACCGGCGGGTACTGGCGGGCGAGACGCTCAGCGCCGAGGCCGACCCATTCGTACGCGCGGATGGCGGCATCAGTTACTGGCAGTGGAAAATGCGGCCTTGGCATCACCCTGATGGCCGCATCGGCGGCGCGGTGCTGTGCAACCGGGATATCACCACTTCGGTTGAGAAGCAGGCGCAAATGCAGCGGATGTCCGACGCGCTGGACGCGGCGCAGTTTGGAATCTGCATCGTCGAGGCTGCATCCGGCACCGTCAGCTATGCGAACGCCGCCTTCGCCCAACTGCACGGCTACTCGCCCGGCGAGATTGCGGGCCTGCCGGTCCTGCACCTGGACCGGCCCGAGGATCGCGCGCACATGCGCGCTCACTTCACCGATGCCGATGCGCGGGGCCATACCGTGTTCGAAGCCCAGCGGGTCCGGCGGGACGGCAGCATGTTTCCGGGGCTGGTGAGCATAACCGCAATCAAGCCAGGTCCCGGCGGGCAAGCGTACCGGATCGGGACGGTGCTGGACATCTCCGAAAGCCAGACAAACCGCGCGGCGCTGCGGGCCAAGGATGTGTTATTCCGCACCTATATCGAAGATGCGCCGGTGGCGGTAACGGTGGCCGACGCCACCGGTGCCCTGATCGCCGCCAATCCGGCCGCCGAGGCGATGATGCGCAGCAAGCCCGGCGCATTGCTGGGCCTTACTGTGGCCGATATGCATTTCCCCGAAAACCACGCTGCCGTCTTGGATGATCTGGCCACTTTGATGAAGGATGGCCACCTGCTGCGCGAATACCGGATGCGGCGGATGGATGGCACCGGCTTTGCGGCCATCCTGTCGGCCAGACGCATGGCCGACGGCACATCGCTTGGCTTCCTGCAGGACATCGACAAGCTGCGGCAGGCTGAAGCGGCACATATGGCGGTGGCGCATGATCTGGAAGCCTTGGTCGCCATGGGTCCGGCAGTGGTGCTGTACCGCGCGCGGGTCACCGCCTCGGGAGCGACGGTGCTGAGCCAGCACGGTGACACGATTCGTCTGACCGGCAGCGGACTCAGCACCGCCGATCTGCTGCGCCACGCCGAAACCGCCGAAATGCTGGGCAGTGTGCTGGTCTGCGACGACAGGCAGGAAGCGGTGTGCGACATCACCGTGCAGGACGATGACGGCGCTTGCCGCTGGGTACGCAACCGGATTCGCGTGATATGCCGCCGTGGCAGCCATGCTGATATCGTTGGCTACCTCAGCGACGTGACCCGCGACAAGCTGGAACAGCAGCGGTTGCAACGGGTTGCCACATTGGTCACGCTGGGCGAGATGGCCACCGGCATGGCGCATGAACTGAACCAGCCTTTGGCCAGCATCAGCTTCGCCGGCCAGAATGCCGGGCTGCAATTGCAGCGGCCCACGCCGGATCTGGCCATTGTGACTGCCAAGCTTGACAAGGTGGTGGCGGAAGCCCGGCGGGCCTCCCTGCTGCTGGAGCACATGAAAATCTTCGGCCGCAACGAGCGCAAACCGGTGGAGCCGGTAGCGTGGAAAGCGGCGCTGAAGGGCGCTCTCGACATTCTGTCACCACGCCTGCGCTATTTTGCAGTCCGCGACGAAATCCCGGACGCAATGCCGGCCGTTATGGGTGCGCCGGTGTTGATGGAACAGGTGCTGATCAATCTGATCGGCAATGCCATGGACGCCTACGACGCCACGGACCCGGGCGGGGGGCCTGGTGCGCGCGTTATCACGGTTGCAGCCGAGGCGCTGGGCAGCAGCGTGGCGCTGCGGGTCAGCGACCATGCCGGCGGCATTCCGGTGTCGGCCATGGCACGCCTGTTCGAGCCGTTCTTCACCACCAAACCCACCGGCAAGGGCACCGGTCTGGGGCTGGCACTGTGCTTTGGCACCATCACCGAGATGGGCGGCACAGTTGCTGCGCACAATGAAGGCGGTGGTGCGGTGTTTGACATCCGGGTGCCCGCCGCGCCGGTCTGACGCGGCAGGCGGGCAAGGCGCCATGCGGCATGGGCCGCTCTTGGTGCCTGTGTCACGGATGGTAAGTATAATTACCTACGTCCGTGGGCAGGTTTCGCTGCGATTCCTTCTATGTTTATCGCATCTACACCATTATTGTAATGTCCTTGCGTGCATATTGGAATCATGCTGGCGGACTCCTCGCCGTATAATTCCTCACATATTGGCCACAGCTAGGACCGCACCCGTGCCAGACCTGAGCGGCCAGACCTGCCTGCTACGCGCCTGCCTGGTACATGCGCCCGTCAACATTGCGGTGCTCGACCGGGAACTGCGTTTCGTTGCAACCAGCGCGCAATATTTGCAGATGATGGGATTGTCCGGGCAGGATCTGACCGGCCAGCAAATGTACGAAGTGTTTCCGGAAATCCCGCAGCACTGGCGCGAAATGCACCGCGCCTGCCTCACTGGCACCGAATCGTCCGCAGATGCGGAACGGATGCAACTGGCGGACGGCAGCTACGCCTACTGGACGTGGAAGCTCGCACCCTGGTTCGCGCCGGACGGGGCGATCAGCGGCATGATCCTGGCCGCGCACAATGCCACCGCCGAGGTCGCCCGCGAGCATGAAGTCCGGCGCAATGCCATGGTGCTGGAGCAGGCCAATATCGGTATCGGCATTGTCAGTGCCCCGGATAGCATCTTGCTGTATGTGAACACCGAACTGGCGGCGCTGCATGGCTAAACAGCCGAGGCCATGCTGGGCATGTCCGTGCAGGACACATTCCCCGCCGCCGAGCGTGCCCGCGTAACAGCGCTGCAGGGGAAATCCGATGCTGGCGGCGGC
>CAIPHQ010000162.1 GCA_903864895.1 uncultured Rhodospirillales bacterium
AGCGCCGTGCCTTTGGCCACCGCGCCGCAACTGCGCCATTCCACGCTCAGCCAGGTGGAAAGCCTCGGCCAGTCCATCGCCAACATCGCGCCCACGCTGACGCCTGCGCTGAACATCACCGTGGTGGCGGGGCTGGCCGCCACGGGCTCATGGCTGGCGTATCTGATCGCCACCATCGGCATGCTGTTCGTGGGGGCCAACATCTCGGAACTGGCCAAGCGGCATCCGCAGTCAGGCTCGTACTTCCTGTATATCGGGCGCAATTTCGGCCCGTTTGCGGGCGCCATGTCCGGCTGGTCGATGATTGCGGCCTATCTGTTCACTGCGGTCGCGGTGACGGAGGCGTTCACCATCTTCCTTGGCAACGTGTTTGAGGCCGTGGGCCTCGGCAGCATCATGCCGCCCGCCTGGGCGCTGATTGTGGCGTTCGTGGCGGTGGTGTGGTTCGCCGGCTACCGCGACATCAAAATGTCGTCGCGCGTGGCGCTGCTGCTGGAAGGAATTTCCATCGGCATCATCGTCATCATCACCGCCGTCGTGGTGTCCCGCCACGGCACGCTGATCGACCCGGTGCAGCTGGATGTCAGCAGCCTGCCGTTCGGCGGCGTGATGTCTGCGCTGGCGTTCGCGGTGTTCAGCTTCGTGGGCTTCGAGAGTGCCGCCACGCTGGCCAAGGAAACCCGTGATCCGCACGTGGCCATTCCGCGCGCCATCATGATCAGCGCGCTCGGCGTGGGCATCTTCTTCGTGGTGATGACCTATCTGATGGTGCTGGGCATGGGCGGCGACGCAGCGGCCATCGCTGGCAGCGGCGCGCCATTTGCGGACCTCACGGCCAAGGTGGGTCTCGGCTGGGTGGCAGGCATCGTGTATTTCTCGGCGCTGATCAGCGGCTTTGCCTGCGCGCTGGCTTCCATCAATGCGGCGTCGCGCCTGCTGTTCTCGATGGGCCGCTACCAGTTCTTCGCCAAGTCGCTGGGCAACGTGCACAGCGACCACCAGACGCCGCATATTGCGGTCACGCTGTGCTGCGGCTTCACGCTGATTGTGGCCGAACTGATGCTGCCGGTGGGCGCGCTGGATGCCTTCGGCCTGACCGGCACCTTCGCCACGCTGGGCTTTCTGGTGGTGTACATGCTGGTCTGCATCGTCGCCCCCATCGACCTGCGCCGCACCGGCATGCTGCTGCCGCGCCAGACGGTGGTGGCCATTATCGGTGTGCTGCTGATGGCGTTCGTGATCTTCGGCAGCCTGTATCCGGTGCCGCCGTATCCGTACAACCTGGTCCCGTACCTGTTCGCCGCTTACATGTTGCTGGGGGCGGCGTGGTTCGGGGCGCTGAAGTTCCGCAAACCGGCCCTGCTGGCCACGATTGAACACGATCTGGAAATGTAGCCGGCGCCGGCCCTCACCCTCCCATGCCTGCGGCATGGGCCCCTCCCTCTCCCGTTGCACGGGAGAGGGGCTGGACGGAGCGGGCCTGAAGCCCCTCTCCCGCTTGCG
>CAIPHQ010000163.1 GCA_903864895.1 uncultured Rhodospirillales bacterium
GACTACAAGGCGATGGAAGCCCGCGAGATGATCGAGGCGGTGGCGGCCGGCCGCCCGGCCTATCCGGATTTCGCCTTCGGCCACAAGATCCAGCGCGTGGTGGAAGCCTGCCAGCGCTCACACGAGGTGCATGGCTGGGTAAAGGTGTAAACGGCGCACTCACCACTCGTTAAGCCGCACACGGTAACACGCAGCTTCCTGCAAGGAGGCTGCGATGTTGCGCTTGGTGTTGGGAACCGTGCTGCTGGTGGAACTGGCGGCCTGGCTGCTCGGCGGAAGGGCGGCCGAGTTCTGGGCTGTCCCGCTGGTGTAGCCAAACGCGTCAGGGCCGGGCCTCGCTGCCCAGGCCGACAATACCCGGACGTGGCTAAAACGTCTTCAACAGCCGGTCGATATAATCCAGTTCCGGCTGTGGCCGGGTCTTTTCGCCACCACGCTTGCGAAGTTCGTCCTGCAAGGCGCGGGTGCGGGCCTGTTCCATTTCCTCAGGCAACGCCACGTCGGTGCTCTGGTTATTGCCGCTGGCACCCTCCTGCATCGGGCGGCCCAACGGGTCGGTGCGGCGGTCGCCGCGCTGGCCCTTGCCGGGGCGGCCCGCCCAAGGGCGATTGCCGCCGCTTTCGCTCGGTTGCTCGCCATCATCGGCCGTACCAGTGCCCAAGCCGGGGCTGGGTTCGCCTTCCTGGTCGCCCTGCTGGTTGCCCGGGTTGCCGAATTGCTGCGCCAGCATCTCGCTCATCGACTGGCCACCCTTCTGCAGCGCCTCGATGGCGGCCTGTGCGGCGCTGGCGGTTTTCTGGTCGCGGGCCTTGCCCAATGCGTCGATGGCATCCCGCATCGCGGCGTCGGCGTCGCCCAGATTGGGCGGCACTTCGCCGGTCAGGTCGCCGAATTGCTGCATCAACTCACCCACGGCGCGGCGCAGCGCCTGTTGCAACCGCTGGTCCGCCTGCCGTTCCTTGGCCCCGGCTTCCGGTGGCGCACCGCTGCGTTCCGGGCCGCTCCGTGCCTGTGCGCGATCCAGAATGCCGCCCTCGCGCTTCACGATGTCCTGCAGCGCGCTCATTTCCTCCTGCCCCTTGCGGCGCTGCTGCTCGCGCTTCTGCTGCGCCGCGTCGCGGTGCTGCGGGCGGGCGGCCTGCAACTTGTCGAGCAGCTTTTCCAGTTCGGCCATGCGCTGTTTCGCATCGGCCTGCTTGCCCTGCTGCGTATCCTTGCGAAGCTGTTCGGCCAGATCCTTCAGCTTCTGCGGGTCCAGTTTCGGGGCATCCGGGTCGCCAACCGTCGCCTCGGGATCGCGCTTCATCTCCTCGGCCAGCGCATCAAGGTGCTTCTGAATGGCCGCTTCCAGTTCAGCGATGCGCTGCTCGATTTCCTTCTGGTCCGGGTGCTCGGCCTGCAACGCGTCCCGCAAGGCCTGCCGCGCTTCGGACAATTGGCGCGCCGTGCGCTCCGGCCCGGCTTCCTCAAGGTGCAGGGCCAGTTGCCACAAACGCGCCTGCGCATCCTGAACAGCGGCATAACCGCGCGTGCGGCTGACCTCGGCGATGATGGCGCGCAAATTGAGCAACCCGCCGATGTCGGTGCGCCACACCTGTTCCTGCTGGGCGATGCGGTCGAGTTCGCCCGCCGCCGTCATACGCTCCCCCGGCCAGAGCGAGAGGTTCTTGCGCACCGCCAGCAGGGCGCGGGCGGTGGGATTCTCGAACACCCGTTCCGGCAGCGTGAACTCGGCGGCATCGCTGCGGCCCTTGCGCCCGGCGGCGTCGTGGGCCTCCAGCTTGCCCGTCACCGCCAGCCCGGCCCACGGATGCGCGGTCAGGTCCACCGAGCGCACGCCCCTGGCTGACTTGGGCGCGCCGCCCGGCAGCGGGATTTGTACGACAAGCGGCGGCGCGTCAGGCCGCACGGACAGATGCAACTCCGCCTGCAATCCGGTCACGCCATAGTCGTGGGAGACTTCCCACGGCAGGCGGGCCGGTGGAATTTTCGCCGTCCCTTTCGCCGCCCCCGGCGGCTCCGTCCAGCGCACCAGCGGTGCGACGGCAGGAACCAGCGTGATCTGCCACCGGGCCAGCGTGGCGCCATTGCGGCGCACGTCCAGCGCCCCGCCCTTGGCAAGGTCGGTCTCGGCCTGAAAACTGCCCGCATCGGCGGGCACAAACGGCACGTCGTCGCCCGCCAGCGTCAGGCTCGGCACGCCGTGCCCGCCTGACAGGCTGACGGTCAGGTGGGAGCCTTCCGGCACCGACACGCTGCCGCCTTCGGGGCGCAAGAACACCGGTGGCAGCGCGGTATCGGCCGGGGGCGTGATCCATGCCTGCAATTCAGCGGCAGCCTCGGCGGCCGGTGGCGCGAAATGTGGCCATGCCGCACGCCTCAGACGGGACGGCGCTTCCTCGCCCGCGATCCATACACAAGCGGCAAGCACCACCAGCAGACCCAGCCGCAGGGCGCGCGGGTCGCGTGCCGCCAGACCGGGGCGCGGCAAACCCAGACGCAGGCGGCGCACTTGCGCGGCGGCGCGGGCGCGATGCGCCTGCCACAGGGCATCTGCCCCCGGCAGTGCCGGGCGGTCGGTCAGCACAGCCAGCGGGCGATGGCGCAAGCCGCTGTCCCGCTCCAGACGCCGGTCGGCTTCATCGGCACCGGGCAGCCGCACCGCAGCCAGGCCGCGCCACAGCAAGGCCAGCAATGTCACGACGGTCAGCGCGAGGCCGATGGCATGCACAAGCGGCGGAACCCGGCGCGGCACGTCCAGCAGCGCCACAGCGGCAAACACGCCCAGAACACCCAGAGCGGGCCAGATGGCGGGCCAAACCCGCTCGAACGCCAGCGCCGCGCGGGCGAGCAGGCGCAGGCGGCGCAAGCCCGGAACCTGTGGCCCTTCAGTGCTGTCCGGGCCGGTCATGCGGGCCTTCCTAGGTGACGACGTCGGGGGTGATGAAGTCGGGGATCGACTCGTTGCGCCACAAATCTTCCGGCTCCTGCCGCGGACGGATCACCGCCCAGCGGGAGCCGTCCACCAGAGCAATTGGGGCGAGTCCGCGCGCATTGTAGGTGCTGCTCATCACGGCACCGTAGGCCCCGGCGTCCAGAATCGCCACCCGGTCGCCAGCCGCCACAGCGGGCAGCGCCCGCCCGCGCGCGAACGTGTCGCCGCTCTCGCACACGGGGCCGACAATATCCACATTGCGCACCGGCCCCACCGCGTTGCCAGACGCCAGTGGGACGATGGCATGGTACGCGTCGTACATGGCCGGGCGCACCAGATCGTTCATCGCCGCGTCCAGCACCACGAAACGCTCATCCCCCTTGGTCAGCACCACGCTGGCCAGCAGCAGACCGGCAGGCCCCACCAGCCAGCGCCCCGGCTCGACCATCAGTTCCACGCCCAAGCCGCCGAACGCGGCCCGCAACGCGCCCGCGAAGGCGGCGGGCGGCAGGCCCGGCGTGTCACGGTAGCCGATGCCCAAACCGCCGCCGCAATCCACCACGGACACCGTCTGCCCCTGTGCGCGCAGCGTGCGCACCATCTCCGCCGCGCGGGCGTAGGCGGCGCGATACGGCGCGGTGGACAGAATCTGGCTGCCGATATGCAGTGCGATTCCCACCGGTTGCACGCCCGGCAAGCTGGCGGCATGGGCATACAGCGCCGCTGCGTCGTCAAACGGAATGCCGAACTTGTTGTCGGCGCGCCCGGTGGTGATCTTGGCGTGGGTGCCCGCGTCCACATCCGGGTTGATGCGCAGCGCCACGCGGGCCGTGACGCCCAATGCGCTGGCGGCCGCCGAGATCATCGCCAGTTCGGCGGCGCTTTCCACATTCAGTTGCCCCACGCCCGCTTCCAGCGCGGCGCGGATTTCGGCGTGGGTCTTGCCGACGCCGGAGAACACGATGTCCCGCCCCGCGATGCCCGCGTGCCGGGCGCGGCGCAATTCGCCGATGCTGACCACGTCGGCCCCTGCCCCGCCGCCCGCAAGCAGGCGCAGCACGGCCAGATGGTCGTTGGCCTTTACGGCGTAGTGGACATGCACGTTCAGGCCGTCGAGCGCTGCGGTCAGGCCGGCCAGACGGCCGCGCATCGTGCCTGCCCCGTACACCCACACGGGGGTGCCCAGTGCATCGGCGATGGCGGACAGCGGCACGTCTTCCAGCACCAGTCCGTCCATGGCGTGCATGGACAGATGCGGGCGCGCGGCAATCAGGTCGGCCACGGTGGGGTCGGGTTCGCTGGTGTCCAGCGGCGCGGGAGATGCCATGGCCGCAGACTAGGGCGCAGGCCGCCGCATCTCAACCGGGGGCGCGGTCGATTCGGCGGGCCGGGTGCAGCGTTCGGCCGTTCAGAGCTTTTCCACCCCGCACCATTCGGCGATGGTCAGCGCCAGAACCGACGTGACCTGATGCAGGGAGGCGAGGTCCACACTTTCGTCGATGCTGTGGATGTTCGACCCGTCCGGTCCGTAGCAGGTCGCCTCGGTGCCCTGATACAGCACGTAGTGCCGCGCATCGGTCAGGCCCTTGGCGGCATAGTGCGGCAGGGTGGCCCCGGTTTCGGCGGCATGGCGGCCGGAAATCAGGCGTGAGATGGCCTGATCCGCCGGGAAGGTGCAGCCATCGGCCATGAAGCCCTTGAATTCCAGCTTCACGGTCGCGCCGCCCAGTTCCGGCGACTGCGCCGCCCTGGCCACCAATTGCTCGATGTCGTGCGCCACATCGCGGCAGGAGTAGCCGGGCATCACCCCCACCCGCAGGCCGATACGGGCGCGTGTGGGCACCGAACTGTTCCATTCGCCCCCCTCGATAGTGCCGAAATTCACATTGATCGGGTGGGTTTCGGCGGCAAACGACGGGTGGCAGCGCTCGGGGCGGTTCATCTCCGCCTCGTACTCCTTGAAATGCCGCACGATGGCGAAGGCAGCTTCGATGGCATTCACGCCGGACTGCATGGCCAGCACATGTGCGGGCCGCCCCGTCACGGTCACCCACGCCCACACCACGCCCACTTCAGCCACCAGCAACGACGGGAACGGTTCGGGGATCAGGCAGGCATCGGGCTTGTCCAGCGCCTGCATCACCGCCAGCGCGCCATTGCCGGTGCATTCCTCCTCGATCACGCTGGCGAACTGCACCATCCCGGCGGGTTGCAGCCCGGCCAGTTGCAGCGCCTTGAACGCCAGCACGGTGGCGGCCACGCCCGCCTTCATGTCGGCCGCCCCGCGCCCATACATCCGCCCATCGCGAATGGAAGGCTCGAACGGCGGCGTGGTCCACAGGTCGGCCGCGCCTTCCGGCACCACGTCCAGATGGCCCTGCAACATCAGGCTGCGCCCGCCGCCGACGCTGGGGCGATGCACCGCCGCCACCGGTTCGCGCCCATCATACGGAATCAACGGCGGCGAGAAGCCGGGATGGCTGGCCAGCGCCGCTGCATCGATGGCAACCCGGCGCGGATGCAGGCCGATCCCGGCATAGGCCGCCTCCATCTCGTCCAGACACGATTGCTCATTCCCCAGCAGGCTGCGATGCCGCACGAGGCGGGCCAGCAGCGCCTCGGTTTCGCCGGACAGTGACGCGGCAGCACTGCGGATGGCGGCGGCAATGGCGGGGTCAAGATGACTCACGGCGCTGATACTCCCTCATACCACTCCAGAATCTGCCGCCCCTGCCAGAACACCGCGCCGGGCCGGGCGGCGATATGGGCCAGCAGACGTTCGAACGCGCCGATGCGGTGCGGGGCGCCGCTGATATAGGGGTGCACGGCAAGGCCCATCACCTTGGCGCCCTGATCGGCGGCTTCGGCATACAGGCGCTCGAACTGGGCGATGGTGCGGTCGAACAGTTCCTCGGCGCGGTGATGCTGGATCATCATCATCGGGATGTCGTTCAGTTCCACGCTGTACGGCATGGTCAGCAGCGAGCCCTGCGTGGTGCGGATGGGGCATGGCAGGTCGTCCACCACCCAGTCGGCACAGTAGCGGATGCCCGCCTCGGCCAGCAGGTCGGGGGTTTCGAGCGTCTCGGTCAGGCCGGGGGCCAGCCAGCCGACCGGGTCGTGGCCGCCCGCCGCCCGGCAGGTGGCGATGGCGTCGCGGATCATGGCGCGCTGGTCTTCCACCTTGTGCGTGGCCATCTGGTGGTAGCCGTGCACCATGAACTCCCACCCGGCCTCGCGGCACGCATCGGTGACACGCGGATAGGCGGCGGGCACGGCACCGTTGATGGCCAGCGTGGGCGCGATGTTGTGGCGATCCAGCGCCGCCTTCAGCCGCCAGAAGCCGACGCGCATGCCGTATTCGTGCCACGCCCAGTTCGGCAGGTCGGGCAGCGCCGAGACACCCTGCGGCGCGGTCAGCACCTGCCGGGGCATCGGGCCGCCGATATCCCAGCGTTCAATATTGACCACCAGATACACCGCCAGACGCTTGCCACCGGGCAGCGCCAGTTTCGGGCGGTCGATGCTGGCAAGGTAGTCCAGCCGCTGATGCGGCTGCATCGGTGCGGTCATGCGCCGAACCTCACCGCAGTGGTGTTGGCGCCGCACAGCAGCACACTGACGCGCTCATTGGGTGCCGGGACATACCGGCCGGACAACAGCGCGGCGAAGGCGGCAGCGCCGCCGGGTTCAGCCACCACGCGCAGCCCGTCCCACAGCGACTGCTGTGCAGCCTGAATCGCCTCGTCCGTGACCAGCACGCTGGCGGCGATATGCCGCTGCGCGATCGGGAACATCAATTCGCCGATCTGCTTCGGTGCCAGGCTGTCGGCGGCGATGCCGCCGTTTGGCGCGTCCACCGGGCGGCCGGCCGCGAGCGCCATGTTCAGCGTGGGGGCCAGTTCCGGCTCCACCGACACCACGCGCACCCGGCCTTCGCACCACGCCGCCATGCCGCCGATCAGGCCGCCGCCGCCGCAGGCCACCAGCACCGTGTCGGTGTGCGGCGCGTCCTGCTCCAGTTCCAGCGCCACGGTGCCCTGCCCCAGCATGGTCTCCGGCTGATCATAAGCGTGGACCTGCATCGCGCCGGTACGCTCGGCATAGGCGATGCTGGCGGCCAGCGCCTCCGGGTAGCGGTCGCCGCCCACCACAAGGTCTGCGCCATAACCACGAATCCGGTCGATCTTGGCCTGCGAGGCGATGGCGGGCACGAAGATGGCCGCCTTCACGCCCAGCCGCTGGGCGGCGAACGCCACGGCCGCACCATGGTTGCCGCCTGAGGCGGCCACCACACCGGCGCTTGGGATCGTGCGGGTCAGCATGTTGGCGAATGCGCCGCGCGCCTTGAACGAACCGGTGTGTTGCAGGAATTCCAGCTTGAACTGCACCGGCCCGAACGCCGCGCCGAAATCCCGCCCCTCGGCGGACAGCATCGGCGTGTGCCGGACATACGGGCGGATCAGGCGTTCGGCGGCGGCGATGCTGTTGCGGTCGATCATGGGTCAATATGCCGGATAACTGCGGGGATAGGTGACTTGGTCGGCGGGGCCATACGGCAGTGGCGCGGCCTTCTTGCCACACCCGGCCAGCGTGCCCGCCAGGGCCAGCGCCAGCAGTGCGCGCCGCCAGATCATGCGAGAACCTGTAGCCAGCGCGCCGCCTGCTCGGCCACGCGCACCGGCGCGGTGCCGCCGTAGCTGGTGCGCGAGGCCACCGACGCCTCCACCGTCAGCACGCCGAACACGGCATCAGTGATCCCGGCCTCCTCGGCCTGCATGTCGGCCAGCGTCAAAGCGGACAGGTCCACCCCGCGCGCCTCGGCCTTGGCGACCAGACGGCCGGTGACATGATGGGCCGTGCGGAAGGGCAGTTTCAGTTCGCGCACCAGATAGTCGGCCAGATCGGTCGCCGTGGCGTAGCCCGAACCCGCGAACTGCCGCATCCGCACGGTATCGGGCTGCAAGTCGCGCACCATCCCGGCTGTGGCAGCAAGGCTGAGGGCCCATGCGGCGGCGGCGTCGAACACCGGTTCCTTGTCTTCCTGCATGTCCTTGGCATAGGTCAGCGCCAGACCCTTCATCACGGTCAGCAGCGCCACCAGCGCCCCGGTGATGCGGCCGGTCTTGGCGCGCACCAGTTCGGCGGCGTCCGGGTTGCGCTTCTGCGGCATGATGGAACTGCCGGTGGTGAACGCATCCGACAGACGGATGAAGCGGAACGGCGCACTGCACCAGATGACGATTTCCTCGGCCAGCCGCGACAGGTGCATCGCCGAGATTGCCGCAGCCGACAGGAATTCCAGCGCGAAATCGCGGTCGGACACCGAATCGAGCGAATTGGCGGTGGGCCGGTCGAAGCCCAGCGCGGCGGCGGTGTGGTGCCGGTCGATCGGGAATGATGTGCCTGCCAGCGCCGCCGCCCCTAGCGGGCATTCGTTCATCCGGCGGCGGCAGTCGGCCAGGCGTGAGCGGTCGCGCGCCAGCATCTCCACATAGGCCAGACAATGATGCCCGAAGGTCACTGGCTGGGCGGTTTGCAGATGGGTGAAGCCGGGCAGCGGGTCCGCGGCATGCGCGGCCGCCTTGAGCGCCAGTGCGCGCATGGTATCGGCCACCTGCGCGTCGATGCCGTCGATGGCGTCGCGCACCCACAGCCGGAAATCGGCCGCCACCTGATCGTTGCGGCTGCGCGCGGTGTGCAGGCGCTTGCCGGCCTCGCCCACGCGCTCGGTCAGCCGCGCTTCGATGTTCATATGGATGTCTTCAAGTGCTGCCGTGAACGGAAACACGCCGGACTCGATCTCGCGTGCAATCCCCTCTAGACCGTGGCGGATGTCATGCTCATCTGAGGGCGTGATGATGCCGCAGCGCGTCAGCATTGCCGCATGCGCGAGAGACCCCGCTATGTCCTGCCGCCACAATTTCTGGTCGAACCCGATAGACGCGTTGATGTCCTGCATCACGGCCGCAGGACCGGCGGCGAAGCGCCCGCCCCATTGCTGGTTGGCGCTGGCGGCGGTGGCGGGCGGGGGCGAATTGGTCAACGGGAGCATTCCATCATGCTGATAGGTAAACGCCGCCTGATCGTGGCCGGTGCGGCGGTGCTGGCGGGCGGGACGGTAGCGGCGGCAGCGGCGATCCGCAAACCGGCACCCGAGATTTTTACCCCCGTAGCCGATCCGGCCACCCAGCCAATCTCACTGCAATCCGGCGATACGCTGGTGCCGTCGGCCCCGGCGCGGAAAGTGACGGCGTTCAATTTCGATGACGCGGAGGGGCGGCAGCACGGCATCAGCGAGTTCGCCGGCTTCGGCGTGGTGGTGAATTTCTGGGCCACCTGGTGCCCGCCCTGTGTGGCGGAGTTGCCCGCGCTGTCGCGACTGGCGGAGCTGGTGCGGTCGGACCGGATTCTGGTGCTGCCGCTGTCGGTTGACCGGGGTGGCGTAGCAAAGGTGGATTCGTATTTCCGTACCAACGGCATCAAGGGCTTGCAGGTGCTGGTGGACCCGCATGGCGAGGCCAGCCGCCTGGTGGGCGCGCGCGGGCTGCCGACCACGCTGATCATCGACCGGGCCGGGCGCGAGCGGGCCCGGCTGGAAGGGGCTGCCGACTGGGCGGCAGGCGATCTGGTGCGCGCGGTGCGGCACTACACCGAAGCCTAGCCGTGACGGATCGCAGCCGGTAGGATTTCTGGCCCGCACGGGCACACTGCCTGACAGGAATTGCATGCCAGTCTTCATCAAGGGCCAGGCCCGGGTTTTGTTCATTCACGTGCCCAAGACCGGTGGCACAGCGGTGGAATTCTTTTTCGAGAAGAATGGCTGGGACATCTCGTTCGTGGATCGCGGTGGCGACCATTCACTGGTGCCGGTGATGCACTGCTCACCCCAGCACCTGCACGCAGACGTGTTGCAGCAGGTGTTCCGGCTGAAGGGCTTCAGTTACATGTTCATGACGGTGCGCAATCCGCTGGACCGGCTGGTGTCGGAATACCGGATGCGCGCGCATATGCAAGCCACCATTGAAGACATCGACACGTGGGTTGAGGCGGTGCTGGGCGGCTTTCAGCAAAACCCTTACCTGATCGACAACCACATTCGGCCACAAGCCGAATTCTGGGTGCCGGGGTGCGAAGTCTTCAAGCAGGAATACGGCTTTGGCGAGGCATGGGTGGATCATATTGCCAGCCGGGTTGGCGGCCGGTTCGATCATCGGCAGGTCGGCGTGGAGATGCGGTTTGATGCCGTGGCACGTCCGGCGCTGTCGGTTGCCGCGATGCGGCGGGTGCGGGAGTTCTACGCGCGTGATTACGAACTGTTCGCCTATGAACCACCGGCCGTGTAACCCTCTGCGGCGGGGCGCGCTTGCGCGCCGTGCAGGCGGCCACTAGGTTACCGCTGTCTTCGTAACGCACGGCCCGGGCGAAACGGGCATCTTGCCATTTGGTGCAGGGTGCTGGATGCGCGGGGGTTGCAGACCTCGGATGGTAACGTGACCCGGCTGACCCAGATCGACAAAGAACCCCGGATCGGCCGCTTTCTCCACGACCTTGTCAATGAGCGGCAATATTCTGATTTCTTTCCGCTTGATGACGCAGCCGACTTGGAACGGCAACGGCTGATCTTTCCGGACCCCCCGGAACCGGGCATTGGCCCGTTCGGCCAATACATGCTCAACCCCGCATTTCGGCGGTATCACACCGATTCGGTGGCGGCTTACGCGTTCGACGACGTTTATGTCATCGGGGCGGATGGCGTGGTGGCACTGAACAGCGGCATCTTGCGCAACACGCTGGACAATATCAGCCATTGGGCACCTGATTCGAACGCCGAGGAATTCCGCCGCAACGAATACCTGCGGCTGCGGCGGCCGATGAACGTGACCACGTTTCACGAGACCGGCCGTTATGTGATTGGTTTCAGCGGCGCGTGGCGTAACTATGGGCACTGGATGCCGGAATGCCTGCCGAAGCTGTTTGCATTTTCACTGCTGCGGCGCCGGTTCCGCGATCTGAAAGTGGTGCTCCCGCCGCTAGACCCTGCCTCGGCACAGCAACGCACGCTGGACCTGCTGGGCATTGGCCCGGAAGCCGTTCTGACCGTTGCACCCAACGAAGTGACCGGCTTCGCGCAAGCCATCATCCTGCCGAACTTCAATATCTGGAGCGTGGCGCCGTTCGTCTCCCAGGCCGCCGAACGTCTGATTGGCGCTGTGCCGGCCGCACCGGCGGGGGCGCCGCCGCGCGCCGAGCGGCTGTTCGTGCATCGCAACGTCAAGGCCCGCAGCCTCGCCAACTTTGCCGAAGTGCAGGCATTGGTCGAGCGGTTGGGCTTCACCATCCACAGCTTCGAAGGCACCGATCTGGCTGACCAGATCGCCACGATGCAGGCCGCGCGCTTTGTTGTCAGCGAGCATGGCGCGGGCACAACCAACATCCTGTTCTGCCGCGAAGGCGCGCGGGTTCTGGAGTTGTTCAATCCGTTCTGTGTGCAGCCGGCGTTCTGGAGCATCGCCAGCCGGCGCGCGGTGGATTACGGCTATGTCGTCGGCCAGCATGTGGCCACCCCGGACCAACCAGAGCCGGGCTGGAATTCGGACTACCGGATTGACCTGAGCGTTCTGGAGGCCGGCCTTCGCACGTTGCTGCGTGAACCCGCCGGACCGTTGGCCAGCGTGACTCCTGTTGTGCCCAAGCCCGCCGTAACCCCGCCAGCCCCCCCGGCCCCGGCCGCCCAAACCCCTGCTCCTGCGCCAGTTCCTCCTGCGCCGGTTCCCTCTGCACCTGTTGCTCCGGTCCCTGTGGCTGCGGTGGCAGCCAGCCCGGCGCCAGCGGCCAAACCGGCACCGGTTCAGACCCCCGTTTCTGCCGCAACCCCGGTTGCTGCCTCCCCCCCTGTGCCGCCTGCTGCAGCGGCGGGTGCCATGATCTGGCAACCACCGTCCGGCCCGGTATCCGCGCCTGCCGCCAAACCATCTCCCGCGCCGGCAGCAACGGCGCCAGTGCAACCTGCGCCGCTGCCGCCTGCTCCAGTTCAGGCAACACCAGTTCAGGCAACACCAGCTCAGGCAACACCAGTGCAGCCAGCACCGGCGG
Source organism: uncultured Rhodospirillales bacterium (assembly GCA_903864895.1). Classification (GTDB taxonomy): domain Bacteria; phylum Pseudomonadota; class Alphaproteobacteria; order Acetobacterales; family Acetobacteraceae; genus CAIPHQ01. Next base: position 12,032 of record CAIPHQ010000163.1, read on the forward strand.
CAGCGCCACAAGCGGTTGCGGCACAACCGGCCGCGGCTGCCGCAGCGCAAGTGAAGGCGCTGGCAGCGTTCAGCGGTGTGATGGAGCCGATTTTCGACATCACGGCCGATGTCGGGACCTTCGGACGCAACGGCGTGACCGAGCGCATTCAGCTGTTCGGAGCCGCCATGCCGCCGCCGCAGCGGCCCATCCACCGGCAGGCGGAAATCCGGCCCGACTTCGTGGCAGAGCACATGCACTACCCGGCCCCGGGCGGCGTTCACGTCTATTCGGTCAGCGGCGCAGTGCTGTGGGGGAACGGGCTGCTGACCAGCGGCAGCCAGTTCGTGGCCCCGCTGGACTGTATTCCGGGCTATTTCCGGGCGAACATGAAGACAGGTGGCACGCCGCTGCCGCAGGTACATGCCGGATCCTTGAACCGGACAGACCCGGAGCCGTTTGCGCTGGATGTGCCGGTCGCCTCGGCGTTCCATCCCAATGTGGTGTATGGCCATTTCCTCCTGGAAATGCTGCCGCGCCTGTACTTGCTGTCCGTCCTGCGCCAGTACGGCTCGGACTTCCCGCTGCTGCTGTCAACGACGCTGCCCGCCTGGGCGAAGGCCTTCGTGCGCCTGGTGCATCCGGAAGACGGGATCATCTGGTACGATGCCAGCAAGCATCGGGTGACGGCCCCTTCGTTCATCATCCCCTCGATGATGCACACCGAACACAACTTCCACCCTGCCACCAACCTGATGATCAACGAGTTGGTAGCGGCCCAGATCCGCGCCACGCCCGACGCGCCGGGACCGGAGCGCGTGTATATTTCGCGTGCCAATTTTGGTGATGACAGGCTGGAAAACGAGGACGAAGTCGCGGCACTGATGACGGAGTTCGGGTTTGCCGTCGTCCGCCCGCATGAAATGGCGCCGGATACGCAAATCCGTCTGTTTGCAGGCGCACGGGTCATTGCGGGTGAATATGGCTCGGCGCTGCACAATGCCATTTTCGCGCCGCGGGGCGCGCGGGTGATCTCGATCAATTTCTTCAACAACTACCAGAGCAAGATTGCCCGGCTGCGCGGGCACCGCATGGCATTTGTACCGCCCGCCGACGGCACATTCCGCCATTGGCGGCTGACATCGCAACTGGCGCGCAAGTTCCGCGTGGACATCGAGCAACTGCGGCGCACGACCGAGGAGATGCTGAACCTAGCCGACTAGCAGCGCGTGCGCCGCCGCCTTGCTGGCAACTGCACGCAAGGCGGCGGCAACGGCCGGCTCGCGCAGCCGCCTAGTACCTGCGGCCAGCAACGCAAGGTGTTCCGCCCGTGCCGCAGGCGGAGTCAGCAGCACGAACAGCAGGTCCACTGCCTGGCCATCAATGGCGGCGAACGGCACCGGGCGTGCGAGTTGCACCAGGTACGCCAGCGGCGCGGCCAACTCCGGCAGTGCTGCGTGTGGCACGGCGATGCCGTTGCCAACCCCCGTGGAGCCCAGCACCTCGCGCGCCTGCAAGGCGGACACGACCAAGGCGGCGGGCGGTCCTCCCGCGGCCTCGATCCTCCGGGCTATTTCGACGATCAGTTCCGGCTTGGCACCGGCACGAACGCCCAGGAAGACATGTTCGGCGGCAAGGGCTGTTTGCAGGCTCATTGCGCTTCGGTTACTCCATCACGGCCAGACGATAGCCAACCCCGGTTTCGGTCAGGACGTAGCGGGGCTGGTCGGGCAGCGCCTCGATCTTCTGGCGCAGTTGGCGGACATACACGCGCAACTGCGGTACATCGCCGCCCGCACCCCATAGCTGAGCCAGGATATAGCGGTGGGTCAGCACCTTGCCCGCGTGTTTCACCAGCAGCGCGAGGATGTCGTATTCGCGCGGCGACAGATGCACCGTCTGGCCGCCGAGCGTGACGATGCGGCGCACCAGATCAACCGACAGGCCGCCGCTGCGGAAAACCGGGGCGACGCCATCCTGTTGCAGGCGGTGACGCAGCGCGGTGCGCAGACGGGCCATCAGTTCGGCAATCCCGAACGGCTTGGTGACGTAGTCATCCGCCCCGCCATCCAGCGCCGCCACCTTGGCGCGCTCATCCTCGCGTGAGGTCAGCACCACCACCGGCACGGTGGAAACGGCACGCAGGCGGGCCAGCAGCGCCATGCCGTCCATGTCGGGCAGGCCCAGATCCAGCAGCACCACGTCGATACCGCCTGCCATCACCAGATCCAGCGCCTCCTGCCCGGTGGCCGCTTCACTGACGCGGAAGGATTGCGCGCCAAGGCTGGTGCGCAGCAGGCGGCGGATCGGTGGCTCATCATCGACCACCAGCACGCAGGGGGACTGGGTCATGCGCGCGGGGCCGGAAAGATGAAGGTAAACGCAGCCCCGCCGCCGTCGCGGTTTTCGGCCTCCAGCCGTCCACCCATCGCCTCAACAAAGCCGCGCGCGATGGCAAGGCCCAACCCGGTGCCCGCGCGCTGCCGGTCGCCGGGCATGCCGCGATAGAATTTCTCGAAAATATGCGCCAGTGCAGCGGGCGGGATGCCGGGGCCGCGATCCAGCACCTGAAGGCGGATATCGCCATGCGGGCCATGGGCGCGGGCGCGCACCGCCACCTCGGTGCCGGGCGGGGCGTATTTGGCGGCGTTATCCAGCACGTTGAACAACGCCTGCTCGAACAGCACCACATCCAGATTCAGCAGCGGCAGACCAGCCGCCATGTCCACTTCCAGCCGGTGCGCGGCCAGCACCTTACTGGCGCGGGCCAGCGCGCTGCCCACCACCTCACCCAGATCCGCCAGTTCGCTTTTCGGCGCCAGCGCACCGGCTTCCAGCCGTGTCATGTCCAGCAGATTGGCCACGAACCGGCCCAGCCGTTCGGCTTCCTCCTGAATGGTGCGCAGCAATTCGCGCTTGCCCGCCGGTTCCAGCAGCGCGTCGTAGCTGTCCAGAGAACTGGCTGCCCCCAGAATGGCGGCCAGCGGCGTGCGCAGGTCATGCGAGATCGAGGTCAGCAGCGCCGAGCGCAGCCGCTCGGTTTCGGCCACCAGACGCGCGCGGTCCACGGCTTCGGCCAGCGCGATGCGTTCGATGGACACCGCTGCCTGATCGCCCAGCGCATCCAGCAGGCGGCGCTGGTCCGGAGTCAACAGCGGGCCGGGGCGGTCGCTTTCTATCCCCATCACCGCCACCTTGCCGCGGCCGGTGCGCAGCGGCAGGAACAGCCGCGGCGTGCCGGGCAGCGTGTCCGACCCGCGCCCGGCCGGGCGGTCATGCAGCCATGACCAGCGCGCGGCGGCCAGATCGGCGTCGTCCAACTGGTCCTCGGGCGGGTAGCCCGCGCGCACCGAAATACCGTCGCCCTCGCCATCGGGCAGCAGCATCACCACGCGCAGCTTCAGCATGGCGGCCACCTGGTACACGGTGGCCCATAACAGATCATCGAGCGTGCCCAGCCCGGCCAGTTTGCGGCTGAACTGGTACAAATCGCCGGTGGTGCGCGCGCGGGCCAGCGCTGCATCAGCCTGTGCGCGCACGGCCGCGCCCAGATTGCTGGCAATTACGGCGGCGATCAGAAAACACACCAGCGCCAGCACGTTTTCCGGGTCGGCGATGGTGAAGGTGTACAGCGGCGGCAGAAAGAAGAAATTATAAGCCAGCACGCTGGCGACGCTGGCGCATAGCGACGGCCAAAGCCCCCATGTGGCGGCTGCCGCCAGCACGGCGGTCAGGAACACCAGCGCGATGGCAGGCGCCGCCAGCACTTGTTGCAACGCCATGCCGATGCCGACGGAAGCCGCCACCAGCGCCGCCGCACCGCCATACGGCACCAGCCCCGGATGGGTGCGCGGCAGCGGCGGGCTGAGCGGGCGGTCCTCGTGCGCTTCCTGCGCCAGTGCATCGCCGCCCAGCACGTGAATCGGCAGGTCGCCCGCGCCTGCGATAAGTTTCTGCGTCACCGACGGCGCAAAGCGCCAGCCCGTGCGGCGCGGATTGCCAATGACGATATGGGTGAAATTATGCTCGCGCGCGTAGGCCAGAATATCCTCGGCCACGTCACGGCCCGGTATGGTCACCGCCTGCGCGCCCAGCGTTTCGGCCAGCCGCAGCGTCTCGGCGATGCGGTCGCGCTCGGCTTCCGGCAAGCGCAGCGTGCGCGCGGTTTCCACGTAGATCGCAGTCCACGGCACCCGCAACCGCTCGGCCATGCGCCGTGCGTAGCGCACCAGCGCGGGGCCTGCGGTGCGGCGTGTGACGCACACCAGCACCCGGTCGCCCGCAGGCCACGGCCCGGCGATGGCGTGCTGCTGCATGTGGTCCAGCAACTGCGCGTCCACACGCTGTGCCGTGCGGCGCAGGGCGAGTTCGCGCAGCGCGGTCAGATTTCCTGGCGAGAAGTAATGCGCTGCGGCCCGCTCGGCCGTTTCTGGCACATAGACCTTGCCGTCACGCAGGCGTTGCAGCAGGTCGGCGGGCGAGATGTCGATGACTTCAATGTCGTCGGCACTGTCCAGCACGGAATCCGGCACCGTCTCGCGCACCCGGATGCGGGTGATGCGCGCGACGACGTCGTTGAGGCTTTCAACATGCTGGATGTTCAGCGTGGTGTAGACGTCGATACCGGCAGCAAGCAGTTCCTCGACATCCAGATAGCGCTTGGGATGGCGGCTGCCCGGCGCGTTGGTGTGGGCGAGTTCATCCACCAGCGCCAGCGCGGGCCTGCGCGCCAGCAGCGCATCCAGATCCATCTCCTCCAGCATCGCGCCCCTATAGGCCACGGCGCGGCGGGGCAGCAGTTCCAGCCCGTCCAGCAGTGCCAGCGTCTCGGCCCGGCCATGGGTTTCCACCACCCCGGCCACCACGTCCACGCCATCCCGCCGGCGCACGCGGGCGGAGGTGAGCATTTCGAAGGTCTTGCCCACACCGGGCGCGGCGCCGAGAAAGATCTTCAGCCGCCCGCGTCCACTCTCCCGCGCTGCCGCCTTCAGCAGCGCATCCGGATTCGGGCGGCCATCTCGCGCGTCCATCGTCACAGTGTCCGCCTACTTGCCGGCCGCATCCAGCGCCAGATTGACCGCGAGCACATTGACACGGCTTTCACCGAACACCCCCAGCCAGCGCGGCGTGGTGTGGGCCGCCACTATGGCGCGCACATCGGGCTGGCTGAGGCCGCGGGTTCGAGCGATGCGCGGCACCTGAAAATCGGCGGCGGCAGGCGAGATGTCGGGGTCCAGCCCGCTGGCCGAGGTCGTCACCAGATCGCCCGGAACGGGAATGCCCGGATTTTCGGCCTGCAACTTCGTGATGTCATCCTTGACGCGGTCCACCAGTGCCTTGGCGGTAGGGCCGAGATTGGACCCCATTGAGTTGTCCGCTGCATATGGTGCGGCGACGGTCTTGCCGGCATCCTTCGGGTCCGGCCCGGTGGTGGCCGACGGGCGCGGGTGGAAATAGCCGGAGCCGCTGAAGTTCTGCCCGATCAGTGTGGAGCCGAGGACGGCGCCACCCTTTTCCACCAGACTTCCCTGCGCCTGCCACGGAAATATCGCTTCGGCGATGCCAGTGATGGCCAGCGGATAGGCAAGGCCGGTCAGCAGCGTCAGGCCGGTCAGCATGACCAGCGCGGGGCGAATGTGATTGAGCATGGGTGCGCTCCTGTTCAGACAAGGCCGATGGCGGTGACGATCAGATCGATCACCTTGATGCCTGCAAACGGGGCGGCGATGCCGCCCAGACCGTAGACCAGCAGATTGCGCCGCAGCAGAGCCGCCGCCCCCACCGGGCGGTAGGCAACGCCCTTCAGCGACAGCGGGATCAGCGCCACAATGATCAGCGCGTTGAAGATGATGGCGGACAGGATGGCACTTTCCGGCGAGGCCAGACGCATCACGTTCAACCCGTCAAGTTGCGGGTAGATGGCCAGAAACATCGCCGGGATGATGGCGAAATACTTGGCGACATCGTTGGCGATGGAAAACGTGGTCAGCGCGCCGCGCGTCATCAGCAGTTGTTTGCCGATCTCGACGATCTCGATCAGCTTGGTGGGGTCGCTGTCCAGATCGACCATGTTGCCCGCTTCGCGCGCGGCCACCGTGCCGGTGTTCATCGCCACGCCCACATCGGCCTGCGCCAGGGCGGGCGCATCGTTGGTGCCGTCGCCGCACATCGCCACAAGCTTGCCCTGCGCCTGCTCGGCGCGGATCAGCGCCAGCTTGGCTTCAGGGGTGGCCTGCGCCAGAAAGTCGTCCACCCCCGCTTCGGCGGCAATCGCTGCGGCCGTCAGCGCATTGTCGCCGGTGATCATCACCGTGCGGATGCCCATCCGGCGCAGTTCGGCGAAGCGTTCGCGAATGCCGCCCTTCACTACGTCCTTCAGATGGATCACGCCCAGCAGACGGTTCCCGTCCGCCACGGCCAGCGGCGTGCCGCCCGATTTGGCGATGCGGTCTGCAATGGTCCGCAAGTCACGCTCCGCCGGGGTGCCCGCCGCGCGGACATGCGCGATGACCGAGTCGACCGCCCCCTTGCGGATGGACCGTCCCGCCACGTCCACGCCACTCATGCGCGTCAATGCGCTGAACTTGACGAATTGCGCGTTCAGCGCCGCCATGTCGCGCCCGCGCATGCCGTAACGGTCCTTGGCCAGCACAACGATGGAGCGGCCTTCCGGCGTTTCATCGGACAGCGAGGCCAGTTGCGCCGCGTCGGCCAGATCGCGCTCGGCCACACCGGGCATCGGCACGAACTCGCTGGCCTGCCGGTCGCCGATGGTGATGGTGCCGGTCTTGTCCAGCAGCAGCGTACCCACGTCGCCCGCCGCCTCCACCGCGCGGCCCGACATGGCCAGCACGTTGAACCGCACCAGACGGTCCATGCCCGCAATGCCGATGGCCGACAACAGCGCGCCGATGGTGGTGGGGATCAGTGTGACGAAAAGCGCCACCAGCACCAGCACCGAAATGCTGCCACCCGCGTAGGCCACAAAGCTCGGGATAGTGGCGACCGCGAAGACGAAGATGATCGTCAAGCCCGCCAGCAGGATGTTCAGTGCGATCTCGTTGGGGGTTTTCTGACGGCTGGCGCCTTCCACCAGCGCGATCATCCGGTCCAGAAAGGTCGAGCCGGGATTGGCGGTGATGCGCACTTTGATGCTGTCGCTCATCACCTGCGTGCCGCCGGTCACCGCCGAGCGGTCGCCGCCCGCCTCGCGGATCACGGGGGCAGATTCGCCGGTGATGGCGGCTTCGTTGACCGAGGCAACACCCTCGATCACCTCGCCGTCGCCGGGAATGATCTCACCCGCGTCCACCACCACCACGTCGCCCTGCCGCAGCGATGTGGCGGGCACGTTGCGGATGCTGCCGTCCGCTTGCAGCAGGCGTGCCGCAGTTTCGGTTTTCGCCCGCCGCAGACTGGCCGCCTGCGCCTTGCCGCGCCCCTCGGCCACCGCTTCGGCAAAGTTGGCGAACAGCACGGTGAACCACAGCCAGATATTGATCTGCAGCGCAAAGCCCAGATGCCCCGCGCCCACGGCCAGATCGCGCAGGAACAGCACGGTGGTCAGTGTGGAGACCACGGCGACGACAAACATCACCGGGTTGCGCCACAGCGTGCGTGGGTCGAGCTTGACGAAGGATTGCCCCAGTGCAGGCCACAATATTTTGGCATTCAGCCGCGCGCCGCTGCGGCGCCCGCCCATCGTGTCCACGGTGTCCATGGTCATGTTCCTAGTAGAGCGTGCCGGCGGTTATCGCCAGATGCTCGGCGATTGGCCCCAGCGCGAGTGCAGGAAAAAAGGTCAGGCCACCGATGATCAGGATCACGCCGATCACCAGCCCCACGAACAGCGGGCCATGCGTTGGGAATGTGCCAGATGAAGCGGGAACCGATTTCTTCGCCGCCAGCGCACCGGCAATGGCAAGTGCGGGGATCATCACGAAGAACCGGCCCACGATCATCGTGATGCCCAGCGTGGTGTTCCAGAACGGCGTGTTGGCCGGCAGCCCGGCAAACGCGCTGCCGTTATTGCCGCCGGCCGACACGTAGGCATACAGCGCTTCGGTAAACCCGTGCGGGCCAGCGGTAGAAATCGCACCTGCCGGGCCGGGCAGCACCACCGCCAGCGCGGTGAAGCCCAGCATGACCAGCGGCAGGCACAGAATGGCCAGCATGGTCAGTTTGACCTCCCGCGCCTCGATCTTCTTGCCCAGATATTCCGGCGTGCGGCCCACCATCAGGCCCGCGACGAACACCGCGACGATGGCGAACAGCAGGAACCCGTACAGGCCCGAGCCGACGCCACCGAAGATGATCTCGCCCAGCATGATATTGACCAGCGCCACCCTGCCGCCCAACGGCAGGAAACTTTCGATCATGGCGTTGACCGCGCCGCAGGACGCATCGGTGGTGACGGTGGAGAACAACGCCGACTGCGCGATGCCGAAGCGGACCTCCTTGCCCTCCATGTTGCCCAGCGTGGGGTCCATGCCGAGCGATAACAACGCCGGGTTGCCGTGGCCTTCCGACCAGTAAAGGACCGTGACACCGGCCATGAACAGCAGCGCCATCGCGCCAAAGATCGCCCAGCCCTGCCGCTCGTCACGCACCATGCGGCCGAACGTGTTGGTCAACGCCCCGCCCAGCGCGAAGATCGCGATGATCTGCAGCATGTTGGTCAACGCGTTGGGGTTTTCGAACGGATGCGCCGAGTTGGTGTTGAAGAAGCCGCCGCCGTTGGTGCCGAACATCTTGATGGCTTCCTGCGACGCCACCGGGCCCAGCGAGATGGTCTGCTTCGCGCCCTCCATCGTGGTGGCATCCACCGAGGCCAGCAGCGTCTGCGGCACGCCTTGCCACACCAGCACCAGTGCGCCCACAACGCAGACCGGCAGCAGCACATACAGCGTGATGCGCGTCAGATCGGCCCAGAAATTGCCGATGGTGGCTGCCGAGCGCCGGGCGAAGCCGCGCACCACGGCCAGCGCCACCGCGATCCCGGTGGCGGCGGACAGGAAGTTCTGCGCCGTCAGCCCCAGCATCTGTGACAGGTGGCTCATGGTGGTCTCACCGCCATAGCTCTGCCAGTTCGTGTTGGTCAGAAAACTGATGGCGGTGTTGAACGCCAGATCGGCGCTCAGCGGCCCCTGCCCCGCCGGGTTCAGTGGCAGCACGGATTGCAGGCGCAGAATGGCGTACAGCAGTGCAAACCCGCCTGCCTTGAAAACGAGCATCGCCAGCGCATAGCCAAGCCAGGACTGTTCCTGCGCCGGGTCAACGCCCGCCACACGATACAATCCGCGCTCCAGCCAGCCCAGCGCGGGGGTCAACACAAGCCGCTCACCGCTGGCCACCCGCATCAGATAACCGCCCAGCGGGCGTGTCAGGGCGGCGACGATCGCCGCCAGCACGGCGATCTGCACCCAGCCATTCACTGTCATAGAAGTTGCCTCAGAACCGTTCGGGGCGGATCAGCGCCAGCAGCAGGTAGCCCAGCAGGCCCACCACAACGATGCCGCCCAGGATGGAATCCAGCGTCATGGCCGCCTCACAACCGGTCGCACAGCACGGCGTATCCCAGGCACAGGGCGAACCAGCCCAGACCCACCGCCACAAAAATCACGTCGGGCATCACAGCCTCCGCATTGCACCGCTGGCAGTCTCGGAGGTTGGGCGTAGGAATTCGACCGGGCGCGGCTTGCCCCGGCGTAGGGATTGCATAGGAATCACGGCGCCCGGGAAGCTGGCGAACTGCAGGAGTATGCCCATGGACATCGATATCCCCGACGTGAAGGCCGAGGTTGAAGCCGTGTTCGCCGAATATGAACGCGTGCTGATGGCTAACGACGTGGACGGACTGACAGAGTTGTTCTGGGACGATGCCCGGACCATTCGCTACGGTGGCGGCGAGAACCTGTATGGCGCGGCCGAAATCGCCGCCTTCCGCGCCGGGCGCGCGGCGGCCGGGCTCCAGCGGACCATCGAACGCACTGTGATCACGACGTTCGGGCGCGACTTTGCGACCGCCAGCACGCTCTTCCGGCGCGAGACTCAGCCGGGCAAGATCGGGCGGCAGATGCAAACTTGGGCGCGCATGCCGGACGGCTGGCGCGTCGTGGCCGCCCATGTGTCGGTCATCCCGGAGCCGGGATAACCCCAGACGCTACAGCGCAATAGCCCGCGCTTCGGCGTTGCTGCGCACGAACAGGTCGTAGAGTTCGATCACCCGCCGCCCCTCCTCGCCGGTCAGCAATTGCTGGCTGGCGCGCCCGGCCAGCACATCCAGAAACTGGCGGGTGGAGCGCGGGAAACTGCCCGCCCAGTCGCTGTCGAGGTTGTGGAATGCCCGTACCTCTCCGCCGCGATACAGCGTCAGCACCGGCTCATCGATCATGCGGTCGCTGCATCGCGTGACAGTCAGGATGCCTTCATCACCCTGAATCTCGAAGCGCTCGGCATCGGCGTAATAGTCGGTGCGCAGCGTCATCTTAAGCGCCAGCGACACGTCCCACATGCCATGCACCGGCGGGTCGCGGTGCCGCCACGTCAGTGTGGCGGGCGCATCGTAGATGCCCGCCGGTGATTCAGTACTTTCGATCCGCGCGTAGCCGTCGCGCACGTCACCGAACAGCCACAGCGCCACGGCCATCATGTGGTGGCCGTGGTCAAAAATCATCGGCCCGCCGCGCCCCTGTGCCGCAAGTTCGTGCCGCCACACGCTCGCGGCAGGCGGCACGTGCCATGCCTGCGAGCGGTCGGCCATGACCACTTTCATCCGGAAATGCAGTGGCTTGCCGATGGCACCCTCGCGCAGCAATTCGCGGGCGCGCACCAGTGGCGGGTAGAACACGAAATTCTCAAACAGTTTCAACCGCTTTCCAGCGGCGTGCCCGGCGGCGATCATGCTGTCGCACTCAGCCAGGCTCATCGCCATCGGCTTCTGCACACTCACATGCGCGCCTGCCCGGAACGCGGCCAGCGTCATGGCCTCGTGCAGCGGGTGGGGTGTGAGGATCTCGATCAGGTCGAGGTCCCAGCCCAGCATTTCCTGAAAGCTTCGGGTGGCGCGTGCGCCCGGATGCTGCGCGGACCGCTGCGCCAGCATGGCGGGGTCAGCCTCGCACAACGCGGCAATCTCGGCCTCCGGGTGATCCAGATAGCCGCGCACGTTCAGGTCGAACACACGCCCCAGCCCCACCAGCCCCACGCGCAGCTTTCGCGCCATTGCCGTTCCCCTGTTTTGCGGGGGAGTCTGCGCCGGTGGCCGGATGCGTCAAGCCGCGTTCAGCGCACCCCATCCGGCCACAGCACCACGCGCATGGTCTGGATGATGATGGTCAGGTCGAACAGAACGGAAAAATTCTTCACGTAATAAAGGTCGTAGCTGAGCTTCGAGCGCGCATCGTCCAGCGACGCGCCATACGGGTAATTCACCTGCGCCCAGCCGGTCAGCCCGGCCTTGACCACATGGCGTTCGTTATACAGCGGCAGTTTGGCGGCAAGGCCGTCGACGAATTCCGGCCGCTCCGGGCGCGGTCCGACGAAGCTCATGTCGCCGCGCAAGATGTTGATCAATTGCGGCAACTCATCGAGCCGCGAACGGCGCAGGAAATTGCCAAACCTGGTGATGCGCGGATCGCGCTCGGCCGCCCATGTTGCGCCGTGTTTTTCGGCGTCAATGCGCATCGACCGCAATTTCAGGATGGAAAACACCCGCCCGCCCTGCGTCACCCGGTTCTGCCGGTACAACGCCGGGCCGCCATCCTGCAGTTTCACCACCAATGCCGCAGCCAGCAACGGAATTCCGGCCAGCAGCAGCACCGTGCCGCTCACCGCAATGTCCAGTGCGCGTTTCAGCGTCCGGTCGATCAGGCTGAAGCTGAATCCGTCGGCGTACAACAACCAGCCCAGTTCCAGCCGATGCAGGTCAATGCGGCGGATTTCGCGTTCCAGAAACGTCAGATACTCGGTGACCGGGAAACCCTGCGTACGGCATTGCAGCAACGATTCCATAGCAAGCCCTCGACGTTCATCAGGGGCGACCACAATTTCATCGGCATCAAACCGCCGGGCAGCGGCCAGAAACCCGTCCGTGTCCGGCTCGATGCGGAATTTCGGATCCTCGGCCAGACGTGGGTCAACTTCGCCCATGCTCGGGCCGGTGACGAACAGGATCTCGTAGTTCAGCGTGCCGCCTTCGCGGCCCAGCAGCCAGACCAGATCCCACGCACGCTTGCCCGCGCCGACGATCAGCACGCGGCGATGGAACATCTGGCCGTTGCGCAACTGGGCAAAAATCGCCCGTGCCGCCATGCCGGACACGGTAAAGCAAACCGCGGCAGCGGCCAGTACCGGCGCTTGCAGGCTTGGCAGCGGCAACACGGCCGACACAAACCACGCAAGGCCCACCCCAAGGCAGGCGGCCAGCGGCACGCGGGTGGCGGCCCGGCGCAGGCTCAACATCGCATCCCGGCGATAAAGCCCCAGTGCGTACAGGAACAGCAGTGTGCCCGCCGGCGGCAACAGCAACGCGGCCGCATCGCCCAACCGGCCAAGCAGCGCGACCGCGACCAGCCAGATCACCACGGCGGCCACCGCATCCAGCAACAACAGCCCCACGCCCGCCGAGACCGGCGGGCGGGCCGATGACATGGACACGGCAGGCGGCGATCCGGTGGTCTGCGAAACTGTCACGGCGCGGTTGCCTCGGCCAATGCGGGGCACAGCCGCCCCGCCGGTCACTCCAAGCGGGGCAGCGCCGATCCGTCAAGCGACGATACTACCCCGGGACGATGTTGTGCTCCGGTCCAAACGGGAAGCCAGTGATGTTTTCAGCACCGTCCTCGGTCATCACGAGAATATCATGTTCCCGGTAACCGCCCGCGCCCGCCATGCCGTCTGGAAGCGTCAGCATCGGCTCCATCGAGACCACCATGCCGGGCACCAGTACGGTATCGACATCTTCACGCAGTTCCACGCCCGCCTCACGGCCGTAGTAATGGCACAGCACGCCGAACGAGTGGCCGTAGCCGAAGCTGCGATAACCCAGCAAGCCGTGCGATCGGTAGATTTCGTTCAACTCTGCGGCAATGTCACCACAGCGGCGGCCGGGGCGCAGAATTTCCAGCCCGCGCCGGTGCACATCGCAGTTGATGTTCCAGATGCGCAGATGCGCGTCGCTGGCGTGGTCCAGAAACAGCGTGCGCTCCAGCGCCGTGTAGTAACCTGCGATCATCGGAAAGCAGTTCAGCGACAGAATGTCGCCCTTCTGCAACCGCCGCGAGGTCACCGGGTTGTGCGCGCCGTCGGTGTTGATGCCCGACTGGAACCACGTCCAGGTGTCCATCAATTCGGCGTGCGGGAAGGTCGCGGCGATATGCCGTACCATCGCCTGCGTGCTGGCCAGCGCCACCTCGTGCTCGCCCACCCCCTCGGCAATCGCGGCACGCACGGCCTCGCCGCCCAGATCGGCGGTGCGCGCACCTTCCTTGATCAGCGCGATTTCCTCGGCGGACTTGATCGTGCGCTGCCACATGGTGCGCTGGCCGATATCGACGAATTCCACGCCGGGGAACGCATCCTGAAACTGGCGGAACAGGTCCAGATTGACATGGTCGAATTCCAGCCCGATGCGCCTGGCCTGTGGCAGCAGCGTTTGCAGTGCGTGGAAATAATTGTCGCGCCGCCAGTCGGTGTAGGTGATGTTGTCGCCAAAGGTACGGCGGTACGGCTGGCCCGCGTCTATGCCGGCGGACACGCTGGTGATCTTGGCGGGCGTGACCACGAAGGCGTATTTACGGCCGAAATAGCAGAACAGGAAATCGGAATAGTAATTGATGTTGTGATACGACGTCAGGATCGCCGCATCCAGCCGTTCCACTTCGAGAATGCCGCGCAGCCCGTCCTGACGGCGCGTCATCTCGGTGGCGCTGAACGTCGGCACGGTCTTCTGGCCATTGTGCATGCGCTGCAGGCGCAGCAACTCGTTGGGCATGGTGCCGGCCGGGATGTCCATCGCGATCCTCCTGTTTGGCGCGATTGGTAGTGGCCGCGACGGCGCGGGGGAAATAGGAAGGCATGATCGCGGCATTGCCGCGCGCGATGCGAAAGGGCGGCGGATATGGACAGTGTGGCATGGCTCGACCGGCTGATTGCATTCCCCACCGTCAGCCGTGACAGCAATCGCGGGCTGATCGCCTGCGTGCATGAATATCTGGCCGGTCTGGGCGCGCGCGTGCGGGTGGTGGGCAACGCCGATGGCAGCAAGGCCAACCTGTTCGCCAGTTTCGGCCCATGGGGCGATGGCGGCGTGTTGCTGTCCGGCCATACCGATGTGGTGCCGGTGGACGGGCAGGTCTGGACGCATGACCCGTTCCGCATGACCGAGCGCGATGGCCTGCTGTTCGGGCGCGGGGCCTGCGACATGAAGGGGTTTCTGGCCTGCATGCTGACCGCAGCCGCACAGGCCGCCGCGCGCCCGCTGGCCCGCCCGCTGCATTTGTCGTTCTCGTATGACGAGGAAATCGGCTGCGTCGGCGTGCGTGCCCTGCTGGACGTGCTGGCCGCCGAAGGCCCGCGCCCGGACCTGTGCCTCATCGGCGAGCCCACAGGCATGCAGGTTGCCACCGGCCACAAGGGCAAGATTTCCGCGCGCGCCACGTGCTGCGGCGTGGCCGGGCACTCGGCGCTGGCCCCGCTGGCCTGCAACGCCATCCATCTGGCCAGCGATCTGGTCCAACGCCTCCGCGCCCGGCAGGACAGCATCGCCAGCACCGGGATGCGCGATTCGGGCTATGACGTGCCGTACACCACGCTGCATGTGGGCCGCATCGGCGGCGGCGTGGCGCTGAACATGGTGCCGGAGACCTGCACGCTGGATTTCGAAATCCGCGCCATCGCTGCCGACAGCGCACCGGAGATTCTGGCCGCCATAGCGGGCGACGCGGCGGCGCTGACCGCCGAGGTGCGGCACCGCTTCCCTGCCGCAGGCATCCGCATCGAGACAATCAACGCCTATCCGGGTCTGGACACGCCCGCCAACAGCGAGGCCTTCGCGCTGGTACGTGCGCTGGCCGAGGCGGGCGGGCCGATCAAGGTGGCGTTCGGAACCGAGGGCGGATTGTTTCAGGCCGCCTTGGGGATGCCGGTGCTGGTCTGCGGCCCCGGCCACATGGCGCAGGGCCACGTGCCAGACGAGTTCGTGTCCCGCGCGCAGCTGGCGCGCTGCGACGCCATGCTGGCGGGCATGGTGGGCCAGCTGGCGGTGTGACGCTCAGCCGCCCGCCACGGCTTCGGCCTTCAATTTGGCCCGGTGGGCCGCCGCCTTGGCGCGGTTGCCGCATAGCGCCATGCTGCACCAGCGCCGCGTTTGCCGCGCGCTGACATCGCGGAACCACAGGCTGCATCCCGCCCCCTCGCAATGCCGCACGGTGGCCAAGCCGGGGCCGCTGAGCAACTCCGCGATACTTTCCGCCACAGGCTGCAGCAACGCGGCCGGTGCGTTCCAGTCCCGCACCCGCCGCACGGCCAGCGCCGCGCCGTGGCACTCAACCCGCAGGCAACTCGCGTCCTGCGCCAGCAGGGTGTTCAGTGGTGCAAGTTCGGGCTCCGCTGACCCCGGCACAGCCGCCCCGGCATAGCGGGCCACGAACCCGCGAAACCATTCGCGCAAATCGCGCGCCTGGGCGGCCACCGCATCCAGCGCCGAGGGGTTGCCGCCAAACCGGGTGACCGCTTCCGGCGGCGCCAAACCGGCAGCCGCCAGCCAGCCGAGCAACCCGGCCCCATCGCCCAGCCATTCGAGCCTTTGGGTGTCCGGCAGCGCGAACGAATTCAGGAAATCCAGCGCCCGCTCGTCGGCGAGCAGCAACGGGGGCGGCATCGGGTGCGTGTCCATGAGTCGGAAATAACCATTGAAAGGCCTGTTGACAAGTTATCTCACGATGATAACCTCTCAATTACCATTTCAACGGTTATCCCGCCTCCCGGCGGGGCGCCATACGTCAAGGAGTCCGTCATGCGCCGATTTGCCTTCGCCCTGCTGGCCGCCACCGCCTTCGCCAGCATCCCTGCCGTTGTTCAGCCAGTTATGGCCGCCCCGCCTGAAGCCACCGCGTTGTCCACGCCGGTCACGCACCATGTGGCGCAGGCTGGCGCGGCCCGCGTGTTCTACCGGGAGGCCGGTCCCACAGGCGCGCCGGTGGTGCTGCTGCTGCACGGCTTTCCGGCCTCCAGCCACCAGTTCCGCAACCTGATTCCGGCGCTGGCAGACCGCTATCATGTGATCGCCCCGGACCTGCCCGGTTTTGGGTTCACCGAAGCGCCGCCGCGCGCCGAGTTCGGCTACACGTTCGAACACCTGACCGACGTGATCGAGGCATTCACCGAGACGCTGGGCCTGAAGAACTACGCGATCTACGTATTCGACTACGGCGCGCCTGTCGGATTCCGGCTGGCGCTGCGCCATCCAGAACGGATCAGCGCCATCATCAGCCAGAACGGCAACGCCTATGAGGATGGGTTGAGTGCCGCATGGAACCCGATCCAGACGTATTGGCAGCATCCGACCGACGCAAACCGCGCCGCGCTGAAAGGGTTTTTGACGCCGGAGACCACTCGCTGGCAGTACGAATACGGCGAGCCTGACGCCACTGTGGTTGATCCGGAGAGCTATACGCTTGATGCCGCGCTGCTGTCGCGTCTCGGCAACGCCGATATTCAGCTTGACCTGTTCCTCGACTACGCCAGTAACGTGGCGCTGTACCCGAAATTCCACGAATTCTTCCGCGACCGGCGAGCGCCAACGCTGGCGATCTGGGGAAAGAATGATCCGTTCTTCCTGCCGGCGGGTGCAGAGGCGTTCAAGCGCGACAACCCGGCCGCCGAAGTGCGCTTCCTCGAGGCCGGGCACTTCGCAGGCGACAACCACCCCGCCGAGATCGCCGCCGCCGTCCGCGACTTCCTCGGGCGCATGCCGAAGCCGGCGCAATAACCCAAACGATCAGGAGAGTATCATGACCCAGACCCAATCTGCCGAAACCGTCGTGCGCCGCTTCTACGAGGCGCTCGGGCGCGGCGATGTTGCCACCGTCGTTGGTTTGCTGGCCCCCGGCGTGGTGTGGACCGAAGCCGAGCGGTTCCCGTACTACGACGGTGCTTTCCACGGGCCGCAAGCGGTGGTGGACAAGGTGTTTGTCCGCCTGGCCACGGAATGGGACAGCTTCGGGGCCGCTGCGCACCAGTTCCTGGCGCAAGACGATCAGGTGGTCGCTTTCGGCATCTATACCGGCCGCTTCAAGGCCAGCGGACGCGATCTGAGCGCACCGTTCGCGCATCACTGGACGGTGGCAAACGGCCAGATTGCCCGCTTCACGATGTATACCGACACCGCGAAAGTGCTGGAGGCCGTGGCGGCATAATAGATCGGACGCGGCGCGGCGGCGGCGTTATCCCGCCGCCGCAGCGCCGCGCACCGCCCGCAGCAGGCGCACCAGTTCACCCCGAACCGCATTGGCATCGGCCACCGGCGCGGACCACGCCACCCGCGCCACTTGCTCGTCGAGCGCGAGATCGCAGCCATCCACATCGGCGGCCACCATGCGCCACGCGCCGTTACGTGCTGCCACGCGTGCGCCCAGCAATTCCATGGCATCAGCATGATCGGCGTTGCAATGCGCCACCATATCAGCCTCCGCCGCCGCCAGCGCTGCCACTGCGCCGGGGTCAGGCGTCAGATCAGTCTGCCGCAACCGCGTGGCGCGGGCGAAGCCGCCGACGAACAGCGCGCCCATCGGGCGGATACGCCACAGATGGAAATCGCCGAAATCGGCATATAGCGCGGCGTAGGGATGCACTGTCAGCCAGCGCGCCTTCAGCGCTGGGTCATCGATCCGCTCGGCCAGACCCGTCACTGTCACACGCGGCGCGGTCTGCGGGTTGGCCGACTCCGCATTGCCGGCCACCAGCACCGCGCAGCGCGGTTCGCGGTGCAGATGGCGGGTATGTTCCGACAGGTCGGACAGCAGCAGCAGCAGCGACAGGTCCGGCGCGCAGGCGGGGGTGACCAGACTGCCGAAGGGTTGGCCATCCAGCGCGGTGGCCAGCGTGCCCGCCCGCGCTGCGCGCAGCAGTTTCCGGGCCGTCCATGACGGCGATTCCGCATCTTGCGGGGCTGCTGCCATAATTTGTTCACCCTCCATCCAGTTTGCGCCACAATTGGTTGCCACAATCAGCCAGCCGGGGCGAGCGCCCCGGCGGAGGACGCAGCGATGAAACAGACCATTGCTCTGGTTGACGATGACCGCAACATCCTGACCAGCGTGTCGATGACGCTGGAGCAGGAAGGCTTCACCGTCCGCACCTACACCGACGGCGAAAGCGCCTTGCAGGGCATCACCGCCCGCCCGGTGGATCTGGCGGTGCTGGACATCAAGATGCCGCGCATGGATGGCATGGAACTGCTGCAACGCCTGCGCCAGCGCACCACGCTGCCGGTGATCTTTCTGACGTCCAAGGACGAGGAAGTCGATGAACTGATGGGCCTGCGGCTGGGGGCCGACGACTACATCACCAAGCCGTTCAGCCAGCGCCTGCTGATCGAGCGCATCCGCGCGCTGCTGCGGCGCAATGAAAACAGCCGCGCCGAAGGCTCGGGCGCGGCCCCCGGCGGCATCATGGTGCGTGGCGAACTGGTGCTGGACGACACCAAGCACCAATGCCTGTGGCGCAGCCACGACATCCAGTTGACTGTGACCGAGTTCCTGCTGGTCAAGGCGCTGGCCGCGCGGCCCGGCATGGTGAAGTCGCGCGACAACCTGATCGACGCGGCGTATGGCGACAACATTTATGTCGATGACCGCACCATCGACAGCCACATCAAGCGGGTGCGCAAGAAGTTCCGCAGCATCGACGACACGTTCAACTCGATCGAGACGCTGTACGGCATCGGCTACCGCTACAAGGACGCCTGAGGCCGCTATGCCCGACAGCGGCCCCCTGCCCGCGAGTCTTGCACCGCCAGCGGCACCGCCGGGCGCGCCGCGTCTGGCGTCGTCCAAGCTGGTGTCGCCGCTGTTGCGCCGCATCCTGCTGGTGAATTTGCTGCCGCTCGCGCTGCTGCTGGCCGCCTTGCTGTATCTGGACCAGTACCAGAGCGGGCTGCTGGAAGCCGAAGTCACCACGCTGCGCGAGCAGGCGCGCATCTACGCGGGCGCGCTCGGTGAAGCGGCAGTCCGCGAGGACGACGCTGACAAGCCGCGCCTTGTGCCCGACATTGCCCGCCCGCTGCTGCGCCGCCTGACCGAACCCACGCCCAGCGCTCAGGCGCGGCTGTTCGCGCCGGACGGGCAGCTGATTGCCGACAGCCGGGTGCGTGAGGGCGCGGGCGGGGCGGTGACCACCGAACCGCTGCCGCCGGCCGCCGCACGGGGGCAGATCATCGGTGCCATCGGCCGGGCCTATGATCAGGTACTGGCATGGCTGCCGCACGGCGGTGACCCGCTGCGGCTGGAATTCGGCCCCTCGGCGGCGGGGCCAGACTGGCAGCCCGACGTGCGCGAGGAATTGCGGCTGACCGGGGCGGACCAGAGCCGCGAAATGCCCGCCTATATCCGCCGGACGGTGGATGACCGCTTGCTGGTGACCGTGTCCGAACCCGTCACCCGCAACCGGCACACCGTCGGCATCGTGCTGCTGACGCGTGAGGCGCGCGAGGTGGACAACAGCCTGTTCACCGTCCGCATTTCGATCCTCGCCCTGTTCGGGCTGGCCCTCGGGCTGACCGTGATCATGTCGTGGTACCTGTCGCTGACCATCGCCCGGCCCATTCTGCGGCTGGCCGGGGCTGCCGAGCAGATGCGCGAAGGGCGCGGGCGCGCCGGTATGGTGGCGCCCAACCTGTTGAAGCGCACCGATGAAATCGGTGAACTCGCAGGCGCTCTGTCCGAATCGGCCCGCGCGTTGTGGGACCGGATGGACGCCATCGAGCGGTTTGCCGCCGATGTGGCGCACGAAATCAAGAATCCGCTGACCTCGATCCGCAGCGCCATCGAGACGCTGCGCCGGATCGACGATCCGGCCAAACAGCGCCGCCTGCTGGCGATCATCGGTGAGGATGTCGGGCGGCTGGACCGCCTGATCAGCGATATCAGCGACGCCTCGCGCATCGACGCTGAACTGTCGCGGGTCGCCACCGAACCGGTGGACGTGGCAGCGATTCTGGCGGTGCTGGCCGAATTGAACGAAACCACCCGGGACGGTGATGAGCCGCATATCGATCTGGCGCCCGCCGAGGGGGTCTGCGTTGTGCAGGCTGTCGAGGGGCGGCTGGTGCAAGTACTGCGTAACCTGATCGCCAATGCCCACTCGTTCTCGCCGCCCAACGGGCGCATCACGGTCGGCGCGCGC
Source organism: uncultured Rhodospirillales bacterium (assembly GCA_903864895.1). GTDB lineage: Bacteria > Pseudomonadota > Alphaproteobacteria > Acetobacterales > Acetobacteraceae > CAIPHQ01. The sequence goes on from CAIPHQ010000163.1 coordinate 32,414, forward strand.
GAGCAGGGTGTGATGGTAGAAATCAGCATCGCCGATGAAGGGCCGGGCATCCCCGAGGCGCGGCTGGAGCATATTTTCGACCGCTTCTATTCCGAGCGCCCACAGGGAGAGCGTTTCGGCCAGCATTCCGGGCTGGGTCTGTCAATCAGCCGCCAGATTGTCGCGGCGCTGAAGGGGCGGATCAGTGCCGAAAATCGCCGTGACGCCACCGGGAAGGTGCTTGGCGCCCGGTTTGTGGTTTTGTTGCCGCGCGCCGCCTAAAAAATCAGCAATAATTGCTGCGGCGGCGCGTCCGCCATGCCACACTCGCAGCACGAACATTCAGCACCGAAGCGATGCCGTTTTTCGGGCTTCCCATCGTGCCCTGCCCGCTGCACATTCCGCCCGATGCAGATGCACGGAAGTTGCGCCGCCCGCGAGGGGGCCGGCGTGTTGCTGCTGGGCCCGCCGGGTGCGGGCAAGTCGGACATGGTGCTGCGCCTGCTGGATTATGGGTTCGTGCTTGTGGCCGATGACAGGGTTGATATCGAGGACGGCATTGCGCGCCCGCCGGCCGGATTGGCCGGGCTGCTGGAGGTGCGCGGGCTTGGCATACTGCGATTGCCGCATGACACTTCGGTGCGGCTGCGTCTGGCCGTTAACCTGTGCTCTGGCGGCGCCCGCCTGCCTGAGCCGGCACGGCATGAAGGACTCGACCTGCCGATGATCGTGATCGACCCGGCCCGCATCACCGCAGCCAGACAAGTTGCCCTGGCGCTGGACTGCGCGCTCGGCCGCCTGACGCAAGTGGCAGGCGCATTCGCATGACAGGCAGCGTTCCCCCGGTGCGGCTGGTGCTGGTCACCGGTCTGTCGGGTGCAGGGAAGGCATCGATTCTTCGCTCACTGGAAGATCTGGGCTACGAGGCCATCGACAATCCGCCGCTGAGTCTGATCGAGGACATGGTTTCACGCAGCGAGCCGGGCCAGCAAGTTCGCTTGGCGCTCGGCGTCGATACCCGCAGCCGGGGGTTTGACGCTGACGCGGTGCTGGCCGCGCTGACCAAGCTGCGCGCCAACCCCAACGTGCGCGCCGAACTGGTGTTCGCCTGGGCGGACGACACCATTCTTCTGCGCCGGTTCACCGAAACCCGCCGCCGCCATCCGCTGGCCCCGAATGGCCGCGTGAGCGACGGTATCGCCGCCGAACAGGCGATGACCGGCAATCTGCACGCCGCTGCCGACTGGGTGGTGGACACCTCCGGCCTGCCGATCCCGGCGCTGCGCACCCTGATCGAACGCCGCTACGGGCCAGACGCCTCCGAAGAGCCGCAGGGCGGACTCAGTGTGACGTTGGTGTCTTTCGCATTCCCTGCCGGTCTGCCCCGCGAGGCGGACATGGTTTTCGATGCGCGGTTCCTGCGCAATCCGCACTATGTAGCCGAGTTGAAACCCCGGACGGGTCGAGACCCAGAGGTTGGTGCCTACGTTGAAGACGACCCGGATTTTCCGGCCTTCTACGCGAAGCTTGTGGATTTGCTGACCCTGCTGCTTCCGCGTTTCGTGCAGGAAGGCAAGAAATACGCGACCATCGCGGTCGGCTGCAGTGGCGGCCGACACCGTTCGGTCCATATCATTGAGAGGTTGGCGGTGACGCTGACGGAAGCTGGCTGGCGGGTCGCCGTGACCCACCGTGAACTTGCCCGCGAGGGTGTACTGGCGCAGGCAGTGGCGGCTCGCAGCGGGGCCGTTGCTGTGAAGAGTGAGCCGACGAATCAGGCGCAGGAGGCCTGAGCGCAAATCATGATCGGTCTTGTGCTCGTCACCCACGGCCGCCTCGCCGAGGAACTTCGGTTGGCCATGGAGCATGTGGTCGGCGCGCAGCGCCATTGCGCCGCTGTGTGCATCGGCCCCGATGACGACATGGAACGGCGCCGCGCCGAGATCCATGACCGGATCGAGGAAGTGGACACCGGCGATGGCGTGGTGCTGCTGACCGACATGTTCGGCGGCACGCCCAGCAATCTGGCAATTTCCCAGATGGACCGGCGCGGCGTGGAAGTGATTGCCGGCGTCAACCTGCCCATGCTGGTGAAACTGGCCAAGGTGCGGTCGAAACTGCCGCTGGCCGATGCTGTGGACTGCGCGCAGACCGCCGGGCGGAAATACATCGCCGCCGCATCCCATGTCCTGCCGCATTGCAAGATGCCCGCTGAAACCGTCACCGGAACACTGAATGGCAGCGGTGCCAGCCATGTGATCGGCGCGGCCGGCGCGATGCCGCTGGCCCCGTTGCCCGTTGTGAACGGGGCGAAATTGACCGGCACGCGCGGATGACGTCTGGCGGGGATGATGACCCGGGGGGAGCGCCCGGCTCGCTGACGGTCCTGACCCGCACCGTGACCATCTGCAACATGCGTGGCCTGCACGCGCGCGCTGCCGCCAAATTTGTGGCGCTGGCTGAGCGTTTTGGCGCCTCGGTCGACGTGGTGCGCGACGGGCAGGAGGTCTCCGGCCGGTCGATCATGGGGCTGATGCTGCTGGGTGCCGGGCCCGGCACGCCGCTGGAATTGCGCGCCGAAGGCTGGGACGCCAAGGAAGCGCTGGACGCACTGGCCGCTCTGGTCGAGTCCGGCTTCCATGAGCAGAACTGACGAACCGGCCGCACTGCGCCCGAAACGCAACGCCCGCGCGCGCGCGCCCGAGGACGCACCCCGCCCCGAGCGGGTGCTGGCCGGGATGCCGATTTCCGGTGGCATCGCCATCGGCCCTGTGTTCGGGGCCGCCGAACCCGCCACGGAGGTCGTTCGCCGCAGCATCGAGCCCGACGATGTGCCCACCGAAACTGCGCGGCTTGACGCAGCCATTGTGCAATCGCGCAAGCAACTCACCAAACTGCGCGCACGCCTTGGCGTGCTTCCCGAAGACAGTCAGGCGGAAATTGCCCCGCTGATCGACGCCTATCTGCAAATGATCGGCCCGTCGCGGCTGGTGCGCGGCAGCCGAAAGCGGATCGCCGATGCGCTGGTGAGCGCGGAAACCGCCGTGTCCGACGAAACGGACGCCATCGCCGCCGCCCTGATGGCCATGCCAGCCGACGATGATCCCGCCGGGCGCCGCCGCCGCGCTGATGAAGTGCGTGAGATCGGCCGCCGCCTGATCCGCAATCTGACCCGCGCGCCGTTCCGCAGCTTCACCGGCTTGCCGGAAGGCGCGGTACTGGTGTGCGAAAGCCTGCGACCCGCCGATGCCGCACTTTTGGACCCGTCCAAGCTGGCCGGGGTGGCCACCGATGAAGGCGGCTCGGATGGGCATACCGCGATCATGCTGCGCGCCCTTGGCGTGCCCGCCGTGCTGGGCACCCCCGGACTGAGCCAGGCCGCCAAGGCGGGCGACTTGATTGTGGTGGATGGCTCCACCGGCCGCGTGGTGGTGAATCCGGGACCGGAAACGCTGGCCGAGGCGCGGCGCGCGGTGACGGCATTTGCCCGCCAGCAGCAGAAATTCGCCCGCCTGCGCCGCCTGCCCGCCGAAACCGCCGATGGCGAGACGGTGGAGTTGCAGGCCAATCTGGAACTGCCGGCCGAATTGCCGCTGATTGCACAGGCGGGTGCGGCGGGCATCGGCCTGCTGCGCAGCGAGTTCCTGTTCATGAACCGCGAGACACTGCCCGACGAAAACGAGCAGTATGAGACCTATCGCACGGTGGTGGACGCCATGGCGGGCGACCCGGTGACGATTCGGGTGCTCGACTGGGGCGGCGAGAAGGAAATCGAGGCGCTGCACAGCGAGGGCATCGTGCCCGAGGTTGCCGACCACAACCCGGCGCTGGGCCTGCGCGGCATCCGCCTGCTGTTGCGCGAACCGGCACTGCTGGAAGTGCAGATGGCCGCCATTTTGCGCGCTGCCCAGCACGGCCCGGTGCGGGTGCTGCTGCCGATGGTGACCACAGTGGCCGAGGTGCGCGCGGCGCGCGAAATCTACGACCGCGTCGCCCGCCGCCTGCGCCGCCGGGGCGACAAGCTGCGCGACCCGCTGCCGCCGATGGGGGTGATGATCGAAACCCCCGGCGCCGCGCTGTCAGCCGACGCGCTGGCGCTGGAGGCAGATTTTTTCGCCATCGGTACGAATGACCTGACCATGTACGCGCTGGCAGTGGACCGCGCCGAAAGCGACGTGGCGCATCTGTACGACCCGCTGCACCCCGCCGTGCTGCGGCTGGTGCAGTTCGCCACCGAAGCGGCCCTGCGTCTGCGCATGCCGGTCTCGGTCTGCGGCGAAATGGCCGCGAACCCGCGCCTGACGCCGCTGCTGCTGGGGCTTGGCATCCGCAGCTTCAGCATGAACGCCTCGGCCGTGCCGCGCGTGAAACAGGCGGTGCGGTCCGCCAATATCGACGACTGCGCCCGCTTTGCCCGCAAGGTGATGGAGCAGAGCGACCCGGCGCGGATACAGGAACTGGTGCTGGGGGCGGTGGGGTAGAGGGGAACGCGATTCAAACCCCAACCGCCTCCAGAAGATCGTTCAGCCCCAAGCGCGCGAGATGGCCAGTGTCGATGCCATCGACGAAACTGTCGAACAGTTCCTGCTTGCGGGCGATAATGTCGGCAATCCGGGTCTCGATGGTGTCCGGCGTCAGGTAGGAGAAGACTTGGACCTGTTTGGTCTGTCCGATGCGGTGTGCACGGTCCTCTGCCTGCGCGGCCGAAGCGGGCGTCCACCAGTGATCGAACAGGACCACCACCGACGCCGCCGTCAAATTGAGCCCGATGCCTCCGGCCCGCAACGACAACACAAGGGCGCGGCAGGCCGGATCGGCACGAAACCGCGCCATGATTTGCGCGCGGACGCCCGAATCCAGACCGCCTTGAATCACCAGCGGGCGGAAGGGACGCAGGCGGTTCGCAATCGCTTCGACGCCGAATGGGGCGCGAACGAACTGGCTGAACACCAGCGCCTTGTCTCCAGTGGCCGTGAGAACTGCGGTGCGCTCCGCCAAATCGTCCAGCTTAGCCGATTCGGCGGTTTCAGGGTGCGCGTTGCAGATCTGCTTCAGACGCAAAATCATTTCTAGCACCTCGGTCACCTGCACTTTGGCGCCGAGCGAGCGCAGCCAGACGATGCCGTCACGCTCCGCGATGTCGTAGGCGAGACGCTGCGCGGGCTGCATGGGTTGCAGGATGGCGTGGCGGTGTTTTTGCGGCAACAGCGGCAAAACATCGGCCCGGCGGCGCCGCAGCATCACCTCATCGATCACGGTTCGCAGACCAACTGCCATCCGTCGGCGATCAAACCGGCCCGGAACAACAAAGTCAAAAATTGCCACCAGATCGTCGAGACAGTTTTCCAGCGGCGTCCCGGTCAAGGCCCAGGAAGAACGCCGTTGCACCGCGCAAACCGCCCGATGCACCTCGGTTTCCGGATTTTTGATCCGCTGTGCCTCGTCGGCCACGACGACGCCCCACTGGCGTTGCAACGGCGCGCCGGTGCCGCGCATTGGCAAATCCGCGACGAGGCTCTCATAGCCGGCAAGCACCACATCGGCCGGGGCACGCCATGCGGCTTCGCGTTCCTGCTGCGTGCCGCGCACGGTTGCCAGCCGCAGTTCTGGCGCCCACGCGCGCAACTCGGCCCGCCACTGCAGAACCAGACCAGCGGGCGCGACGATCAACGCAGGCGCACGGTCGCCGCCCAAGTGGCGGAGCCGCAAGGCGGCAATTGCCTGGATCGTCTTGCCGAGCCCCATGTCGTCGGCCAGCAGCAAAGACCCAGCCGAAAGTCGCAGTGCGCCTTCGATCTGGTAAGGAGCCAACGGGTTGCGCCACGCAAGTCCCGGAGGCAACTCGTCACTCGGGATCTTCGACGCCTTCCGGCACCAGCGTCAGATCGTCGTCCTGAGTGTAGACGGTCGGTGCCAGTTCGGTGGTAACGGTCGTATGAATACCCCTGAGCCGCAGCATATCCCACTGCATCACCCAGCCGCGAATATGGTGCCGCATGGTCCTGCTGGCTTCGCGTGGCAGGATCTCTGCGGCGGGTGCCGCCCAGCCATACGCCTCAGTGTAGCAACGGCGGACGATTGCCTCGTTACGTGCCAGCAAGGCGTCATCGAGCCTTGGCAGCGCCACTGGGCCTTCGATGGCGCGGATCGCCTGCAATGCGAGCTCCGCCAGATGTGGCGTTCCCCGGAGCCTCAGCCGCTCAGGCATTCTCTCATCGTCCTGCCGTGCATTGATGACTTCGGCGGCGAAATCCGACGACACTGCAGCAATCACGCGAATGCCATCGACCCGCAGACCGGCGTTCAGGCCAAGCCACTGGGCTAGCTCGGCATAGGCAAGCGCGCGTTGCTGCGGGCCATAGCGGCCGATCAACTCCACTTCGTCGAGCATCACCACCCAGCCGGCGAACCCGGCGGCCTGAAACAACTTCGGCAGAAAGCGCAGGCGCTGGCGTGCCAGTTCGGCCGGTTTGACCGGTGCAAGATCGAACATACCGCGGGCGCCGGCGTCTTTCAGTGCCGCCCGGAGCGTGGGCAACGGCGGCTTGCCGCCAGCTAGGAACGCTTCGATCTGCTGACGCAGGTCAGGTTTCATCGCACGGTTCAACAAATACAGCGCCGCGGCAAAGACCGGCGACAACCCGGAATCGGGCTCCGAAGCCCAATCGTTCAGCATCCGCACCGCGTCCTGAGTTGCTTCGATTCGCGTCAGGCAATGCGATATCGTATCGTCATTGATGCGTTGCATGCGTGTATTTCGGATGGCAGCAGCATATATTACGCCAGAAATAGAAAGCGGGGTTTCCTTGCTGATTGTTACGATGCTCACTGCAAAATTTCGCAATAATGCGACCTGTCGCAGATAGCCCAGCAAATGCGACTTTCCGGTACCGAATTCGCCGGCAACTAGGAACCCAGGCTGGTTTTCATCGTCCAGCAATGATCGGAACTGCTGCTCGATGTATGCGTCCGGGCTGCCGAGCAGGCGAATGGCCTCATCGTTCGGCACTCCGGACCGCAACGCCTCGATTGCCAGCCGATCAGGCACACGGCCGCGGCGGGTCATTGCAGTTCCACCAAGGGTGCCAAAGGATTGTCACCCTGCTCCGGCCGGACATCATTGCGCACGCGCATGTGCAGCGCAGCATACCGGTCAAGGGAACGGCGAGAACCTGAATCCAGCAGGCCGCCATCGGCGATCACGGCGACAAATACCCCCTCCAGTTCGCTCGCGTCATCGATCGTCTGCCGCAGCACCTCGTAGACGTCCAACACCGCCGCCGGCGTGTAGACAATGCCATCGCGGATATCGCGGCGTTCTTTCAGCAGCTGGCGAATGTCGATGAGAATCAGCATGCCGGGTGCTTCGCATGATCGAAGCCAGTGGCAGAGCGACTTCAGCATGACCCGCGCATTGTGCCGGCCGATTTTCGCGCCGATCCGCGCCTCCTTCACCTCGGTCAGGCGGCGAAGGCGACCGGTCAGCCAGCCGATCAGCCCGTCGCGCAACGTGTCCCGGCTGTCATCGAGGCGGGTATCCAGCAAGAACAGCATCGCACTGCGAAAATCCTGCGCCATCGCGGCGTCATCCCAAACGGCGCGCGTCAGTTGCTGGCTGATCTGCCGCTGAAACAGGCCCTTTGCAACTGTATTCGCCGCGGCCAGCTCCGGCATACCGAGGCGCTTTCCTGGCTCCGGCCAAACATATCCGGATTCGGCGACGATCAATTCTAGCCGCCGCTGCAATACGCGATCCCAATCAACTTCCCGTCCAACTGCGAAGAATATGTTCTGCAACATATGCAGCTTGGTTGCGGCGGCGTCGATCTTAACACAGATCAAATTGCTCGCCTGCGCCTCCTGTTGCAGTCCGTGCAGCACTCTGTCGCCGACCTGCTCCGCCGGAGCCACGACAAAGCGCACGGCACTGCCGCCATCCGGCAGATAGGATTGCAAATACTCCCTGCGGATCAGCCCAAGCCACTCGTCAACCGCGATTGCCATCGGCGCTGTCCGTTTCGGCGGGTAGGGCGTAAAAGCGAATTCCGGCAAAAATATGCTCGCCGCCACGCTCATCGAACACGGTCACGCGCTCGGCCCCTCGCGCGCTTGTGGACGCGTGCAACGAATACCCGTAACCGTCTCTTGTGCGGGCGTCGGGGGCGCGGTTCAAATGCAGCAGGTCGCACGCGAACGCTTCACGCGGATAGTCGGCAGCGGCGGCGGGCAGCACCGTCATCATCTCGTGCAGCCGCAGCAGTGAAATGATCGGCCCGGCCGCTTCCGTTTCCCGCTTCCAGGATTGCGCCAGAGGACGGTAAACGCGCCAGACCAGTTCCAGAAAGCCCTGTGGATTGGGTTTGCTCTGCTGCTGCGCCTTCAAAAGGCGCTTGACCAGGACACTTGGCCGCACGTCCCGCACCAGCCTGCGGCCCACGCGCACCGCCTGCGCCCGCGGCTCTAGCTTCAACAGCGATGGAAACGCGCTCAGCCGACTGTCCCGTTCGATCAGCACCAACCCGTTCGCTGCCGCCTGCGTGCCCAGTTCAGCCACATAGCGACCATCCTGCATCGCCTGGGAGAGATCGAATTCGAACTGTGCGGCAAGCGCTCTGGCCACCGGGATGGCCGCTTCCAGCTCGCGTGGCGCGGCTTCCAGTTCGGACTGCATCTTCAGCACATCGCCACCCGCCGCACTGCGCCGCGCGCGCGCCAGACGCGAAAGTCCCCGTTTCACTTTCGCCTCGGCCGCAGCAATCTCGCTCTCGATATGCCGCAGGGCGGTCTCGAAGTCCCCAGCCATGCACTGAACCCTGATCCAGAGCGTCCGATGATCGACACGCCGACGCACATATGGCGTGTCGTTAAGTCTACGCAACTGACGGCAGCTGTCAACGGCACGGCGCCGGGAGTCTCAATGCGCCTCAGCCCATGTCCTGCCGATCCCGGTCTCCACCACCAGCGGCACCGATAGCGTGGCCGCCGCCTGCATCACGTCGCGGGCCAGCGCAGCCGTGGCATCGGCTTCGGCGTCCGGCGCTTCGAACAGCAATTCGTCGTGCACCTGCAGCAGCATCCGCGCCGACAGCCCGGCTTCGCGCAGCGCTGCGGGCAGTTTGACCATGGCGCGCTTGATGATGTCCGCCGCCCCGCCCTGCAACGGCGCGTTGATGGCCTGCCGCTCGGCATAGCCGCGCCGCGCCGGGTTCTTGTCGGCGATGCCCGGAATCCAGCAGCGGCGGCCCAACGGGCTGAGCACGAAACCGTGGATGCGCGCTTCTTCCCGTGTACGTTCCATGTAGGTGCGGATGGCGGGGTAACGGGCGAAATAGGCGTCGATATAGGTCTTGGCTTCACCCGGCGCGATCTGCAGTTGCCGCGCGAGGCCGAAGGCGCTGATGCCGTAGATGATGCCGAAATTGATCGCCTTGGCGCGGCGGCGCGTCATGGCGTCCATGCCCTGCATGGGCACGCCAAACACTTCGCTGGCGGTGCGGGTGTGAATGTCCTCACCGGCGGCAAAACTCGCCTTCAGTTGCGGAATATCGGCCACATGCGCCAGCAGGCGCAGTTCGATTTGCGAGTAATCGGCGCTGACCAGTACATGCCCGGTCTCGGCGATGAAGGCGCGGCGGATGCGGCTGCCTTCTTCGGTGCGGATCGGGATGTTCTGCAAGTTCGGATCGGTGGAGGACAGCCGCCCGGTGCTGGCGATGGCCATGGCGTAAGACGTGTGCACGCGCCCGGTGGCCGGATTGATCTGCTCCACCAGCGCATCGGCGTAGGTGGATTTCAGTTTGGCCAGTTGCCGCCATTCCAGAACCCGCGCGGGCAGATCGTGGCCCTGTTCGGCAAGCGCCTGCAGCACGCTGGCATCGGTGCCCCACGCGCCGGTCTTCATGCGCTTGCCGCCGGGCAGGCCCATGCGGTCGAACAGGATTTCGCCGAGTTGCTTGGCGCTGGCGACGTTGAACGGCTCACCGGCCATGCGGTGGATGTCGATTTCCATCACGCCCATGCGCTGCTCGAAATCCTTCGACATCGCACGCAGATCGGCGGCATCCACTTTCACGCCCGCCGCCTCCATGTCCTGCAACACCGGCGACAGGCGGCGGTCGATCTGTTCGTACAGGGCCAGCGCCTTGTTTTCCCGCAGGCGCGGGTGCAGCGCCTGCCACAGCCGCAGCGTGACATCGGTGTCTTCCGCCGCATACGCGGTGGCGCTGTCCAGCGGCACCTGCCCGAAACTGATGCGGCCCTTGCCGGTGCCGGTGACGGAATCGTAGCTGACCGGGGTATGGCCGAGATGCAGCGAAGACAGTTCGTCCATGCCGTGGCCATGCGCGCCGGCATCCTGCGCGTAGGAGATCAGCATGGTGTCGTCGATGGGTGTCGCGCGCGGCGCCCCGGCGCGTTCCAGCATCGTCATGTCAAACTTGGCGTTCTGAAAGATTTTCAGGACCGAAGGATCGGACAGCAACGGCGATAGCAGCGCGATGGCGGCTTCGGGGCGCAACTGCGCCGCAATCACGTTTTCCAGCGTGCCTTCATGGCGCAGCGGCACGTAGCAGGAGCGGCCGGGCGCGGTGGCCAGCGAGAACCCCACCACGTGGCAGATCTGCGCGTCCAGCCCGTCGGTTTCAGTGTCCACCGCCACAACGCCGGCCGCGGTGGCCTCGGCGATCCATGCGGCAAGCTGCTCGGCGGTGGTGACGGCTGTGTAGGGACCGAACGGCACGGTTTGCGGGGCGGGCGGGGCGGCTTCGGGCGGTGGCTCGGCGGCCTGCACGGCCGCGTGGGCAGCGGCAGCCGGGGTTGGCCCAAGCGCCTTGTGGCCTTCCAGACCCAGCCGGGTCAGCGTGGAGCGGAAGCCCTGCGCCAGCAGCCACGTGGACAGTTTCGTAGGATCTGCCTCACGCACCGCCAGCTGCTCGAACGGCACCGGCAGCGGCACGTCGTCGCGCAGTTCCACCAGTTTGCGGGAGATGCGGGCGGCTTCGGCGAATTCGATCAGATTGTCGCGCCGCTTGGAGGGTTTCATCGAGGGCGCTGCGGCCAGCACCGCCTCGACATCGCCGTATTCCTGAATCAGTTGCGCCGCATTCTTTGGCCCGATGCCGGGCACGCCGGGCACGTTATCGACCGAATCGCCCATCAGGGCCTGCACTTCGACCAGTTTTTCCGGCGGCACGCCGAACTTCTCCAGCACCTCGGCCAGTCCGATGGGCTTCTGCTTGAGGGGGTCCTGCATATCCACGCCGTCGCGGATCAGTTGCATCAGATCCTTGTCGGACGACACGATGGTCGCACGCGCGCCCGCCGCCACGGCAGCGCGGGCGTAGCTCGCGATCAGGTCGTCGGCTTCCCAGTCCGCCAGTTCAATGGCGGGCACGTTGAAGGCCTCGGTTGCCTCGCGCACCAGCGCGAATTGCGGGCGCAGTTCTTCGGGTGGTTCCGGGCGCTGGGCCTTGTAGGCCTCATACAGCCGGTTGCGGAACGTGTAGCGCCCGGCGTCGAAAATCACTGCGATATGCGTGCCCGCGTGATCCTTCAGCAGCCGTGCCAGCATGTTGGTGAAGCCGAACACGGCGTTCACCGGCGTGCCGTCGGGCCGGGTCATCGGCGGCAAGGCATGGAAGGCGCGGAAAATGAAGCCCGAGCCGTCGATCAGCAGCAGATGCGGCCCGCCGGCGGCCATCGCCGCGCGCTCCGCCTCAGTGCCCGCCGCCGTGGCCGGCACCCTCGTTCAGCACATACATCCGCGAGCAGTACGGGCACTGCACCTGATGATCCACAATGCGCAGCCACACGCGCGGATGGCCCAGCGCGCCATCGCCGCCGTCGCAGGCCACCACGGCGTCATCGACATGGATGGTCTCGGTGGGGGCGGTGGCTATGGCGGTCATGGGCAGTCCTTTCAGGCCGGGGGATGCAGGCGAAGGGCGGGCCATGATACCCCTGCTGGCTATGCATTCAACCTTGCAAGACCGTGATGCCGCATCCTGGCTGACCCGGCGTGCCGTGCTGGGCGCGTTGCCACTGGCCGGGTGTGGCGTAGTGACGCTGGCAGCGGAGCCGTTGGCGGTGCCGGGGCGGTACCAGAACGGCACGTTCGTGATGCAAGACGGCACAAGACTGCCCTATCGGCGCTGGCGCCCGGCGGGACCTCCAACGGTGGTGGCGCTGGCGTTGCATGGCTTCAATGACAGCCGCGACGCTTGGGATCTGCCAGCCACCGAGCTCTGCGCCGCCGGGTTCGTGATTTACGCGCCCGACCAGCGGGGATTTGGCGGCACCGCCACCCGAGGCCAGTGGTCCAGCACGGCACAAATGGTCGCAGATGCTGCCGACATGGCCCGGCAGGTGCAGGCGTTGCACCCGGCAGCCCAATTGGTGCTGTTGGGTGAAAGCATGGGCGGCGCCGTTCTGATGTGCCTTGCCACCAGCGGGCAGGCACCTGCGGGTGCGCGCTACGTGCTCTCGGCACCGGCCGTCTGGGGCCGCATCACCATGAACGCCGCCATGCGTCTGGGTCTGTGGCTGACATCCGCACTCTTGCCGGGGCTGGCAGTCAGCCGCGCTCCGGTGCGGGTTGTGGCCTCCGACAATCGTGAAGCGCTCGTACGCCTGTCGCGCGACCCGCTGACGCTGCATACGACCAGGTTTGGCACGCTGCGCGGCCTGGTGGACCTTATGGACGCGGCCCTGTCCGCCGCCCCGGCCTTCACCGCGCCCGGACTGTTCCTGTATGGCGGGCGCGACGAACTGGTACCGCCCGGGGCCATGGCCCGGATGTGGCGCCGGCTGCCAAACGGTGACACGGTGCGCGCCTATTACCCGCAAGCCTATCACCTGCTGCTGCGCGACATGCACCGCGCCGCGCCCTTGCAGGACATCGCCACTTGGGCGCAGGCAGCGGATGCGCCATTGCCTTCCGGTGCCGATCGCGCGGCAGAAAGTTGGCTTGCACGCCAACCCTGATTGCGAAGGCTTTCCCCGCAGCGCAATCCGCGCTATGCACTACTCGCGGGACCCGTAGCTCAGCTGGATAGAGCGTTGCCCTCCGAAGGCAAAGGTCGTACGTTCGAATCGTATCGGGTCCGCCA
>CAIPHQ010000164.1 GCA_903864895.1 uncultured Rhodospirillales bacterium
GCCATCAGCACAATGGCAAGGCCGGGAAACAGGTCGATCCACCACGCCTGCGCGATGAAGTTCTGGCCTTCCGCCACCATCAAACCCCATTCCGGCGTCGGCGGCTGCACGCCCAGACCCAGATAGCTCAACGCCGAGCCGAGCAGGATGTTCAGCACCACGTCCGACATCGAGAACACCACGCACGGCACCAGCGCGTTTGGCAGCAGATGCCGGAACAGGATGCGGCTGCGCGAATAGCCCAGCGTGCGGGCGGCCAGAATGAATTCCGATGAGCGCAGCACCAGCGCGCGAGATCGCACCAGCCGCGCATACGACACCCAGCCCACCAGTGAGACCGCGATGTAGAAGCTGTACAGCCCGGGGCCGAGCAGCGAGACGATGGAGATCATCAGCACGAAAAACGGAAACGCGATGGTGACATCGACGATGCGCATCAGCACCGCATCCACCACCCCGCCCGCATAACCGGCAATGGCCCCGATGGCGGACCCGGCGCAGAATGGAATCACCACCGCGATTACGCCCATCGCCAGATCCACGCGAATGCCAGACAGGATGCGGGAGAAGATGTCGCGGCCAAAATTGTCGGTGCCGAGCAGATGCGCCAGTGACGGCGGTTGCAATGTGGCTTGCAGGTTCTGTGCGATGGGATCGTACGGTGCCACGGTCTGCCCGAAGGCGGCCAGAAACAGCCACAGCCCTACCAGCACCAGCCCGGTCTGAAACGCATTGGGCAGCCGCCAGCGCACGGCCAGTTTGTGCGTGGTGAGTGCGGCACTCATCCCTTCACCCGCGGGTCGAGTGCGACGGTGGCAATATCGGCCAGCAAACTCACGCAGATGGTGCCGATGGCAAACACCAGTGTGACCGCCTGCACCACCATGTAATCGCGGTTGATGATCGACTCGACCATCAACTGCCCCAGCCCTGGAATGGCGAACACGTTTTCCACAATCACGGTGGCACCGATCAGGAAGCCGATGGTCACGCCGAGCAGGTTCACCGTGGGGATCAGCGAATTGCGGAACACGTGCGCGGCGAAGATGCGCCGCTCATCCAGCCCCTTGGCGCGCGCGGCCACCACATAATCGGCGGATTGCTCGCTCAGCAGGCTCGCGCGCAGGTTGCGGATCAGCACCGGGGCCAGCGCCAGCGCCAGCGTGAGCGCGGCCAGAAACAGATGATGCAGATGATCCAGAAAATCCTTCCCGTAGCCCGAGACCGGGAACAGCCCCAGCCAGATGCTGAACACCATCACCAGAATGATGCCCAGCCAGAACGGTGGCAGGCCGAGGCCAAGCGTGGAGACCACGCGCACCGCCTGATCCTGCCAGCGCCCCGCCCGCCGCGCGGCCAGCACGGCGGCGGGGATGGCCAGCAGCAGCGCCAGTGCCACCGTGTAGCCGATCAGGAACAGCGTGGGCGCGATATGGGTGCCCACCAGATCCAGCACCTTGATCTTGAACACGATGGACTTGCCGAACTCGCCTTGCAGCGCGTTGCGCACGAACAGCAGGAACTGCACCGGCAGCGGATCATCCAGCCCGTAGCGGGCACGGATGGCGGCAATCGCCGCGGGCGTTGCCTTGATTCCAAGCAGAATGCGCGCCGGGTCGCCGGGGATGCTGCGCACCAGCAGGAAACTCACCAGCGCCACGCCGAACAGCACCGGCAGCAACTCCAGCGGACGCCGCAACAGGAACGCAAATCGCTGCATGGTGTGCGCTGCTCAGCCGCGATGCGCGTCGAGGAAGCCTTGCAGAACCTCGAAATACGCATCGGGTTCCTCCCAGAACGGCAGATGCGCGCTGTTCTGGAAAATCTTGATACGGCTGTCGGGCAGCGCCTGATGCATCAGGCGCGCGCAGGCGGGGGTGAGTTCATCATGCAGGCCGCACAGCACCAGCGCAGGCTGCGTGATGCGGTGCAGATCGGGCACGCGGTTCCAGTCCTTGATGCTGCCGGTGTAGCAGAACTCGTTCGGCCCCTGAATCGCCACGTACGGAGCCATGTTCCAGTTGCCCAGCGAGGCGTTCACCGCCTCCGGCCAGACTTGCAGGCGGCAGACATGGCGGTAGTTCAGGATTTCGATGGCGCCCTTGTATTCCGGGTGGTCCAGCGTGCCCTCCGCCTCATGCCGCTGCATCATCGCCACGGTTTCCGGGCCAAGCGCCGCGCGCAGGCGTTCGAGTTCGCTGACCAGATGCGGGATGTTGGCCGCACCGTTGGCCAGCGTGAGCGTCTTGAAGGCGTCCGGGTAGGTCAGCGCATATTCAATGCCCAGCCAGGTGCCCCAGGATTGCCCCAGCAGATGCACTTTGCCCAAATTCAGGGCAGTGCGCACAATCTCCACTTCCTCGACATAGCGTTCCAGCGTCCACAGGCCGGCATCCGTGGGCCGGTCAGATGAGCCGGTGCCCAACTGGTCGAACGCCACCACGCGGTAGCCGGAATCCGCCAATCGTGAATGGGCGTCGCGCACATAATCGCAGCCCAGGCCAGGCCCGCCGTTCAGGCAGAACAGCACCTCGTCACCGCTGCCGAAGCTATAGGTGACGACTTCGTGGCCATGCACGGCAACGCGGCGAATTTCATCGGCTTGGCGGTAGGGCATCGGGCACTCCAGTCTGAATGGAGTGCAAGGTAAGCAGGTATCATGCCACGCATATTAGTGTCGCCCCGCCCCTTGACGCCGGGCGGGGCGCACTTATTTCACGCGGCCGCCGAAAGTCCGGTATCCAGCGCTGCAATAATACGTTGCACATCCTCCGCCGTCAGGATCAGCGGCGGTGACAGGATCACGTTGGCCCCCGAGGTGCGCACCAGCACGCCCGCCTCATAGGTGGCTTCATACACAGTGTTCACCACCGCCTTGGCAGCGGCGGTCTTCTTGGCGCGGTCGGACACAAGTTCCAGTGCGCACATCAACCCGATGCCGCGCACGTCACCGACCAGGGCGTGTTTGGCCTGCAAGCCCTCAAGCCCGGCCAGCAACTCCGTCCCGCGCGCGGCGGCATTGGCCGCCACATTCAGCCGCTTCGTCTCCTTCAGCGCCGCCAACGCCGCCGCCGCCCCCACCGGATGGCCGGAATAGGTGTAGCCGGAGCCGATGGAGCCCAGCGCATCCTTGTTCGATTCAAACGCGGCGGCGACCTTGGGGGAGATCATCACCGCGCCAAACGGGAAATAGGCATTGGTGATGGCCTTGGCGGTGGCCATCAGGTCCGGCTGCACGCCCCACAGCCGCGAACCGCTCCAGGCCCCGGTGCGGCCAAATGCGGTGATGACTTCATCGGCGATCAGCAGAATGCCGTGCTTGTCGCAAATCTTTCGCATCAACGGCATGAAACTGCTGTGCGGCACAATCACGCCGCCGGCACCCAGCACCGGTTCCATGATGAAGGCGGCGATGGTGTCCGCCCCCTGAAAGGCAATTTCGTCCTCAAACATCCGCGCTATCGCCTGCGCCAGTTCCGCCGGGCCGGTCAGGTTGAACGGGTTGCGGTAGGGGTAGGGTGCGGGCAGGTGGAACACGCCCGGCAGCAACGGCTCGTAATTGCGCCGGAAATTGGCGTTGCCGTTCACCGAGGCACCGCCGAAATGCGTGCCGTGATAGCCCTTTTTCAGTGCGAAGAACTTGGTGCGCTCCGGTTGGCCGTTGATCTTGTGGTATTGCCGCGCCAGCCGAAGGCAGATTTCCACCGAATCCGACCCGCCCGAAGTGAAGAAGCTGCGCGCCAGCCCATCCGGGGCGAACCAGTCCGCGAGTTCATAGGACAATTCAATCAGCGGCGCGTTGGTGGTGCCGCGAAACGCCGAGTAGTACGGCAGCGCGTCAAGCTGTTCCCGGATGGCCTGTTTCACCGGTTCGCAGGAATAGCCGAGGTTGACGTTCCACAGCCCGCCCACCGCGTCCAGCACACGCTTGCCGGCAATATCCGTCACCTCCACGCCCGCGCCGCTGGCGATGATCTTCGGCGGCCCGGCCTGCATTTCCGCCGGGTGCGCCATCGGGTGCCAGACATGGCGGGCGTTGTTGTCGATCAGGAAATTGGTTTCTTGCATCGGTGCCGTCCTGCTCAAAGACCCAGCATGGTCAGGGCCTGATGGTAACTTGTCTGTGGCTGCGTCACATCGAAATGCACGCAGCGCAAACCGGCGGCCAGCCCGCCCTGCACGTTACGCCACTGGTCATCGACGAACACGCACGCAGCGGCGGGCAGCCCCAAGCCTTCGATGGCGAAGGCGTAGGCCTGCGGCGCGGGTTTCAGCACCTTGGTATAGGTCGCGTCCACAATCACGTCGAAATCGCGCAGAAAATCCAGCCTGGCGCGGAAATCGGCCCCGTAGAACAAATCCAGTTCGTTGGACAGAACTGCCAGCTTGCACCCCGCTGCCTTGGCGCGGCTTATCGCGTCCAGCGCCTCCGGGCGGATGGCCGAGGCCGGGTCGTCACCCCGGATGCGGCGCAGCAGGTCGGGCAGCGCGGTCCACGTTTCACCCAGCAACGCGCCGGTTTCGGCCGTGCGGCGGAAATAATAGTCCCGCTCACTGATCTCACCCGCCTCCATCGCCCGCCACAGCGCATCGCTGCCGCGGCCAAACGGGCCGTACCAGTCGAGCGTGAATTCGGGCAGGCCGAGTGCCGCCTCGCTGGCGCGATGCGTCTCGAACAGGGTCTTCGAGATCACGCCGCCGAAATCGAGGATCAGGGCCTCGCAGGCATCGGCCACGGTGCAACTCCTTCTCGCGCGCCGGACGTTCGGTGATAATAAGCCGTTGCGCAAGTGTTGGCCGCTTGCGGCGGAGGACGCGCCTTGAACCAAGCCGATATCGACGCCCTGCGCCAGACCAGCCTGCCCGAACAGGGTCTGTTCATCGGCGGCACGCCGTGCGCCAGCCAGTCCGGCCAGCAATTCGAGGTGATTTCACCGCTCGACGGGTCGGTGCTGACGCGCATTGCCGATGCCAGTGCGGCCGATGTCGATGCCGCCGTGGCCAGCGCCCGCGCCGCCTTCGGCCGCGCCACATGGTCCCGCGCCGCACCCGCCGAGCGCAAGAAAGTGCTGCTGCGCATTGCCGACGGTATCGAGAAGCACGCGCTTGAACTGGCGGTGCTGGGCGTGCGTGACAATGGCACCGAAATCGGCATGGCACTGAAAGCCGAACCGGCCAGTGCGGCGGCCACGTTCCGCTACTACGCCGAACTGCTCGACAAGGTGTATGGCGAGATCGCACCCACGGCCCCCGGTGTTCTGGGCCTTGTGCATCGCGAACCGGTGGGCGTGGTGGGGGCCATCGTGCCGTGGAACTTCCCGCTGATGATCGGCGCCTGGAAAGCCGCCCCGGCGCTGGCGGCGGGCAATACGGTGGTGCTGAAACCCTCCGAACTTGCGTCACTGTCGTTGCTGCATCTGGCGGAAATTTGCGCCGCCGCCGGGTTGCCCGAGGGCGTGTTCAACGTGGTGACCGGGCAGGGGGCCGTAGCCGGGCAGGCGATGGGGCTGCACAAGGATATCGACGTCATCGCCTTCACCGGGTCGGGTGGCGTGGGGCGCAAACTGCTGGAATATGCGGCGCAATCCAACCTGAAGCGCGTGTATCTGGAACTCGGCGGCAAGTCGCCGAACATCGTGTTTGCCGACGCGCCCGATCTGGACGCCGCGGCCAGGACCGCCGCGTTCGGTATTTTCCGCAATGCCGGGCAGGTCTGCGTGGCCGGGTCGCGCCTGCTGGTGGAGCGATCCATCCACGCGGCGTTCGCCGCCAAGGTCGCTGCCGTGGCAGCGAAGATGAAGGTGGGCGATCCGCTGGATCTGAA
>CAIPHQ010000165.1 GCA_903864895.1 uncultured Rhodospirillales bacterium
TCACGCACCGACCATGATATGATCTGCCCCATCCCCTTCATTTTCCCGAAGCGCGGGAAATTCAGCAGGATGGCGAACGAGGCGAACAGTTGCAGCCCCTCGGTGAACGCGCCGAACGCTGCCAAGGTCTTGGCGATCTGGTGCTTGTTGTCCACATTGAACGACTGCATGTAGTCGAACTTGGCCTTCATTTCCTGATATTTCAGGAAGGCGGTGTATTCAACCTCGGGCAGGCCAATGGTGTCCAGAAGATGGCTGTAGGCGGCGATATGCACCGTCTCGATATTCGAGAACGCCGACAGCATCATCAGCACTTCCGTGGGTTTGAATACCCGGCTGTAGTGCTTCATGTAGCAGTTGTTCACCTCGACATCCGCCTGCGTGAAGAAGCGGAAAATCTGGGTGAGCAGGTTGCGCTCGGAGACCGTAATGTTCTTGTGCCAGTCCTTCACGTCATCGGCCAGCGGCACCTCTTCCGGCAGCCAGTGCACGCGCTGCTGCACCAGCCAGGCTTCGTAGGCCCAAGGGTAGCGGAACGGCTTGTAGACCGGGTTTTCGGTCAGCAGGTCGAGGTGGATGGGGGCAGCGTTTGACATTGGGTCTTGTGTCCGATGAAGGGCGCGGAACGGCAGGACGCGAGGGGTCAGTTTTCCCGATCTGCCGGAGTCGGTCCGATAGCTTTCCTTTAGATGGGAAGCGTTTGAAACCGCCAAGGGCTACCGGCAAACGAGACTGATCGGCTTGCTGTGTGATAACACATACGGTATCAATGCTGGTGCCTAAAGTGCAGTCCTACGAGCGTGCCGGCGGGGCACGCCCATTCGATGAAAGCTTTGAGCGGCTTCGCGATGTGCGGGCGGCGACGCGGATCGATACCGCCATCCTGAAACTGGAGCGCGGTCTGCGCCCCGGCCTTCGGCCGGTCGGAGACGGGGTATTGGAAGCGCGGATCGATTACGGACCGGGCTATCGGGTTTACTTCGGCGCAGATGGCACGGACCTCATTGTCTTGCTGTTGTGCGGCGACAAGCGAACACAGGCCGACGACATCGCCTTCGCCAAAGTTCTGTGGGCGGAGTATCGGGCGCGCAAGGCAGCTCTGCCGGCCGTGCTCCAGCCAAGGAGAAGATAGAGATGGCTCTGACACGCAGCTTTCGGGAAACGGTGGTCAAACGCGCCCGCACCGATGCCGCATTCCGCGCGGCCCTGGTGGAGGAAGCCGCCCAGAACATCCTGAACGGTGATGTCGAAATCGCGCTGATCCAGTTGCGCGATGTTGTGAATGCCACGATGGGGTTCGATGCCCTGGCGACCGCCACCGGTGTCGCAAAATCCAGCCTGATGCGCATGCTAGGACCCAACGGCAATCCGCGTGCGGGTAATCTGTCGCGTATTTTGCAGGCTATCGGGACTTCAACGGGCGTACAGATCTTGGTCCATGCGGAGACGGTGGAGAAGCCCGAGGCGGCCTGATGCGCCCAACCCTAGCTCAACGTGCCTCGATCTTTTAGACGAGGGGCGGAAAAGCGGGGCGGCTTCCGCCACTTTTGCCGGGCAGGAACACCCGGCGCATGGCGCTTCGTTTTTGCGCCCTACGCCGGCCGATCACTGGCAGGCCAGACACTCCTCATAATCCGTCGTCGTCGCTCGGGCGGCGGCGGCCACCACCAGCGGCAGTTCCAGTTCCAGCGGCGCCACCGGGGCGCCGCGTTCGCGCTGCACGATCTCGTCCGGGCGCACGGCTTTCTCGCTGACGTTGTCGGCGCGGGCCAGGGACATGCTGCGGCAGTAGTAAAGGCTTTTCACGCCGCGCTTCCACGCCAGCATGTGGATCTGGTGCAGGTCGCGCTTGTTGACGTTGGCGGGCAGGAACACGTTCACCGACTGGCTCTGGCAGATGAACGGCGTGCGGTCGGCGGCGTGTTCGATCACCCAGCGCTGGTCGAGTTCGAACGCGGTCTTGTACACCGCCTTCTCCTGCTCGGTCAGGAAATCCAGATGCTGCACGCTGCCGGCGGTGCGGGTGATGGACGACCACACCTCGTCGGTGTCCTGCCCTTTCTGCGCCAGCAGCATCTGCAAATGCCGGTTGCGCACGGCAAAACTGCCCGACAGCGTCTTTTGCAGGAACACGTTGGCGGCAATCGGCTCGATGCCCGGCGAGGCGTTGCCCGCGATGATCGAGATCGACGCCGTGGGCGCGATAGCGAGCTTGTTCGAAAACCGCTCCATGATGCCGTATTCGGCGGCATCAGGGCACGCGCCGCGCTCCTCGGCCAGCATTTTGGAGGCGATGTCGGCCTGACCACGGATGTGCTTGAAAATCCGCTTGTTCCAGACCTTGGCGATCACGCTCTCGAACGGGATGTTCTGCATCTGCAGGAACGAGTGGAAGCCCATCACGCCCAGCCCCACCGAACGCTCCCGCATGGCTGCGTATTTGGCCCGCTCCATGCCCGGCGGCGCACGCTGGATGAAATCTTCCAGCACGTTGTCGAGGAAGCGCATCACGTCTTCAATGAACGCCGGGTGCTCGTGCCACTCGAACCACGATTCGAGGTTCAACGAGGACAGGCAGCACACTGCGGTGCGCTGGTTGCCGTGCTGGTCGATGCCGGTCGGCAGCGTGATTTCACTGCACAGGTTGGAGGTCTTTACCTCCAGCCCTGCCAGTTTCTGCTGTTCCGGCAGCGCACGGTTTACGTGGTCGCTGAAGATCAGATACGGCTCACCGCTTTCGATGCGCGCGGTCAGGATGCGAATCCACAAGGACCGCGCGGAAATCTTGCGCACGATGGCGCCGTCCTTGGGCGAGGTCAGCGCCCAATCCTCCCCGGCTTCCACCGCGCGCATGAACCCGTCCGGGATCAGGATGCCGTGATGCAGGTTCAGCGCCTTGCGATTCGGGTCGCCGCCGGTCGGGCGGCGGATTTCGATGAATTCCTCGATCTCGGGGTGTGTGACAGGCAGATACACCGCCGCCGAGCCACGCCGCAGGCTGCCCTGGCTGATCGCCAGCGTCAGGCTGTCCATCACCCGGATGAACGGAATCACGCCCGAGGTCTTGCCGTTCTGGCCGACCTTTTCGCCGATGGAGCGCAGATTGCCCCAATAGCTGCCGATGCCGCCGCCCTTGGACGCGAGCCACACATTCTCGTTCCACAGGCCGACGATGCCTTCAAGGCTGTCCGATGCCTCGTTCAGGAAGCAGGAAATCGGCAGGCCGCGCGTGGTGCCGCCGTTGGACAGCACCGGGGTGGCGGGCATGAACCACATCTTGCTGATGTAGTCGTAGATGCGTTGCGCGTGCCCGGCGTCGTCGCCATAGAAACTGGCTACGCGTGCGAACAGGTCTTGGTAGGACTCGCCGGGCAGAAGGTATCTGTCGTCGAGCGTCGCACGGCCGAATTCGGTGATCAGCGCGTCGCGAGACCGATCGACCCGCACCTGATGGCGACCCTGCATCTGAACTGCGTCGAGCACGACCGAATCTCCCGGAGTCACAAACATCCAACAGTCTCCATTCCTGCCCAACGGCTTGGCGGCGTCAATTGAAATTCTACTAGATGTGGCGGTGATGCATCGCCCTGACCACAATATGAGGGCAACGGCGCTGTCATACAACCTCAATATCCGGAGGAACAATACATGAACGTTGTGGGCTGGTCGACTCGGGAATCACGTGCGCGCACGGCTTGTTCGCTCGCTCTGGCGGCCGCGGCAGCGGCAGGCCTCGCGGCACCGCCTGCCCTTGCCGATGCCGGGATCCGCGATTTTGCCGACACAATGCTGATCGACGATCCGGACCCGAACGACGTGCTGATCCTGCCCACGCTGGTCTGGCAGCGCAGCGGCGTGCAGGACGGGGTGGGGCCCACCAACGAGTTCGATGCGGGAATCGAGATTGACAAGCGCATCACCACCCGGCTTGGCCTGCAGGTGTCCACCGGCGGGGTGTGGCAAAGCGTCTTCGGCAGCAAGTCCCGCACCGGCATGCAAAACGCGTCGGCGGGCCTGCAGTACATGGCGTGGAAAAGCGCCAAAACAGAATCCGAGCTTTCGTTCGGCGTGCAGCAGGAATTCGGCGGCACCGGATCTCAGCAGATCGGCGAGTCGGCCACCGGGTCCACCACGCCGCTGGTGTATTTCGGGCAAGGCTGGGGTGCGCTGCCCATCGGTGTGCTGCGCCCCTTCGCCGTCACCGGGGAGTTCGGCTACGCCATCTCCAACAAGGGGCTGAAACAGCTCCCCGCCGCGCCGGGCAATGACCCCACCTACAACAACGGCATCGAAAGCCGCTGGGTCGCAGGCATGACGCTGCAATACCCGCTGAACTATCTGGACGGCGAAGTGCTGTCGCTGAACTGGCCGCAATGGGTGGACAATTTTGTGCCGCTGGTCGAGGTGTCCTACTCCTCACCCGCCACCCGCCCCGCCAACGACCCGGTGCAATGGACCATCGCGCCGGGCCTGATATGGTCAGACCAGTTCTACCAGTTCGGTGTCGAGGCGCTGATCCCCGGCAACCGTGCCTCGGGCCGCAATGTCGGCGTGCTGGCGCAGTTCCGCATGTCGCTGGGTGTGCTGGTGCCGCGCCTGGGCAAGCCGGTGTTCAGCGGGGACTAGGCCGAGCGCCACGGCTCGGTTTGGCCCAGCGTATCGCGCAGGAAGTCCACAAACGCCCGCACCCTTAGCGGCGGCGCGATTCTTGTGCCGAACACCACCTGAATCGTGGCGGGCGGCGGGGCCCATTCGTCCAGCACGCGAACCAGCCGGCCCTCGGCCACATCGGCGCGCACCAGAAAATCCGGCAGCGTGGCGATGCCGCCATCGGCCAGCGCCACCCCGCGCACAGCCTCCGGGTCGTCGATGCCGATGGATGGCACACAGCGGACGGTTTGCACCTCCCCCAACCGGTGCAATTCCAGCCGGTTGTCGCGGGCCGGCGTGGGCAGTTCGATCAGGTCGTGATCTGCCAGATCAAGCGGCGCGGCGGGCCATCGGCGCCCCTTGAGGTAGCCGGGGCTGGCCACCAGCCAGAACCGCAATTCCCCCAGGCGGCGCGTGCCCAGATCGGGCTCCAGCACGGGGCCCAGGCGAATCGCCACGTCCACCGAACCCGGCTCCACACCCACTGCCACCTTGGCCGCAGCCAGCCGCAGCGCCACCCGCACATTGGGATAGCGTTTGCGAAACCCCGGCAGCAGCGGTGCCACGAACATGCGCCCGAACGTGCCGGGGGCGGAAACCGACAGCAGGCCGCTGGCACTCTCACCTGCCCCGCGCAGCACGCCCGCCGCCTCGATGCTGTCGTCCAGCAACCGCCGTGCGTGCGGCAGGAAGGTGCGCCCCGCGTCGGTCAGCGCCACCTTGCGCGTGGTGCGCTCAATCAACTGGCAACCCAGTTCGTCCTCCAGCCGCAGCATCTGCCGCGCGACGCTGGATTTCGGCAGCCGCAGCGCCGCGGCAGCGCCGGTGAAACTGCCGGTGCCGGCAATTTCCAGAAACACGCGCACGTCGGTCAGCAGGATCATTGTCCCGGAATCCGGCTCAAAATGGCCTGTCAGGTTAGATTGAACTGAAACCATTTCACACCTACCGCTGGTGGCCGCAACAGCGGACGGGTGGTGCTGCGATCATGACCAGCGAACAGACCGGCGTCATCATTCTCGGGGCTGGCCCGGTGGGCCTGACGCTCGCCAACGAACTGGCCCGCCATGGCGTGCCACCGCGCATCATCGACAAGGCACCCGGCATCCGGGAAGTGTCCAAGGCGATGATCCTGCATGTCCGCACGCAGGAAATTCTCGACAAGACCGGCATCGCCGCGCGCGCCCGCGCGGAGGCAGAACCGTTGCGCGAGGTGGTGGTACACGCGTACGGCAAGCACATCGGCCGTTGGAATTTGGACGGTATCGACAGCCCGTACCCGCACCCACTGATCCTGGGCCAGAACCGCACGCAGCACGCCTTGCTCGACCTGCTGGCAAGCCGGGGCGTGGCGGTGGAATGGAACACCGAGGCCACCGCGCTCAGCCTCGATGATGGCGGGGCGGCCGTCACGCTGGGCGGCGAGACGGTGCGGGCGCGCTATGTGGTTGGCTGCGAAGGCTCGAA
>CAIPHQ010000166.1 GCA_903864895.1 uncultured Rhodospirillales bacterium
GAAGGTTTTGGCGACACGCTGCAATTCTGCCGCTACGTGCCGCTGCTGGCCGCGCGCGGCGCACATGTGCTCGTGCTGGTGCCGCCGGAACTGGCGCGGCTACTGGCATCGCTGCCGGGCGTATCCGGCCTGTTCACAAGCGCCGCCGATGTGCCCGGCCATGACTGGCACGTGCCGTTCTTCAGCCTGCCACGCGCCTTCGCCAGCACGCCCGCCACCGTGCCTGCCACCGTGCCGTACCTGTCCGCCGATGCCGCTCTGGTTGCCGCATGGGCCGCGCGCTTGCCGCAGGGCGGGTTGCGCGCGGGCCTTGTCTGGGCCGGCCAGGCGCGGCCGTGGCTGGAGGGGTTTTCGGCGCTCGATGCGCGGCGCAGCATGCGCCTGTCCACACTGCTACCGCTGGCCGCCGTGCCCGGCCTGACGCTGGTCAGCCTGCAAACCGGCCCCGCCGCCACCGAGGCGCAGGCCCCGCCCCGTCCGCTCGCGCTGCACAACCCGATGCCGCGCGTCACCGACTTTGCCGATACGGCCGCCATCATTGCCCATCTGGACGTGGTGGTCAGCGTGGATACTGCGGTGGCGCATCTGGCCGGTGCGATGGGCAAGACCGTGCTGCTGCTGGACCGCTACGATTCCTGCTGGCGGTGGCTCGCCGGGCGTGAGGACAGCCCGTGGTATCCGGGCCTGACCATCCTGCGCCAGACCGCGCCGGGTGACTGGGAGCCAGTGGTTGCACGGGCGGCGGCGTTGCTGGCCGGGATGGCGCGGGGCTAGTCTGCGGCGTCTTCAGGGGAAACGCCCACCATGCGCGAAGCCGTCATCGTCTCGCAGGCCCGCACGCCCATCGGCCGCGCCTATCGCGGCGCGTTCAACATCACCCCCGCCCCCACGCTGGCCGGGCACGCCATCGCCCATGCGGTGGCGCGCGCGGGCATCGACCCGGCGGAAATCGACGACGTGGTGTTCGGCGCGGCCCTGCCGCAGGGCAGCCAGTCCCCCAACATCGCCCGCCTCGCCGCCCTGCGCGCGGGCCTGCCGGTCAGCGTGGCGGCCATGTCGCTGGACCGGCAATGTGCCTCCGGCATGATGGCCATCGCCACCGCGGCCAAGCAGATCATGGTGGACGGCATGTCCATCGCGGTCGCGGGCGGGGTGGAGGCGATTTCGGTGGTGCAGACCGAGGCACTGCGCAGCGACATCGACCCATCTCTGGTGGCGATGCACCCCAGTGCCTACATGGCGATGCTGGACACCGCCGAGACAGTGGCGCGGCGCTACGGCGTCACGCGCGACGCGATGGACGCATACGCGCTGCAAAGCCAGCAGCGCACCGCCGCCGCACAAGCCGCCGGGCTGTTCGACGCCGAAATCGTGCCCCTGCCCAGCCGGATGGCCGTGGCGGACAAGGTGACCAAGGCGATCAGCCACGTCGATGTGACGCTCGCCCGCGATGAAGGCAACCGCGCCGACACCACGCTGGCGGGTCTATCTGCGCTGAAGCCGGTGCGCGGGCCGGAGGCCACCATCACCGCAGGCAATGCCAGCCAGTTGTCGGACGGCGCCGCCGCCGTGGTGGTGATGGAAGCGGCTGAGGCTTCGCGGCGCGGTCTGTCCCCGCTGGGTATCTATCGCGGCATCGCGGTCGCCGGCCTGGCGCCGGATGAAATGGGCATCGGCCCGGTGTACGCGGTGCCCAAGCTGCTGAAACAGCACGGGCTGAGCGTGGACGATATCGGGCTGTGGGAACTGAACGAGGCGTTCGCGGTGCAGGTGCTGTATTGCCGCGACACGCTGGGCATCCCGAATGAGCGGCTCAACGTCAACGGTGGCGCGATTTCCGTGGGCCACCCCTACGGCATGTCGGGCGCGCGCCTGACCAGCCACGCGCTGCTGGAAGGCAAGCGGCGCGGTGTGCGCTATGTGGTGGTCACCATGTGCGTGGGCGGCGGCATGGGGGCGGCCGGATTATTCGAGGTGGTCTGACCCCGGCGCACCGCAATCCGCAGGCAGGTGAAATAACCGCGCTTTACCCGGCGGCAGCGCCGCCGGATACTTCGGGGCCACGTCTGGCCGGGTCACGTGGCCCGGCCCGTCAGCCCCGGAGTCCGCCATGAGCCATTTCGAAACACTCGAAATCCCCAATGTCATGCTGCAAAAGGGCGGTTACCTGCCCAGCGTGCAACTGGCCTACAAAACCCTCGGAAAGCTGAACGCCGCACGCGACAACGCCGTGCTGGTGCCAAGCTGGTACACCGGCACGCATGACAGCACCGAGATGTTCATGGTCGGCCCGGATCGGGCACTCGACCCCGGCAAGTATTTCATCATCCTGACCGACCTGCTGGCCAACGGCATTTCCACCTCGCCCAGCAATGCCGCGGCACCCGCAGATCGCGGCAACTTCCCGAAGGTCACGGTGCACGACAACGTGCGCCTGCAACAGATTTTGGTGCGGGAGAAACTCGGCATCGAGAAATTGCGCCTTGTGACCGGGTGGTCGATGGGCGCGTGCCAGACCTACCAATGGGCGGCACAATTCCCCGGCATGGTGCGCGCCGCCTGCCCCATCGCCGGGTCGGCCAAGACCGCCGACTATAACAAGGTGTTCCTGCTGGCCCTGCGCCGCGCGCTGGAACTGGACCCCGCCTTCAACGACGGCTTCTACGCCCACGCCCCGGTGCGCGGCATCAAGGCATTTGCGGCCATCTATGCGGGCTGGGGCACGTCCGAGCCGTTCTTCCGCAATGCCGTGTTCAAGGCGTTCGGGTCCTACAGCACCGCCGAACACGTGGCCGATTTCTGGGAGCCGTTCTTCCTGCGCTGCGATGCCAACAACCTGCTGTCGCAGTTGTGGACGTGGGAGCAGGGCGACATCAGCGACAACGCCACCTACAAGCGCGACTATCCGGCGGCCCTGCGCGGCATCACCGCGCGCACCATCATCCTGCCGGTGGACAACGACCGCTACTTCCCGCCCGCCGATGCGCGGACTGAAGCGCGCTACATCCCGAACGGCGAATGCCGCGTCCTCAAATCGGCGTGGGGCCACATGGCGCCGATGAACGCGGGCGACATCGCGCAAATCGACGCGCCGCTGGCCGAGTTGCTGGCCGACTGATCAAGCACGGCGGCGGGCCTTGCAGCCCGCCGCCGTCGCCCCGGTTACGGCAGCACCGTGCTGCCCGATGACAGCACGGCCTGTCCGATGCTGCGATAGTTGGTCAGGTCGGAGTTGCCATAGGTGGCGTTGTAGCCGTCGAAGATCAGGTTGATGTGGCTTGAGTCCTTCCACATCGCCATCGGGTTGTACACCCGCCCGCCAAACCAGCCGTTCGTGGCCGTCGAGGTGCCGCTGCCCTGGCCCAGCACTGTCGAAGCCGGCGAATAGACCGTGCCGTTATAGGTCACCGGCGCGGTCGAGACGATCGGGTTGTTGATGCCGTTGACCATCGTCCAGTGCAGCAGTGTCGCGTCGGTGTTCTCGGCATACACGATGGCATGGAAGCCATCCGAGTCACCGTCCAGGCAATTGCCGGCGCCGAAGAACAGCCCGTACTTGTTGTAGGCATGGCCGCCGGTGTCGGTTGCGGTGCCCAGCTTGACCAGCGAGCCGTTCGGCGCCGCATAGCGGATGCCGGTCGGAGAAATCGTGGCCGGGTCGGTCAGCGCCGTGTCACCAAGATCGGTGAAGGTCACGCCGTCCAGCGTCTGCGCCAGGCGAATTGTGTCCACGTCATGGTTGATGCTGCCGCTGCGGCCCGCGAAGCCGCAGATCTGGTTGGCGGCAAAGCTGTAGTCGCTGCCCAGCACCTTGCGCACATACAGCACCTGATGCGGGTAGCTGCCCGGCACCACGGCCACGATGCCGTCCGGGTTCAGCAGGCCGGTGGTCTTGATATCAAAGTCGGCGGCCACCACCGTGGTGGACAGCGGCTTGCTATAGACCTTCACGTTGTCGAAATGCCAGTTGCCGGACACGTTGTTGTATTTCACCGGCTGACCGTTGGTCAGCGATGCACCGGTATAGGCCGGCGCCCCGGCCCCGCTGTAGGTGGGATCATAGGCCGAGACCAGCCGCACGCCGAACTTGCTGTTGTTGGCGACCGTGGTAATGCCGAGGGCTGCGAAATCGATGGTGATCGCCTCGACATAACCGCCGCCATCCGGCGTCACCTGCAAGGTGCCGGCATTGGTCCAGCTGGTACCGTCGGTGGTGTACTGCGCCTGCAGGTTGCGCACGCCCTGCCCGGTCACGAACCAGTCATACTGGAAGACGATGTTGCTGTAGCCGGTGGTGGCAACGTCGAACTCCGCCCCTTGCGTGTACTGCGGCGCGGCGGTGTTCCAGCCGTTGCCCGCCGCCGGTGAGGTGGCGTTCTTGTTGCCGCGAATGCGCCAGTCCTTCTGCAACTGCACCGGCGAGGTGGTGTCGGAATTGCCAGGGCTGGCCGCCTCGATGTCATCGGCCGTCGTCGAGGAGGTTTGCGTGCCGCCCGTGCCGTCCTGCTTGGACGGATAGGTGTAGCTGTTGGTCATGCCCAGCGACTTGGCCGTCGCGGTGGTCAGCGCAACGCTCGCTGCCGGGGTATTGTTGACCGCCGTGGCCAGCGTGGAGAAATTCCACTGCGCCACCAGCGCCGCTCCGGCGGGCGTGAACTGTGCGGTCGCATTCAGCTTGTTGCTGCCCAGCGGCAGGCCCGCCGCCGGGTACAGCCGGTGCACCACCAGACCATCCGAGTCGACATGGGTTGGCCGCCGGTCAAGCAGGTACAGGAAATTGGCGCCGCCGAAGCTTAGAACATGCGGATGGCCAAGCCCGGCATCGTTGCCGAAGGTCTTGTTGTTGTTGGCCACATCGGTCGGGTCCGGGCAGGCCGCAGTCAGTTCGAGCGCCTGTTGCTGATACGTCCAGGTCTGCCCGCCGTCACTGCTGCTGGCCGCAACCAGCTTCTCGTTCACGTTCTTCGGACGGTAGTCGAAATAGCCTTGCAGCGTCTGGCCGCGGCCGGTGATGAACGGGAAATAGTAAGGCTGCATCAACGTCTGCGACGTGGTGGGAAACACGTTCTCCACGTTGTTGGTGCAATAGCCGGTGGCCGATGCGGGGTTGGCAAGCTTGCCGGTGGAAATGGTCCACGGGCCACCCTTGATGGTGGCCTGCGCGGGGGCGGTGGTCGCCGTCCATGCCACCTGCGCCTGCGCGGCGGGGGCCAGGGCAATCGCGGCCAGCGCGGCCAGCGAAACGGTGTTCATGCTGCGGCTCATTTGCGCGCCCCCCGCCGTTGCAGCCCGAGACCCAGCAATGCGGTCGCCAGCAACGCCACCGTGGCGGGCTCCGGCACCTGCAAGTCGAGCGTCAGGGTCGTGGTGTCGGTCTGAATCTGGAAATCACCTGTCTGGATCACGGTGAAATCCGCCGAGCCACTTTGCAGCACCGCAAGCTGGTCCGGCGTGAAGCTATAGCTCCAGGCCGTCTCGCTGTCGGCGCTGTAGCACGGGTCGGTCACGTTGCAGGCGGCCACCTGCACGCCGCCGATGTAGAACGTGCCGGGTGCCGTGGTCGGCACCAGCGCATTGCCGAAATAGCCGCTCACGCTGGCACCGATCAGCGTATCCCAGGACGGAATGCTGAAGCTGAACGTTCCGATGGTCAGATTGGCCGGGTAGGTGGCAGGCTGATCCAGCGACGCCGCGCCGACGGAACTTGTGACGATCTCATCCGCCCGGGCGGACGGCACCATCACGCCTCCAAACAGGGCCGCAGCCAGAACGGACAGCAATGGCCAGTGGCCGTGTGGCGGGCGCATAGGTAGATGTGCAAGCATGCGATTGTTCCAACTCCGGGCGATCTCGGTCCACCACGGCAGCCGCACGCTTCGGCATCCGGGACACATCACGCCCCGAATCCCGACCGCCGCCCCGTCGCCCGCCCGCAACTAGAACCTTTCAGAAATCCTTGCCATAGAGGTCTTATTGCAATTTTATGACATGTGTCAGGAACGTGCAGCCTTGCGTCAGCATTTGGCGACGATCGCGTCGGGCGCCCTGATCACCGCAACCACAGAATCACCGGGTACCTGCCCGCGAACATCCTGCGCCGCCTCAAGCGATATGCCCGGATAGCAATAGCGCAGCAGGCACGCTATAGCCAGACCACAATATCGTGCCTCGCAGGAGACCGGCCCTGATGCGTACTCTGTTGCTTGTTTTCGCGCTGCTGCTGGCCGTCCCGCTGGCAGCCACAGTTGCCCGGGCGCAGGATCTGACCGTGTTCGCCGCTGCCAGCCTGACCGATGCGCTGCGCGACATCGGCGCGGCTTGGGTGCAGGCGGGGCATACACCGTTCAAGACCTCGTTTGCCGCATCCTCGACGCTGGCCAAGCAGATCGACCAAGGCGCGCCGGCCAATCTGTTCGCCTCGGCGGACACGAAATGGATGGACTGGCTGGACGGGCGCAAGCTGATCGCCGCTGACACCCGGCGCAATCTGTTGGGCAACGCGCTTGTGCTGGTGGTGCCTGCCGATCATCCGGCCACGCTGGCGCTGGCACCGGGGGCCGATCTGGCCGGGCTGTTGGGCGCAGGCGGACGGTTGGCGGTGGGCGACCCGGCGCATGTGCCCGCCGGCACCTATGCCGCGCAGGCGCTGCGCAAACTTGGGCTGTGGGATCAAGTGGCCGAACGCCTGGCGCGCACCGAGGACGTGCGCTCGGCCCTGCTGCTGGTCGAGCGCGGTGAGGCACCCGCCGGGATTGTATACGCCACCGACGCAGCGGTGTCGGCAAAAGTGACGGTTGCAGGAAGGTTCCCGGCTGACAGTCACGATCCCATCGTGTACCCGTTTGCGGTCACCACCGGCGGGGATTCACCCGCCGCGCGGGAGCTTCTGGCCTTCCTGTCTGGCCCGGCGGCGCGCGCTGCCTTCGTCAAGCGGGGCTTCAAGACGGAGTAGCACGATCCTCGACGCAGAAACGTGGCAGGCAGTCCGGCTGACACTGGTGGTGGCTGCCTGGGCGGTGGTGTGCTTTCTGCCGCCCGCCGTGCTGGTGGCATGGATGCTGAGCCGCTGGCGCTTTCCTGGCCGCCCGGTGTTGCAGGCGCTGGTGCATCTGCCGCTGGTGTTGCCGCCGGTGGTCACCGGGTGGCTGCTGCTGCTGATGTTCGGCATACGCGGCCCGTTCGGGGCATTGCTGTGGGAGTGGTTCGGCATCCGGCTGGCGTTTACCACCGCCGGTGCGGCTCTGGCCTGCGGGGTGATGACCTTCCCGATCATGGTCCGCAGCGTGCGGCAAGCCATCGACGCCATCGACCCCGGGCTGGAACAGGCCGCCCGTACGCTGGGCGCGGGGCGGCTGGACCGGCTGTTCAGCATCACCCTGCCGCTGGCCGCCCCCGGTGTGGTGGTGGGGGCCGCGGTGGCCTACGCCACCTGTCTGGGGGAGTTCGGCGCGGTGATCACGTTCGCCGCCAATATTCCCGGCCAGACCCGCACGCTGCCGCTGGCGATTTTCTCGGCCCTGCAAGTGCCGGGCGGCGAGATGGCGGCGGCGAAACTCTCGGCCCTGTCGTTGGTGCTGGCGCTGGGCGGTTTGCTGCTGTCCGAATGGCTCGGGCGGCGGCTGAACGCGGCCATTGGCCGATGACGCTGTATTTCTCCGCCCGCCACCACTTCCCCGGTTTCGCGCTGGACGTGACCTTCGAAGCGCCGGGGCGCGGCATTACCGCGCTGTTCGGCCCGTCCGGGTCCGGCAAATCCACCGTGCTGGCCATCGCGGCGGGATTGCTGAAGCCCGAAGAATATCGCATCGGCGTCAACGGCGTGGTGATGGCTGACAGCAGCATCAGCCTGTTCGTCGCCCCCGAGAAGCGGCAGGTCGGGCTGGTGTTTCAGGATTCGCGGCTGTTCCCGCACATGTCGGTGGAGCAGAACCTGCGCTACGGGCTGAACCGCCGCCGCCTGCGCCCCATCGGGTTTGACACGGTGGTGGACCTGCTGGGGCTGGCCCCATTGCTGGCGCGCCGCCCGCACACGCTGTCGGGCGGCGAGAAGCAGCGCGCCGCCATTGGCCGCGCCCTGCTGGCGCAACCGCATCTGCTGCTGCTCGATGAACCGCTGGCCAGCCTGGATGCCGCCCGCAAGGCCGGCATCCTGCCCTATCTCGCCCGCCTGCCCGCAGCCCTCGGCCTGCCCATCCTGTATGTCACGCATTCCTTCGAGGAAGTGCTGCAACTGGCCGACGCGCTGGTGCTGCTGCACGAAGGCCACGCCGCCGCCGCGGGGCCGGTGGCCACCCTGGCTGCGCGCGCCGACCTCCCATTGGCCGGGCGGGCAGATGCGGGCGGCGTGCTGGACTGCAGGGTGGCGGGCCACGACACCGCGCGCGGCCTGACCCGGCTGGAATGCGGCAGTGCGGCGCTGCTGGTGCCGTTGCTGGATGCGGCGGCCGGCAGTTTCGTGCGCGCCCGCATTCCGGCGCGCGAGGTGATTCTGGCGCATGGCGACACACACGGCCTCGCCGAAGTGATCAGCCTGCACAACATCCTGCCCGGCACCGTGCGCGCCATCGTGCCGGATGCGGTGCGCCATGCGGCCCTGGTGGAAATCGACCTCGGGGGTGCTGCGGTGCTGGCACGGGTCACACCGGATGCGGTCAACCGGCTGGAACTGGCCCCCGGCGCCAGCGTGCTGGCGCTGATCAAGGCGATGTCGGTCGAAGTGATCGCCCCGCCGCCGCGCTAGCGCCGTGCGCGCCACCTTGCGAATCCGGGGGGCCGCATGCAATTGTAGGTGCCCACAATTTTGGCACGGACCATGTCGTGTGCCGCAAAAACAGGTTGACTCGCATGTCGTTTCGACGATTGGAGTTTCTGATCGCCGGAATGCAGAAAGCAGGAACATCAGCCCTGTTCCGGTTTTTGGCCGATCATCCCGGCATTTTCCTGCCCAAGAGCAAGGA
>CAIPHQ010000167.1 GCA_903864895.1 uncultured Rhodospirillales bacterium
GCCAGCGCAGCGAACGTGGCCATGAAATCCAGCCCGCCGACGATTTCGTGGCTTTTGGAACCGGCCTTGATCTTGCCCGGCCACCACGCCAGCGCCGGCACCCGCGCGCCGCCTTCACGCACTGTTCCTTTGGTGCCGCGGAACGGGTGGTAGCCGGAGTCCGGATACACGTCCTGCCACGCGCCGTTGTCGGTGGTGAAGATCACCAGCGTGTGCTTGTCCAGCCCGGTGGCGCGCAGCTTGTCCATGACATGGCCAATGCGCGTGTCGAGTTCCACCATGGAATCAGCGTACTTGGTCTTGGAGATCGATTTGTGCTCGAACTCCGGCGCGGGCTGATGCACCTTCGTGAAGTTCAGGCTGATGAAGAACGGGTTCTTCGACTTCGCCGCCGTATCCAGGAACTCCAGCCCCGCCTGCTCGATGTATTTGTCGATGAACGGAATGCCGGCCACGCCCTTTTCGGGTGTATCGACGTATTGGCCGTTGACCTTGAATTCCTCGTGCGGCGCTTCCCCGGCCTTGCCGGACAGCATGACCTTGGTGACCTTGTCGAACATCGCCCGCGTGGCTGCACTCATCGACGGAAACCACGTCGGGTCGCCATAGGTATAGGCGTTCAGATGGTACAGGCCGACCTGCTTCATCACGTCGTAGCCCTGCGCATTCGGCAGCGCGTAGCCGGCTTCACCCAGATGCCACTTTCCGGTGAAATACGTGCCTTAGCCACCAAGTTTCAGCACCGACGCCAGTGTCCATTCCGCCGCCGGCAGCCCGCCGCCCTGGCCCTGGAACGCCACCGCTCGGCGGTTGCTAGTTCTTCATTTTCCACTTGCCGTCCGGCGCGAGACACCACGTGGTGTCCAGCGGTGTTGGCGGGGTTTGCCCGCTGGCCACAATTTCGTGATGCACGCCGTGGCAGGACAGGCCCTGTGACTGGAACAGGCTGGTGATGGCGGCCGATCCATAGCTGCCGGTCTTCGGGTTGGACCAGTCATCGGAATCGCCGACTTTCAGGCCCGCTGTGCCGTTGAGTTTGGCAACACCGGCCAGCAGCAAATCCACATCGTCACCGGCCAGGCGTGTGCCGTTGCGTGTGTTCCAGCCAAGGCTGAACTGCGCCGAGGCCGGGGCGGCCAGCACGACAGTCAGCATCAGCGCAATTATCGTCTTCATGCGAAAATTCCATCCGCAGCGTGCAAGGCACAGCATGGGGGCGAATGCCCCATCCAGCAACCGCGGTGGCCCGCCTAGTCGACGATATCGATCCGCGCCCAGCTTGTGTCCGGGTTGAAGCTGTGGATGGCGGCCGCGTGTTTGCCGGTGTCTTCGCCCAGATCCTTCTGGAACACCACACCGTCCTTGTCGGCGATGAAGGTGTAGATGCCGGAGTTGTTGTACTCGGCAGGCCACGCAATGAAGGCGAAGCCGCCGGTCATCTTGCCGTCCTGCACATACGGCTTGGCCCCGCCCGGCGCGTAGGCGCCCTGCTTCAGCAGCAGGCGGAACAGATAGCCGTGATAGGCCGCCTGCGTGCCCTTGGCGGTAACGGCACCGGGATAGCCATCCTCGCGCGCCTGATCGATCAGCGGGGCCAGCGGGCTTTGCGGCTCGCCTTCGGCGGCGTCCCAATACAGCCCGTCCTGCATTCCGGGCGTGCTGGCCACGCGCTGGGCATAGGCCCCGGTGCCGGTGCCAGCCTGCACCCGCTCAAAATAGTCCTGTTGGGCAGCCACGGCGGCCAGCAGCGTGCGGATGGTCAGCAACTCGTTGCGGCCAATGCGCCGGTCAACGATTTCCTGGGCGGCGGCGGCGGTGTCGAAGAACCAGCCTGCGCCGTCCTTGACGATGGGAATCGGCAGCGGCCACGCATTGGGGCCGATGCTGAGCACCATTTTGCCGTCACCTTCGGCGGCCAGCGTGTGCGCGGCGGCGTAGCTTTCCAGAAATTTCGCGCGCTGGGCGGCATCGGCCACCTTGTCGCCCGAGGAGATCACTTTTTCGCTGCCTGCGCCGAGCACGGCATGCATCGCCACCGGGTCGCCGGATTGCAGCACCCGATTCAGGGCTTCTGCCGCTGCCTCGGCAGTGGCGAAATGCTGTTGCGGGGGCGGCGGCGTGGCATGGCCGGGCAGCGGCACCGCTGCGGCAAATGCCAATGCCAGCAGTCCCGCCGCGGCACGGCGCAGGCGGCGGCACGGATCAATCGACTCGATCATGAAGCGCTTCCCCATGCTGCCTGCTACAAGCCGGTCCGCCATTTACCTTGCCCGCCCGCCCTGCTGGGGCATCCGCCCGCCGCCACCGCCGGACTGGCGCGGCCCCTCGGCGGCCCGGCTTTGCGCGCCACGGTTGCCGTACTGGCCCGCAGCCTTGCCGTCGCCCATGCCCGACAGCGCCCCGGTTTGCGGGCGCGCGCGCTGCGCCGGTTGCTGCGACGGTTGCTGCGACGGGCGGTTGGCACCGCCAGCATTCCCGCCGGATGGCCGGTTCGCTCCGGCGTTGCCGTTCCCCGGGTTGATCGCCGGCCGGTTGGCGCCCGCGTTGCCGTTGCCGGGGTTTATGGCCGGGCGGTTGGCGCCCGCGTTGCCGTTGCCCGGGTTGATGGCCGGGCGGTTGGCTCCGGCATTGCCATTGCCGGGGGTGCCCGGCGCGCGGTTGCCGCCGCCATTGCCGGGGTTGATCGGCGGGCGGTTGGCACCGTTGCCCGGCCCGGCATTGGACGGCGGCCGCACCACGTTGCCGGGCACCGATACGCCCGGCCGCCCGACGCTGTTCGGCGGCAACCCGCCCGGACCGCCCGGACGCCCCACCGGCCCGCCATTGGGCGGGCGGTAGCCGCCGCCGCCCGCAGGCGGGCGCGGCTGCCAGTTGCCATTGTTGATCGGCGGGCGGTTGACGTTGATCTGGTTGTAGCGATTGACGTTGACGTTGACGTTGCCGCGGCCCCAGTTCGGGCTGCCCCAGCCCCACAGGCTCGACGTGATGGCAATACCCGCGCCGAACGCCATGCCGGTCAACAGCGCGCTGCCGAACGCGTAGCCCGGCGGCGGCGGCCAATAGACCGGCGGATAGGACGGGTACGGCCACGAGCCATACACCACCGCCGGGTTATACATCGGCACATACAGCACCGAAGGCTGCGCCGGGGCGATGATGATGGTCTGGCCTTCGCTGCGGACCACCTGTTGCTCTGTGGTTTTCAGCTGGCCCTGAATCTGCGCCTGCCGGCGAAGGCGCTGCACGGACTCCAGCACCGCGCTCTGCTGCACCTGCATCGCATAGCCAACCTGCTGCATCCAGTCGAGCTGGCTGTTCATCATCGTCAGCGCCTGCGGAAACGGCACCAGCGCCTTGACGGCCGGGTCCCACGGTTTCGGCGTCAGCGCGTTGACCAGCTTGTCCCCGGTCAACCCCTTGTTGGCCGGATCTTCCACCCAGCGCGCCGCCTCGACGATTTCCAGCGGGTAGGAGCATGCCATCAGCACATGCGTCAGCAATTCATCCGGATACAGCGCGATGGGCGCCATCAGCGCGTCCAGCTGTTCCAGACTGTAGCCGGCCGGTGCCGCTGCGTCCGACGTGGCGGCAACGGTCGTCTGCGCGTACAGCGGCGCAGGGACATTGGCGAAAAGGACGCTGGCAGTGGCCAGCACAGAGGTCAGCAGACGGAACCGCCTATGCCCGGATCGCAATTCGACCTCCCTGTTCAGGCCCGCACCGCCCGTGACGGCGGCAGCGCGCTGACGCATCTTGGGCATGTTGTAGGATTGTCGTCCGGCGTTGTGCAAGCGGCGCGAAACGTGCTCGACACGCGCCGGCGCGTCCCGCATGTTCGCCGCCACGCCCCGTGCGGGCGCGGATTCCGGCCCGAGGCAGCACCACCATAATGACCTTTTCGTTCTGGCGGATGATGCCGTGCCGCAGCATCGGATGGCTGATGCTCTGCATGGTCTTGGCGTGCCGGCTGGCGGTTGCTGCAGCCGCCGGTGAACCCGCAGGCTTCACCGGCAGCGCCGCCTGCGCCGGATGCCATGCCGGACAGGCTGCGCTGTGGCAGGCGTCGCACCATGCCCTCGCCATGCAACCGGCCACGCCCGAAACGGTGCTGGGCGACTTCGGCGATGCCAGCCTGACCAATGGCAGAGTGACCACCCTGTTTCATCGCGATGGCGGCCGCTTCATGGTCCGCACTGACGGGCCGGATGGCACGCTGCACGATTTTCCGGTGGCCTACACATTCGGCGTGTTCCCGTTGCAGCAATACCTGATCGCGCTGCCCGGCGGCCGCTATCAGGCGCTGGGCCTCGCATGGGATACTCGCGCCAAGGAATCCGGGGGGCAGCGCTGGTATCCGCTCTATCCGGGCCAGAGCATTGCCGCAGGCGACCCGCTGCACTGGACCGGGCGTGACCAGAACTGGAATTTCATGTGCGCCGGCTGCCATTCGACCGGCGTGCAGAAGAATTATGACGCCGCCAGCGCCACCTATGCCACCAGCTTTGCCGAAGTGGATGTGGGTTGCGAAGCCTGCCACGGCCCCGGTTCACGCCACATCGCGTGGGCGCAAAATCCCGGCCAGATGCCGGAGGATTTGCACAAGGGCATCACCGCGTGGCTGGACAAGGCCGAACTTGGCACCTGGGTGATGAACCCGGACACCGGCATTGCCCGGCGCAGCGAGAAACCGGCGTCGGCCACAGAACTGAACGCCTGCGCCGGGTGCCATGCCCGCGCGTCTCAGATTGCCCCCACATTCGATGCCGCCACGCCGTTTCTGGACGCGCACCTGCCGGTGCTGCTGGAGCCGGGGATGTATCACCCCGACGGGCAGATCGACGGTGAGGTGTTCGAATACGGCTCCTTCCTGCAAAGCCGGATGCACGCGGCGGGCGTGACCTGCGCCAATTGCCATGAGCCGCATGGGCAGACACTGCGCGCCGAGGGCAATGCGCTGTGCGCGCAGTGCCACATGCCGGCGAAATTCGACGTGCCCGCGCATCACCACCACCCGGAGGGCAGCGCCGGCGCGCAATGCGCCAACTGCCACATGGCCACCAAGACCTACATGGGCGTGGATGCGCGGCGCGACCACAGCATCCGGGTGCCGCGCCCGGATCTGTCGGTCAAGCTCGGCACGCCGAATGCCTGCACGCAGTGCCACACCGGCAAGCCTGCCGAGTGGGCGGCAGGCGTGGTGGCCGGATGGTTCCCGGGCGGGCGGCAGACGCAGCCGCATTATGGTCTGGCGCTGGCCGCCGGGCGGGCCGGGCGGCCGGGGGCAGAGCGGGCGCTGGATGCGCTGCTGGCCAACCCGGACGCACCGGGCATCGCACGCGGCAGCGCCGCCCTGCTGCTGCGCAATCTGGGCACCGCTGCCTCACTGCCCGCTTGGCGGGCGGCGCTGGCCGATGCCGACCCCTTGGTCCGTATCGGCGCGGTGCGGGCGCTGCCGCCGTCGCCGCCTGCGGAGTTGCTGACGGCCGCGCTGCCGTTGCT
Organism: uncultured Rhodospirillales bacterium; assembly: GCA_903864895.1. Classification (GTDB taxonomy): domain Bacteria; phylum Pseudomonadota; class Alphaproteobacteria; order Acetobacterales; family Acetobacteraceae; genus CAIPHQ01. Next base: position 5,500 of record CAIPHQ010000167.1, read on the forward strand.
GTCCGACCCCACGCGCGCCGTGCGCATCGAAACCGCGCGCGCGCTGGCCGGGGCCGATCTGCAAGCCGTCACCGCCGCCCAGCGCGCGGCCCTTGCCGCCGCCACCGCCGAACTTGTGGCCGCCGAGAATGTTGCTGCCGACCGGCCCGAATCACATCTGAATCTGGCCCTGCTGGCCGTCCGCCAGCAGCAACCGGCGGCAGCGGAGGCGGAATATCGCGCGGCCCTGCGCATCGACCCCAACTTCGTGCCCGCGCTGGTCAATCTGGCCGATCTCGACCGGATGCGCGGGCAGGACGCCGACGGGGTGGCACTGCTGCGCAAGGCGATTGCGCTGGAGCCGGGCAATGCCGAGGCGCATCACGCGCTCGGCCTGCTGCTGGTGCGCCAGCACGATTACGCGGTGGCGGTGCCGGAACTGCGCCGCGCCAGCGAACTCGCACCGGACAACGCGCATTTCGCCTACACCTACGCGATTGCGCTGAATTCCACCGGCGCCCCCGCCGAGGCGATGGCGCGCCTGAAACGGGCGCACGCGGCGTTTCCCGCCAATGTCGAAATCCTGTCCGCGCTGCTGGCCTTCGCACGGCAGGCCAAGGATTACTCGGCCGCACTGGGCTACGCCCGCGCCTTGCAGCAACTGTTCCCCGCCGAGGTGCAACTGGCGCTGCTGATCCGCAGCCTGGAGCAGCAACAGCCGCGTTAGGGTGGCTGCGGCGCGGGATAGTTCTCCAGCACATGTTCCAGCGACACCGGCTTGACCACGATCAGTCCGCGCGCGGGCCGGTCGAGATCGACGATCAGCAGAATCAGGCCGCCGAGCGTGACCGACATCAGCGCGATCGACACGATCCGCTTGCCGCCCGAGGTGCCGACCAGATAGCCGGTGAACCCCATCGCCACCATGGCCACCCCGATCAGAGCCCCCATGACCACGCGCGGCACATGATACAGCAGCGCGCTCAGTCGGCGCTCGTGGATATTGTTGATTTCGTTCAATGACGCCACGAAGCGATAGGCTGGCAGCGATTGTGGCGCCGCCGCCGTGACGTCCACGGCATGCTGCCACAGCCGGTTCTGCAGATCGAGCGAACGGGCAATATCGCGCTGAAACTTGTCCGGGTCGAAGGGAACTCCCAACCCGGCGCGCACTTCGGTGTATTCGTGCAGCAGATCCAGAATGGGTTTCTGGGCCGGGCGTGGCAGCATCAGCGCGAAATTGGCCGTGCTGCTGATGGCGTTGGCTTCCTCCACCACCCAGTTGCGCCGCGCTTCGTAGCGCGACAGCGCCAGTGAGAAGGTGAACGCCAGCAGCAGACCCACCAGACCGAGCGTGGCCCCGGACAATGTGCTGGTATCGCTGCGCCCGGCTTCGCTGCGCTGCGCCCACTCGCCGAACCGGTCGCCGACAAACGCCGCCGCCACGATAAACACGACAATGGCCCCGTAGGCCAGCAGCGGATGAAACTGCTCAAACAAATCCACGACCACGTTTGTCCCCGCCGGCTCTGCTGGCAGACAGGTTGCACCAATCGCCGGGCCGCTGGAAGGCGGCTGAGTCCTGCGCATACATGCATTGAACCGGTGGCGCAGGCGGCGGGATTGGCGCAGATTTGCTGCCACGCAGACGGAGGGGGCGAGATGGTAAAGACTTCGATCGTTGCTTTGATCGCGCTGGGCAGTATCAGCCTGACGCATGTCGCGGCGGCCCAGTCCCCCGCAGATGCACCGGCTGTCCGGCTGGCAGACTCCAATGACGCCGCTGCCGACGAGACGGCGCTGGCCAAGAAGCTGCAAAACCCGGTCGGGGACCTGTATACGTTTCCGTTTCAAAGCAATACCAACTTCAATACCGGCCCCAATAACGGCACGCAGGAAATTCTGAACATCCAGCCTGTGGTCCCGATTCACGTGAACGCCGACTGGAACATCATCACCCGCACCATCCTGCCGCTGATCTGGCAGCCGTCGATGGCGCCGGGCCACACGGTGCCGTTCGGCACGGGGGCCACCACGTTCACGGCATTCCTGTCGCCCAGCCAGCCCACCAACGGGCTGCTCTGGGGCGTGGGCCCCGTTGTGCAGGTGCCCACCACCAGTGACCCGAGCCTTGGGTCCAATGTCTGGGGCGCGGGCGCCTCGGGGGTGCTGGTCTATATGAAAGGGCCGTGGGTGGCCGGCGCGCTGGCCAACAATGTGTGGTCGATGGGCGGCACCACCGGTCGCGGCGGCACGCGCTACAACACGTTTCTGGTGCAGCCGTTCGTCAATTATAACATTCCCGGCGGCTGGTACGTCGGCAGTTCGCCGGTGATCACGGCCAACTGGTACGCTGCCGGTAACAATGCCTGGACGCTGCCGGTTGGCGCGCAGGTGGGAAAAGTTCTGAAAGTGGGCGGTGTGCTGCCGGTGAACCTGCTGCTGGGCACCTACTACAACGCACTGCGCCCGCAATACGGCGCGGACTGGCAGTTGCGCACGCAGGCCACGATTATCTTTTAGGCCGGGATTTGCCGGCGACGCCGGGCCAGATGGGAAAGGAACGCAGAATGGCCCGTGCCAAGCCGGTCACCGCGGTTGCTGCGGCACCAAAATACCGCTCTGCGGACGAACGCCGGGCGCTGGGCAAGGCGCTGCGCACGGCGGTGCCGCGCGCGTCACAAGCCGGGTGGAAGCCGCCCGAAGGACGCTTCGACCCGGTGGATCTGCTGGTCCGTTCCAGCGAGGGGCGGATGCCGGAACTCATCCCGATCCGCTACGGCCGCATGGCGCAGTCGCCGTTCGCGTTCTTTCGCGGCAATGCGCTGCTGATGGCCGCCGATCTGGCCGCCACGCCGCGCAGCGGGCTGGTGGCGCAGATCTGCGGTGACGCCCATCTGAGCAATTTCGGCGGCTTCGCGACGCCCGAACGCAATGTGATTTTCGACATCAACGACTTCGATGAAACCCTGCCCGGTCCCTGGGAATGGGACATCAAGCGTCTGGCGGCCAGCATCGTGATCGCCGCGCGGCATTTGCGTTTCAGCGAAAGCGACGCGGCGCGTGCGGCCGCCAATGCGGTACTGAGCTATCGCGAGCGGATGGCCGACTATGCCGGCATGCGGATGCTCGAAGTGTGGTACGACCGGCTGGATGCCGCGCGTGCGTTGAAGGAGTTCCGCAGCGAGGAACATCGTGCAGCGCTGGAGAAGCGCATCGAGCAGGCCGCGCACAAGAGCGCGCCGGACTACCTGTTTCCGAAACTCGTCCAGCATGTCGGTGACCTGCCGAAGATCAAGGACGAACCGCCGCTGATCTTTCACGCGCCGCGCGATTATGTTCCGGGGGAACGCGACGGCTATCGCACCGCGTTGCAAACCTATCGCGGGTCGCTGCCCGAACATGTGCGCGCGCTGTTCGACCGGTTCCATTTGCAGGATCTGGCATTGAAAGTGGTGGGTGTGGGCAGTGTGGGTACACGCTGCGCGGTGGCGCTGCTGATGGCAGCCGACAACGACCCGATCTTTCTGCAGGTCAAGGAAGCGCGGCCCTCGGTGCTGGCACCGTATGCGGGTGCCAGCCTGCACCATAACAACGGGGAGCGGGTGGTGGCCGGGCAGCGCCTGATGCAGGCGGCCAGCGACATGTTTCTGGGCTGGACACGCGGCGATGACGGCAACGACTATTATGTCCGCCAACTGCGCGACCTGAAGATCAGCCCGGTCATCGAAGATCTCGATGTCAGCTCACTGCGGTCACACGCAAGGCTGTGCGCGTGGTCACTGGCGCGCGCCCATGCCCGTTCGGGCGATGCGGCGATGATCGCCGGGTATCTGGGGTCCACGCCGGTGTTCGACGATGCGGTGTGCGAGTTCGCGGTGGAGTATGCCGACCAGAACCAGAAGGATTACCGCGCCTTCCTGAAAGCGATCCGCGAAGGCCGCATCAGCATCATCAGCGACGCCTGAGCCGCTATGCCACCGCGCCGAGAAACTCGTTCACCACATCGGCGAATTCGGCGGCGCGCGTGGCCGGGTAGAAATGCCCGCCGCCGTCCAGCATGTGCAGCGTGCTGCCCGGCAACGCGGCGTGCAGCGCCTGTTGCAGATTGGGCGGAACCACCCGGTCATCGCCGGTGCCAATGATCAGCACCGGTGCGGCAGGCGGCGGCAGGGCCGCGCCGTCGAACGCCATCAGCGCGTCGATGCGCTCGCCGATCACCGTGGCATCCGCCTCGCTGGCATCCGGCGCTGGCGGGTGGGCGGCGACCCAATCCGGCGAAAAGCCCAGCAGGGCCCCGATCTGCACATAGGCCACCGGGTCACTGGCCAGCACCCGCCGCCGCATGGCGAATTGCACACGCATATAGGTGTCGCTGCGATGCCACGTGCCGCTGAGGATCAGCTTGCGTACCCGCTGCGGCGCGACAGCCGCGATCGTCTGCGCGGTCACACCGCCCATCGAATGCCCCAGCACATCGGCGGTGGCGATGCCATGCGCGTCCAGCACTGCCAGCGCATCCTCGGCAATGCAGGCCACATCCATCCGCGCCGTGCCCCGGCTGCTGCGCCCGATGCCGCGCTGGTCGAAGCGGATCAGCGTGCGGCCCGCCAGCAGCGGCAGCGCCGCATCCCAGAACGCCGCCCGGCCGCTGAGGCCGGTGATCAGCAGCAGCGGCGGCCCGTTGCCGGAGATGTCACTGTGCAGGATCGCCCCATCGGGCCTGGCAACAAGAGTCATGGCGGGTCCAGTTCGGTACGCAGGGCGCGCAGGGCGGCAATGCGGGCATCGCGCCACGCCGTGCGCGCGGGCAGGTCCGTCAGCGGCAGTGCGGCCCGGCGGGCGCTGTCCAGCATGGCCACCAGTTCGGGTGTCACCACCTTGTCCGTGGCTCCGGCTTCCTGTGCCATGCCGTCGAAGATGAAGCCGTAGCGGCCCAGATAATCGGCGATGCCGCCCGGCGCGTTCAGGTCGATGCCCGCCAGCGGCCCCATGAACGCCCAGCGCAGCCCGAACCCGTCTCCGATCAGGCGGTCCACGTCTTCGGGCGACATCAGGCCTTCCGAAATGGTGCGGAACATCTCGATCAGCAGCGCGCCTTGCAGCCGGTTCATCACGAAGCCCGGCGTCTCGCGCCGCACCAGCACCGGCACCTGCCCCACATCGCGCATCACGGCAAACGCCCGGTCGATCAGCGCCTGCGGGGTGAACGGCGCGCCCACCACCTCGACCACCGGCATCAGATGCGGCGGTGTCGCCGGGTGCACCACAAGGCAGCGCGCCCGCCCCGGCAGGCCGGCGGCAAAGCGCGAGATGCCGAAGCTGGAGGTGGAACTGGCCAGTAGCGCGCCGGGTTCGGCCAGTGCATCCATCCCGGCGAACAGCGCGGCCTTCACCGGCAGCGATTCGCTGGCGCATTCCTGCACCCACTGCGCACCCGCCAGCGCCTCGGCCAGCGTGGCGCAGACGGTGATGCGGGCCATCAGCGTCGCGATGGCCACATCAGGTGCGACGGCCTGCGCCCGGGCGGCGGCCTGTTCGATGCGGGCGGGCAGCGTGGCGCGGCGGTCCTCATTGCGCTCGTACACCGCCACCTGCCAGCCAGCGCGGGCGAACACGATGGCCCATGAGGCCCCGATGATGCCTGCGCCCGCAATGGCGGCGCGCGGCGCGGTCATCGGATGGGCGAGAACGAGGAGGGGGTCAGGATGCGGGTTTCCTGCGTCTCGATCAGGTGCGTGACCATATCCAGATACGCATGCCAGCGCGGGTCGGCCAGCATCCGCCCGCGCCGGGCGCTGCGGTCGGCCAGATCGTCGTAGCGCCACAGCGACACCACGCGGTTCAACTCGCCGATTTCGGTGGTGAAGTAGCCCAGCAGCCCGCCCAGAAACTCAAGTTGCAGCGGCAGGCCGTGTTCCGTGTAGGTGGCGACGAACAGGCCAAGCTTGCCGGTGCGGATGCGGTAGTCACGTTCCTCGACGATCATGATGCGGGTCCTTGGGTCTGTGCGGTCCAGCCGAACACGGTGCGGCGCTCAATTTCGGCCACATCATCGGGGCGGGGGAAGGGGGCGGGGGCGGGTTCGCCCGGCGTGCGCGGGCGTCCGATGGCGGCGAAGAACGTGTCGAGCCCGCCTGGCATCAGCATCCACAGATAGGTCAGCGGCGCATCCGGCGGCGCGTGGAAACTGTGGCGGCTGTTGGCGGCCAGATACACCGCCGCCCCCGGGGCCAGCGCATGGTCCTCGCCATCCAGCCGCACGGTGCCGGTGCCATCCAGCACGTAGATCAGTTCGTCATGCGCGTCATGCGCGTGCTCGCGCACGAAGGCTCCGGGGGCGACGGTCTGCGTGCCCATCGAAAACGGCGCCTGCGCGCCCACGGCGGCGCTGTTGAGGATGCAGCGCACGAAGCCATTGGCGGGCACGGGCTGCCAGAAGGAGTCCCCGCCGTCCGGCCCCACCACCACCGACCGGCCCGCCTGCACCGGAGCATCCATCATCTGCCGCCTCTCCCTGACCGGCCCATGCTGTGCCGTATGCCGCCATCCTGACAAGGCACTGCCGTGGCGTGATGCAGACCGGCTCATGCGGCGGGCTGATGACGCTCCGCGCGGATCATGCTTTCATGTTAGATGACCGCAGCGTGGCACCATGCCACGGAAGCAAGGTGTTCGCGGCGGCCAGGGCGGACACCATCATCGAGGCGCACCGGCGGACGGGGTCACCCGGACCCGGCGGCAGCCCCGGAACAGGCGTGCTGGGAGGATGCTGTGGCAGAAGGCTTCGTGAAGCGCGACTACTCGCTGGTTGGGCCGCTGAATGCGCGGGCGGTGGAACTCGGGCTGGCGAATGCGGAGTGGTACCGCACCCCCATCCCGCGCGACCGCATGAAGCAGTTGATGAAACGCAGCGATGCCCCGGCCACGCGCGACACGCTGCTGTGGATCGGCCTGCTGATCGCCACCGGCGGTCTGGGCGCCTATTTCTGGCCAACATGGTGGTGCGTGCCGTTCTTTTTCGTCTACGGCGTGCTGTATGGCTCGGCCGGGGACAGCCGCTGGCATGAATGCGGCCACGGCACCGCGTTCAAGACGCAGTGGAAGAACGACGCGGTCTATCAGCTGGCCTGCTTCTTCATGATCCGCAACCCGACCGTCTGGCGCTGGAGCCACTCGCGCCACCACACGGACACCATCATCGTCGGCCGCGACCCGGAGATCATCACGCCGCGCCCGCCGGATGTGCAGTCTCTGCTGCTGAACATCTTCGGCATTCTGGACGTGCCGCGCGGTCTGGCCATGATGTGCCGTTACGCGATGGGCACGCTGACGCCCGCCGAGCAGGATTTCATCCCCGGCAGCGAGCGCGGCAAGGTGGTGGGCACCGCGCGGGTGTGGCTGGCAATCTATCTGGCGGTCGTGGTGGCCTGCGTGTGGATGCAGTCGATCCTGCCGCTGATGCTGATCGGCCTGCCGCGCATGTATGGCGCGTGGCATCACATTCTGACCGGCGTGACGCAGCATATCGGGCTGGCCGAGGACGTGCTGGACCACCGGCTGAACTGCCGCACGGTGTACATGAACCCGTTTAGCCGCTTTGTGTACTGGAACATGAACTACCACGTGGAACACCACATGTTCCCGATGGTCCCGTACCACGCGCTGCCGGACCTGCATCGTGAGATGCTGAAGGATTGCCCGAAGCCCTACAGCAGCTTCTTCGATGCGTATCGCGAGATCATCCCCGCCCTGATCCATCAGTTGCGCGACCCGGCGTTCTTCGTGCATCGCAGCCTGCCCTCCACCGCCCGCCCGGCGCAGCCCGGACCGTTGGCCGAGGAACTCGGCTTCGACGGGATGCACGCCGCCCACGCCGACTGAACGACGCACCGGAGCACACCGAATGCTGGCGAAACTGGGGATCGCGCCGATTGCGTGGTCCAATGATGACCTGCCGGAACTCGGCGGCGAGACGACGCTGGAAACCTGCCTGCGTGAGAGTGCGGCGGCCGGGTTCACCGGGGTGGAAACCGGTGGCAAATTCCCGAAAACGGCCGCCGGACTGCGCCCGAAACTGGCGGAATTCGGCCTGAACCTCGCCTCCGGCTGGTTTTCCGGCACGGTGCTGGACGCGCCGGACGATCTGGCCGCCGAGAAGGACCGGGTGGCACCGCAACTGGCGCTGTTCCGCGAACTCGGGGCTGCCTGTCTGGCCTATGGCGAGACGGCGGGCACCATCCAGAACGTGCGCAGCGCACCGCTGGCCACGCGGCGGCGGCTGTCCGAAGACCAGATCAAGGTCTATGGCCGCCGCCTGACCCGCTTTGCCGAGCATTGCGCGGATGCTGGGATGCCGCTGGGCTTTCATCACCACATGGCGACCGCCATCGAGACCGAGCAAGACCTCGACCTGCTGATGCAGCACACCGGCCCGGCGGTGGGGCTGCTGTACGACGCGGGGCACATGCGCTTTGCGGGCGGTGACGTGCTGCGGGTGATCGGCAAGCACGGCAAGCGCATCATCCACGCACACATGAAGGACGTACGCGGCCCGGTCATCGCCGGGCTGGACCGCAGCAAGCAGTCGTTTCTGGATGCGGTGCTGGAGGGCGCCTTCACCGTGCCGGGCGACGGGGCCATCGACTTCATGGCCGTGGTGCAACGGCTGGCCGATGTGGGCTACGAAGGCTGGTTCGTGGTGGAGGCCGAGCAGGACCCGGCCAAGGCCCCGCCTGCCGAATACGCCGGGATCGGCTATCGCACGCTGACCGCAGCACTCGCCAAGGCCGGATACACGCTCGCCCCGCGCGGCTAGCAGCGCCCCGCCCGTTGCCTGTTACGGCAGCGGCAGTGCAGGATCGGCCCCAGAACGCCGCCCGGTGAACGGAAGCGGCAGCAGGGGGGCGATCCATGTACGAGAATTTCGGCCTGTTCATCGGCGGTGAATGGCGCACGCAGGGCGGTTTGGGCCGGCAGGAGGTGTTCGACCCCGCCACCGGCGCATTGCTGGGCGCGGTGCCCGCCGCCGATGCCGCCGATGTGTCCGAAGCCATTGCCAGTGCCGAGGCGGGGCTGGCGCTGTGGCGCGATACCCCGGCGTGGACGCGCGCGGAATTGCTGCACGCCTGCGCCGAGATCATGCGTGCCCGCACCGAGGAAGCCATTCGCTGCATCACGCAGGAAACCGGCAAGCCGCTGGCGCAGTCGCGCCGGGAATGGGGCCTGTCGGCCGACCAGTTCCGCTGGTACGCCGAGGAAGCCCGCCGTATCTATGGCCGCGTGGTGGAAAGCCGCGCCCCGGGCGGGCGGGTGGAAGTGCTGCACGCCCCGGTGGGTGTGGTCGCCGCGTTCACCGCATGGAATTTCCCGGCGTTTCTGGTGGCCCGCAAGGTGGCCCCGGCGCTGGCCGCCGGGTGCTCGGTGGTGGTGCGGCCCTCGAACGAAACCCCCGGATCGGCGATGATTCTGGTGGATTGCTGCAAGCAGGCCGGAATTCCGGCGGGTGTGGTCAATCTGGTGATTGGTCCCACCTCGACCACCTATGCCACGCTGATGGCCTCCCCCGCAGTCCGCAAGGTCTCGCTCACCGGGTCCACCGCCGTCGGCCAGCAGATGCTGCGCGACGCCGCCGCCACGCTGAAGCGCGCCAGCATGGAATTGGGCGGCAACGCGCCGTTCATCGTGTTCCCGGAAGCCAATGTGGACACGGTGCTGGACATCGCGGTGCCGACCAAATTCGCCAATGCCGGGCAGGTCTGCGTGTCGCCCGACCGGTTCTATGTGCATGAAAGCCTGCACGATGCGTTCGTGACCGGCTTCGTGCAGCGCGCCCGGGCGCTGAAGCTTGGCCACGGGCTGGATGAGTCCACGCAGATGGGGCCGCTGATCAACCAGCGCCGGGTGGATGCCATTGAAAAAGTGGTGGAGGACGCGCGCGCCCATGGCGGGCGCATCGAAACCGGCGGCCGCCGCCCGCCGGGCCAGAACAAGGGCTTCTACTTCGAGCCCACCGTCATCACCGGCCTGCCGGACAGCGCGCAGGCACTGGCACAGGAGAATTTCGGCCCCGTCGCCGCCATCACCACCTTCTCGACCAGTGACGAGGTGTACCGCCGCGCCAATGACAGCGAGCATGGTCTGGCCGCCTACGTGTTCAGCCGCGACCCGGCGCGGATGCGCGAGGCCGTCACGCGCATCGAGGCGGGCATGATCGGCGTGAACAGCGTGGCGCTGGCCGCCGCCGAAGCGCCGTTCGGCGGCATCAAGGCCAGCGGCATGGGCCGCGAGGGCGGGGCGGAGGGGATTGACGACTATCTGAACGTCAAGCTCGCGCAGGTGGCCGTCTAGCGCCGCCCGCCTGCCAAAAGGCCTGCGGTTGCGGCGTTTGTGCGCCGCAGGCATCTTGGAATGCACGCGGCCCGGCACACGTCACGGTCTCGGGTCAGTTACACTGGAGACCGGATTGCATGTTGCCAGATCCCATCGTGCCGGATTGCATGTTGCAGGTGCGTGGGCTGTGCAAGTCGTTCGGCCGCCCGGCGGTGGACCATCTGGACCTGACGATCCACGCGGGGGAAATCTACGCCCTGCTCGGCCCGAACGGCGCGGGCAAGACCACCACGCTACGCATGGTCTGCGGCCTGTTGCAGCCGGACGCCGGCAGCATCCGCATCGGCGGCATCGACGCGCTGGCCGAACCGGCGCAGGCCAAGCAGATCACGGCATGGCTGGCCGATGAGCCGCTGCTGTACGACCGGCTGAACCCGCTGGAATACCTGGAATTCGTCGGCGGGCTCTGGCAGGTGCCGCCCGATGTGGCGCGCCCGCTGGCCGAGGAGTTGCTGCGCGAGTTGGGGCTGTGGCCGCATCGCGGCGAGCCGTGCGAGGGGTTCTCGCGCGGCATGAAGCAGAAAACCGCGCTGGCGGGTGCGCTGTTGCACGACCCGGCGCTGCTGGTGATGGATGAGCCGCTGAGCGGGCTGGACGCCGGGGCCTCCCGGCAGGTGAAAGACCTGCTGCGCGCCCGCGTGCGCACCGGGCGCACCGTGGTGCTGACCACGCATGTGCTGGAAGTGGCCGAACGGCTGGCGGACCGCATCGGCATCATTCGCGGCGGGCGGATGGTGGCCGAGGGCAGTTTCAGCGACCTGCGCGACCGCGCCGGTCCCGGCCAGACCACGCTGGAGGATGTGTTCCTGCACCTGACCGCCGGAGAAGTGGCGTGACGCTGCCGCCCGGCTCGGTGCTGTGGCTGCTGGCGCACGACATCCGGCTGGCAGGGCGCGAGTTGCGCACCGGGTCGCGCCGCAAGCGGCTGATGTTGCGCGGCCTGCTGATCACCATTCTGCTGGTGCTGCACGCGGCGGGCTATCTCGGCTCGGAATTTCTGGTGATCCTGCATCAGCGCAAGCCGGGGCCGCTGCTGCTGGGCGTGTCGCTGGCGCTGGCCGGGGCCGCGATGGTGTTTTTGTCCAAGGCGATTTCCGAATCTGCCGAATCGCTGTTCCAGCGCGGCGATCTGGATCTGCTGCTGTCCTCGCCCATTCCGATGCGCCGGGTATTGACCACGCGGTTGCTGGCGATTGCGGTCACGGCGGGGTTCACGACGATGCTGCTGGTGCTGCCGCTGGTCAACGGCATGATGCTGGACGGCGAGTTCGCATGGGCGGGTCTGTATCCGGCGCTGATTGGCATGGCGCTGCTGGCCGCCGCCTTCGGGGCGGTTTTCACGTTCGGGCTGCTGGCATGGCTGGGCCCGCGCTGGACCAAGATTGCCGCGCGTGCGCTGGCCGCCGTGTTCGGCGGGCTGACCTTCGTGTTCATTCAGGCCAAGCTGATTCTGGGTGCCAGGCTGCGCGGCGAGATCTGGACGGCGCTGGAGCCGGACGGCACGCCGTGGGGCGTGCTGTGGTGGCCGGGCCGTGCGGCGCTGGGTGAGACACTGCCGATGATCGTGGTGTTTGTGGTGGCGGTGCTGGCCGTGATGCTGGCCAGCGCGGCGCTGGGCCGCGCCTATGCGGCGGGCGTGATGGGCACGCTGGCCCTGCCGCGCGGTGCGCGGGTGGCGGGGGTGGCACGCCGGTTCGAGGGCGGCACGTTGCGTGCGCTGCTGCGCAAGGAATGGCTGCTGATGCTGCGCCATCCGGGTCTGGGCGCGCAGGTGTTCTATCAGGCGGTGTTTCTGGTGCCCGGCACGGTGGCCATGCTGAACGTGGGCGGGCCAGGGCGGGACTCACCGGCCGGCGTGGTGTTCCTGACCGCGATGATGACCGGGCGGATCACCAAGATCATCGTGGCCGCGCCGTTCGAGTCCGACCAGTCCGAGGGGCTGGCCGCCACGTCGCCGGTGCCGCACCGGATGGTGCTGCGCGCCAAGGTGCTGGTGACTTCGCTGGTGGTGGGGGTCATCGCCGGTTTGCCGGTGCTGGCCATCGGCTGGTTTGTGGCCGCCGCGGTGCCCGCGCTGTGGCTGGCCAGCGCGGCGGCTGCGGCGACCCGAATGGGGCTGGCCATCGCGCGGCCCCGGCATTTGTGGCGCAAGGGCCTGCAAGGCCGCCTGCGTGTCAGCACCGATGGGGTGCTGGGTGTGGCGATCGATATCGGCTGGGGCGTGGCCGGGGCGCTGCTGTTCCGGTTCGTCTGAGCCGGTCAGCCGGCGGCGCGGGCGGCGCTTGGCAGCAGACCGCCGAGGCGACCGCGCGTGAGGGACGCCATCAGGCCGCCCGCGCGGGCCAGCGTGCCGCCGGTGGCACGCGCCAGACTGGCACTGCCCTGCGCCACGCCCTTGGCGCGGGCCAGCGCCGGGGCCAGCCGCGACGGCGGGTTTTCCAGCTTGGCCATCAGCGACACCTTGTCGCGCTCGCTGGTCACAGTCGCCAGCACGCGGGCGCCCGCCACGATCAGGCGCGAGCGGGTGTCGCGCAGCGCCTGCGGGGTGGTGTGCCCGGACTGCGTGACAATGATGGTCAGATCGGCGGCGCCAGCCACGCTGGCCCCGCGCAGGGCGGCATCGGCGCTCAGCACCGGGGCGGTGTCAAACACCACAACCCCATATTGCCCGGCCCAGGTTTCGGCGCGATGCGCCAGCACGGCGGAGTCGCGCCACATCTCAAGGTCATCTTCATGCGGTTGGGCCAGCACGGTGATGCCGTGCAGCGCCACCATCTCACCCGGCTGCGGCCGCAATCCCATCAGGCGGGCAACCGCCGGGCGGGTGCGGTTGAGGTCCACCAGCAGGCCGCCGATGCCAGCAATTCCGGCGCGGCGGGCCAGCGCTGCGGCGATCATGGTGGTGCCTTCACCCGCGCCCGCCGACACCACGGCCACGCTGCGCGCGCCGGCGGCGATAATGGCGCGCCACAGGGTTTCGATTTCGGGATCGTAGGGGGAGAGCATGGTCATGATCTGACGTCCGGTTGGGGTTCGGCGCGGCGCAGCTTCAGGCGTGTCAGGCGCGGGCGGTGGTCCGGCCCGCGAACCAGCCGCGCCCGGCCGCCGGGCGGGCGGCGGCGGTTTCGATGCTCAGCAGGCTGGCGAGGCCCAGTTCGGTCAGCATCTTCAGCGGCTGCCCGGCCACGCTGGATACCACCAGCTTGCGGCCCCGCGACATCAGCCGCTTGAAGAGGAAAGAAATCGCCCCGAGGCCGGAGCCATCCATGGCCGATACCGCAGACATGTCAAGAACAACGCGCTTGGCATTGGAAGCAGCCACGGTCTCGAAGGCCGTGCGCCATGCGGCAACATTGTCGGCATTGAATGCGCCGGTCAGCTGCAGCCGGATTTCAGCTTGGTTGCCTGAGATGATGGCGGCGGTGGCGAGAGCGGTCATGGCACTTGATCCTGCGAATACGGTCGGTTGCCGGTGTGTCAGCAAGCCCCGTGCCAGAGATTCGCAGCTTCCTGACAATGCAAGATTCGCGTTTTGCAAGGCGTGCCGCCCGCCGCACCGCCGGGCCGGGGCAGGATCGGCTTAATCCGGCGGAAAGCCACGATTCGCAGAATGCAAGGCGGGCCTGGATTCGGCCTGTACTGGTTGTGGCACGCCTGATGCAGTTGTCCTGCGCAACAGCCTTCGCCACCGCAATCCGCCTGCCGTCCCTCAGACAGGAGCCGCATCATGCCAGCCCATCGTTTTCCGATTGCCGCGCTGAACCGCGCCCTGGCCCTCTGGTCCGGCCTGTCCGGCGGCCTGCGTGACTCAGTCTTCTATGGGGCAAGCCTCGGCTGGACCAAGGCGCTGGCCATGCTGACGCTGCCGCTGCTGACTGCCATGCTGGCGCCTGCGGATTTCGCCCGGTTGGAACTTCTGTCCAGCGCCGGTGAAATCGGCGCGCTGTTCGCGGGTGCCGGGCTGGTCGATACCGCTTACCGCTTCGCCAGCGGCACCGATGCAAAGGGCAAGCGCGCGGCGGGCGAAATCCTGGGTCTCGCCACGCTGATCGCGCTGGCGGGCATCGGCCTGACGGTGGCCTTCGCGGCGCCGCTGGCGGCGATGATGCCGCTGCCCACCAAGGCGGCCGAAATCGTGCTGCTTGGCTCGGCCGTGGCGCTGGAAGCGCTGATTGCCGTGCCGCTGGCCTTCATGCGGATGCGCGGCAAGGCTGGTACTTATGCAGCGGCGACGGCCATCCGCTCCACCGTGCAGGCGGGCCTTGTGGCGGGCTGCGTGGCGGCGGGCTGGGGTGTCACCGGCGTGCTGGCCGGTGGCATGGTGGCCGCCGTGGCGGCTGCCGGGGTGCTGGCGGCGCGGCAGGCGCGCGACAGCGGGCTGATCGTGGCGCCGCAGCGGTCCGGCCATCTGCTGGCCTATGGTGTGCCGCTGGTGGGCGGCGGGCTGGCCAGCTTCGTGCTGGGCACCGCCGACCGCTGGCTGCTGGCAGGGACCGTGGATGCGGCCAATATCGGCCAGTATGCGCTGGCGGCCAAGATTGCCATGGTCGCCGCCCTGCTGACCCAGCCCTTCGAACTGTGGTGGTATCCGCGCCGCGTGGGCCTGCTGACGCAGACCGGCGGCATCGCGCAGAGTGCGCGCATTGTCACCGCCGGGATCACGCTGACCGTGCTGGCCGCCGCCGGGGCTGCCGTGGCCGGGCCAATCCTGATCCATGCGCTGACCCCGCCCGCCTATCACGCCGCTGCGGCGATGGTGCCCTGGCTGTGCGCCGCCATCGCGCTGCAAAGCCTGGGCAGCCTGGTCAATGTGGGCTGCTACGCGGGCAAGACCGGCGCCATGCCGATGTTGATCAACATGGCCGCCGCCGCCGTGGCGCTGGCCTGCTATGCGCTGCTGATCCCGGCGTACGGAGTGGACGGCGCGATTGCCGCCACGGTGGCTGCACAGGGCGCGCGGTTCGGGCTGTTCCTGATCGTCTCCCAGCGCCGGGTGCATGTGCCGCTGAGCCTGCGCCCGCTGCTGCTGCCGATTGGCTGCGCCATGGCCGCTGCCGCGCTGCCGCAGGTGCCGGGGCTGGGCCTGCTGGGTTATGCCGGGGGCGTGGCGCTGATGCTCGCCGGGGTGGTGCTGGCCATGATCTCCGGCGCGGTGCCCTCGCCGGTGGCGTTCCGCGCCCGCCCGGCCGCGGCACTGGCCGAGGCTGGCGCTGGGGCCTGAGCCGAGCCTAACCGGGCGCGCTCAGGACTGCGCGTCCGGCGAGACCACGATGCAGTTGCCGTGATGGCTGATCTTCTCGCACGCCTGCACCGCCGCATCGCGCGACAGGCCCGTCAGACGGGCGCGGTACAGCGTGGCCTTGGACTGGCGCACCGTGCCGACGAAGGGCTGCGCGCTGGCCAGCACGGTGGTTTGCGTCTTGGCCGCCACCGCCGCGCTGCGCGCCTGCGATTCACTGGCATAGGCGCCGACCTGAATGGCCCAGTTGCCGCTGACCGGCCCGCCGCGCGTAACGGGCATGGTCTCAGCCATGGCGCGCGGGATGATGTGGAACCCGCTGCCGGGCGGCTTGGGCGGCGTATCCGGCATGGATTGGGCCGAGGCCAGTTGCAGCATCGGTTGCGGCGCTGCGGCGGGCGGGGCGGGCAGTGAGGCCATCTGCACGTCGTTCTTGGTCCAGCCATTGCTGCGCCGCGTGTTGGCGGCCAGTGCCACCGGGGCCTGAGCGCGCGTCTTGGGATAGCGCGGGCCGGGCGGAATGTTCACTGGCAACTGGTTCATGGCGTATTGCGATGCGGGCGACAGGCGTTGCGGATAGGCACCCGCGATGTTCGGCCCGATCCGCGCCACGTAATGCCGGGTTTCATCCGGCAGCGGGCGGTTGTGGCTCAGGTAGTCGTCCAGCCGCTTCGGCCCGGCGTTGTAGGCGGCCAGAAAGCCCGGCGAGCCATACAGATCATACAGTTCGCGGATATAGGCGGTGCCCGCCATGATGTTGTCATGCGGGTCGAACGGGTCGTCACCCAGATTGTAGCGGGCCCGCAATTCGTCAAAGGTGCCCGGCATCACCTGCATCAGCCCCATCGCCCCGGCGCTGGAGGTGATCAATTTGCCGTTCTCATACAGCCGCCCGCCGGATTCCTGGCGGATCACGCCGCGCACCCAGGTTTCCGGCACGTCGTATTTGGCAGCGGCTTCAACGATATAAGGGCCCCACGGGTCGCCGGGCGGGCCGGGCGGGCGGTAGTCGTGCTTGGCGCGGGCCAGATATTGTGCGGCTTCCTTGTCGGCTGACATCGGTGCCTGCTGATGCCCGCACCCGGCCAGGGCCGCCAGCATGGCAAGCGCCACAAGCGTTTCGCCCGGGCGCCTGAACCGCCGGATAGCCCCAGGCTTGCACATGCACGCAACGCTCCCGCTCTGGCGCAGCCGATTCCGTGGGCCGGGAAGATGACCTTGCCCGGTGTGTTTGAAAGTGGCCCGCAGCAACAACGTGTAACCCATTAAATGAGTTGCAGGAATCCTGCAAGGTCAAGCTGCGGTGCGGGCAGGGGGTGTTGCATGGCGTTTGGTGCCTGTAGTCTGCGCCGCAGCGAAGGCGGGGGTCGTATGCGAGTGTGGCGTTTTGGGGCCGGATTGGCGGTGCTGGCCGGGCTGGCAGGGTGCGCAGGCCAGCCTCCGGCACCGCCGCCTGCGGTGGTGAGCGCGCAGGACGTGACTGGCGTGATCGTGGCCATCCGCCCCTTGCCGCCCGCGCCGGGCGGCAAGGTGTTGACTGCGCTGGGAACCCAGCCTGCCGCCGCCACACCGGGCACCAGCGAGTTCATCCTGCGCGACCCCACCGGCCGCACGCTGTCGGTGGTGCAGGCCAATCCGGGCCAGTTGCGGCTGCACGACCGCGTTCGCCTTGCCGGAACCGGCCATTCCCGTCTGGTGCGGCTGGACGGATGAGCCGGGCAGGCGGGCGCGAAGGTTGCGGGGGGCGGGGCGATCCTGTAGTGCGCTGCGGTAAATGAGCGCCTCATCCGACAACGCGGCCCGCCCGGCCGCCGTACTCGATTTCACCCCCGACGTCACATGGGCCGCCCGCAGCCGCTGGGCCTATCGCGACGTGATGGAGGCGGCACGGCTGTGGCGGCTGTGCTGGATGCTCGGCTGGCTCGACATCAAGCTGAAATACCGCGGCTCGGTGCTCGGCCCGTTCTGGCTGACGCTGTCCACTGCGGTGATGGTGGCGGCGATGGGCGGCATCTACGCCACGCTGTTCCGCATGAACCTGCACGAATACCTGCCGTTCCTGACCCTGTCGCTTGTGCTGTGGGGCTTCGTGGGCGCGGTGGTGAACGAAGGCTGCAATTCCTTCGTGCAGCAGGAAACCATGATCCGCTCCGAGCGGATGCCGTACACCGTGTATGCGGTGCGCATTGTGCTGCGCAACCTGCTGGTGCTGGGGCATAATCTGGTGGTGATCGTGGGCGTGTTCGCGGTGCTGGACACGTGGCCGGGCTGGAACGCGCTGCTGTCGCTGCCGGCCATGCTGCTATGGCTGCTGGACGCGCTGGCGCTGTCGTTCCTGCTGGGCGCGCTGTGCGCACGCTTCCGCGACATTCCGCCCATCGTCAACAGCCTGCTGCAAATGGCGTTTTTCGTCACCCCGGTGATCTGGAAGCCCGAACTGGTCGGCCCGGACCGCGCCTGGCTGCTGCCGATGAACCCGTTGTTTTCGGTGCTGGACGTGGTGCGCGCGCCGCTGCTGGGGCAGGTGCCCACGCTGATGGTGTATGTGTCTGCCATCGGCTACTCGGCGCTGCTGTGCGCGCTGACCTGGGTGTTTTTCGTGCGTGCCCGCGGGCGCGTATCGTTCTGGATTTAGCTGATGCCCACCGAAATCGTCGTCGAAGGCGTCAGCCTGGACTTCCCGCTGTACCACGGCAACGCGCGCAGCCTGAAGCGCACGGTGTTTTCCGGTCTGTCCGGGCGGATGAGCAGCGATTCCAAACACCGTCTGGTGGTGCGTGCCCTGCGTGACGTGAGCTTCCGGCTGGGCCGGGGCGACCGGCTGGGGCTGGTGGGCACCAATGGCGCGGGCAAGACCACCCTGCTGCGCATGCTGGCGGGCATCTACGAGCCGGTGGTGGGCCATATGCGGGTGGCGGGCAATGTCAGCGCGCTGCTGGACCCGCGCCTTGGCATGAACATGGACATGACCGGGCGGGAGAACATCAAGCTGCGCGGGCTGTTCAACGCCATGAGTCAGCCCGCGATCCGCCGCATGGAAGACGATGTCGCCGAATTCGCCGAGCTTGGCCACTTCCTCGACCTGCCGGTGCGGATTTACAGCTCCGGCATGGTGATCCGGCTGGGCTTCGCGCTGGCCACCTCGCTGCGCCCGCAGGTGCTGCTGATGGACGAGTGGTTTCTGGCCGGCGATGCGGTGTTCATGGAGAAGGCGCGCGGGCGTCTGGAGGATATGGTGCGCGGTGCCGATATTCTGGTGCTGTCGTCACACGCCGCCAGCGTGGTGCGGGACTGGTGCACGCGGGTGATCTGGATGGATCAGGGGCGTATCCGTGAGGACGGCCCGGCGGACGAGGTAATGGACCGCTATCAGGGCCACAAGATGACGGCCATCTCCGGCCAGGACGACTGACAGGCGCCTCGGCGCGGCCCGAACGGCCGCAACAATGGGCCGCCACACGGGGCCGCGAACGGCCCCGCCCTGCGTCAGACCTTCTCGACCTGGCTGTATTCCAGTTCCACCGGGGTGGAACGGCCGAAGATGGATACGCTGACCTTCACGCGGCCGCGTTCCTCGTCCACGTCCTCGATGGTGCCGTTGAAGCTGGTGAACGGGCCATCCGCCACGCGCACCTGTTCGCCGATTTCGAAGATGATCGCGGGGCGCGGACGCTCCACGCCTTCCTGGCTCTGCTTGAGGATGCGGTCGGCCTCGGCCTCGGTGATCGGGGACGGGCGCAGCTTGGTGCCGAGGAAGCCGGTGACCTTGGGGGTATCTTTCACCAGGTGCCAGGCGTCGTCCGACAGTTCCATCTTCACCAGCACGTAGCCGGGGAAGAATTTGCGCTCGGCGTTGACCTTCTGGCCACGGCGCAGTTCCACCACCTCTTCGGCGGGCACCAGCACCTCGTCGAACTGGTCGGCAAGCCCCTTCTGGGCGGCCTGCTCCTTGATCTGCTGCGCGATCTTTTTCTCGAAACCGGAATAGACGTGTACGACGTACCAGCGCTTGGCCATTTGATTCTCCGTCAGCCCCCGGCGCTGAACAGGGCGCGAACGCCAATACCGATCAGCTGATCGGCGACGAAGAAGAACACGGTCGCCAGCGCGGCCATGGCGAACACCATACCGGTGGTCACAAGCGTCTCCTTGCGCGACGGCCAGGTGACCTTGGCCACCTCGCTTCGCACTTCGCGAATGAATTTCGCCGGATTCAACGCCACGCCGCTCATACTCCGTCCAAACCTTTCGCTATCCTGGGAACCGCCAGCCGGGTCGCGGGCCGGGCCGGCATGGCAGGGGTGGAGGGTCTCGAACCCCCAACCTCCGGTTTTGGAGACCGGCGCTCTAGCCAATTGAGCTACACCCCTACCGGCGCGCCGTCCGTTCTTCAACGGAGCGTCGGGTCCGAGGCGCGCTAAAAAGAATGCCGCGCCCGGAAAGTCAAGGGCAGGGTACGCCTATGCAGGTGTGAGCGGCGCGGGGGCGGCATGGACCGGGGTGGGAATGCCCTCCAGCCGCGCCTTCAATTGCAGTGCCAGGAACTGCGAATAATGCCGCGACAGGTGCAGGTTGCCGCCTTGGAACCACAGATTCGGCTGCGCGGTGGGCTTCCACAAATTCCGCAATTCGCCCTGCCACGGCCCCGGATCGCGATACACGCCCGACCCGATGCCCCAGCACGGCCCCACGGAATCGGCCACCTGCCGGGAGATGATCTTGGCCGCGTTCTCGTGCATCGAGCGGTAGCCGGTGGCGTAGACGATCAGATCCGCCGCAATCTGGCTGCCGTCGCTCAGGATCAGCCCCTCCGGCGTCAGGCGGTCGATGGACACCGGGGCGCGCACAGCCACCTCACCGCGAATGATCAGGTCCGACGCCCCCACGTCGATGTAGTAGCCGCTGCCGGTCCGCAGCGCCTTCATCATCAGGCCCGAGCCATCCTCGCCCCAGTCCAGCAGGAACCCGGCGCGGCGCAGCGCGTCGTAGAACGGCGCGTCGTGGGCAGCGATGGCCTCGTACATCTTGCGCTGCCCGTCCGGCATCAGCCGGAACGGCATCGAGGCGAACAGCAGGTCCGCCACATCGGTGGTGATGCCCTGCGCCAATGCGTCCTCGGAGTACAAATCCTTGAAGCCGAATTGCATCAGCGTCTCGGATTTCACCACCAGCGTCGGCGAGCGTTGCAGCATCGTCACCTTGGCATCGTGCTCCCACAGATCGGCGCAGATGTCGTGCGCCGAACTGTTGGAGCCCACCACCACGCAGTTTTTGCCCGCATAGGGCGCGCCGGATTGGTAACGGCTGGAATGGTATTGCTCACCCCGGAAGGTCTCGGCGCCCGGCGGTGTCACCTCATTCGGCGGGCCGTAGGCGCCGGTGGCGAACACCAGATGCTTCGGCCGCAACGTGCAGGGCGTGCCTGCCCGGGTGACCTGCACCGTCCATTCCCCCGCAGCATCGTCGAACCGGGCGGCAGTGACCTCGGACGAGCCCCAGTAGTTGATCTCCATGATCTTCACATAGGCTTCCAGCCAGTCGCCGATCTGGTCCTTCGGCGCGAACACCGGCCAGTGCTCGGGGAACGGCAAATAGGGCAGGTGGTCGTACCAGACCGGGTCGTGCAGCACGAGCGAGCGGTAGCGGTTGCGCCAGGAATCGCCGGGGCGGGGGTTCTTTTCGATCACGATGGCGGGCACGCCCAGCCGCTTCAGCCGCGCGCCCAGCGCGATGCCGCCCTGCCCGCCGCCGATGACCACCACATAGGGCTGCACCGTGCTGCCAAGCGCCGCCTCCTCGGCGGTGCGGCGCTCCTGCCAGTTCGGGCCGTGCTGGATACCGCCATGCACAATGCCCTGCGGGCGGGTGCGGCCGCGCTTCTCCTCATGGCCGGTCAGCCCTTGCAGCGTGGTCAGCAGGGTCCAGCACAGCCCGTCCTTCAGCCGCAACAGGCCGCGCCCGTGCCCGGCGGCGGTCTCGAAGGTGAACCATACCTGGGTCACGCCATCGGCAACGCTGGCCGGACCGTCGATGCGCCACTGTGACGGGCGTGCGGCGGGCAGGGTGGCGGCCAGCATGGTGGCGATGGCGTCCCGCCCCTCGAACGTCTTGATGTTCCAACTGAACGCCACAAGGTCGCGCCAGTAGCTGTCGGCGGCGAACAGCGCCGCGGCAGCCGCTGCATCGCCCGCCTCGGTGGCGGCGGCCAGTTTTTGCAGCCATGCGTCGGCCTGCGCCTGCGGTTCCGTTGCGCTCATCGCCCGTCTCTCCCCCGGTCATCGGCGCAAGCTTGCCGCCACCCCGGCGGATGGGCAACAAGCGGCCTGACGATTCCCGGCTTGCCGCCGGGGATGTGAAGCCCCATATCCCGGCAGACGCGGGGTAAATCTGGATTGTGAGCCGTCCAATCCTTCGCCGGGCACGTTTTGTGCGCCTCCGGAGCCAGCCCGACCGGAGATTTCAATGAAAACCAGCCCACGCACGACGCCCCCCGGCGCCGATTTCGACAAGCGCGCATTGCAGGCGGCCCTGGCGCCGCATCAGGCCCCGGTGCTGGGCCGCAGCCTCGGCCAGATTGCCTCCACGTTCCTGCCGTTCTTTGCCGTGGTGGCAGCGATGTATCTGTTGCGCGGCGTCTCGGTGTGGCTGACGCTGGCGCTGAGCCTGCCCGCCGCCGGGCTGATCGTGCGGATTTTCATCATCCAGCACGATTGCGGCCACGGTGCGTTCTTCCGCAACCGCACCGCCAACATGTGGGTGGGGCGGTTTTGCAGCCTGTTCACCATGACGCCCTATGCCCACTGGCGCCGTCACCACTCGGTGCATCACGCGGAATGGAACAATCTGGATCTGCGCGATCGCGGCGCCGACATCTACTCCACCATCCTGACCGTGGCGGAATACCGCGCGCTGCCGCCGCTGCGCCGCGCCGGCTACCGGGTGCTGGTGCATCCGCTGGTGGCGCAAGTGCTGCTGCCGCCGGTGGTGTTCATGCTGCTGTTCCGCATCCCGTTTGACACGCCGCGCGCCTGGCGCAAGGAAATCTGGAGCGTGCTGCTGACCGATCTGGGGCTGGCAGGCTTGTTCACCGTGCTGGTGCTGCTGCTGGGCGCAGGGCCGGTGGCGCTGGTGCAACTGCCGACGATGGCCATGGCAGCGATTCTGGGCGTCAGCCTGTTCTCGGTGCAGCATCGCTTCGAACATGCTTTGTGGGCCCGTCAGGCGGACTGGACGCCCGCCGGGGCGGCATTGCTGGGCAGTTCGTATCTGCACCTGCCGCGCGTGCTGCAATGGTTCAGCGGCAATATCGGCTTTCACCACATGCATCATCTGCTGCCGCGGGTGCCGAACTACCGGCTGGAAGCCTGCCACCGCGCCTGCGCCGGTATGGCCCCGGCCGCGCCGCCGATGTCGTTCTGGCAGGCATGGCGCGCGCCCGGCTATGCGCTGTGGGATGAGGACAAGGCACGGCTGGTGCGCTTTGCCGATCTGCGCGCGGCGTAATTTAGCAGTCCGTGCGGCTTGCATCTGCGTGGCCGCCCTGCCATTTGCTGCTGTGTGATCTGGCGCGGCGGGCCATTTGGCCAAACGCACGGCCAGATGTTCCCGGCAACACGCCATGTCTTGCGAACGGCCCGCGCCCGCGCGCGTGCGTTCGCGCATTGCCGTGCCGGACCGGCTGGGCGCGATCCCAGCAAACGCGCCCCGGCACTGTTGGCCGCGGCCAACAGGAACAGGAAGTGTCATGGCCAAAGGACAGATGCGGAGCAACCGCGAGGCCAAGAAACCCAAGGGTGGCAACAAGAAACCCGCCGCTACCGTGGCCGCCGCCGAGGCGCGCAGCGCGCAGACCACCAAATCCATCGCGTTGAAAAACCCGAAATAACCCAAACGTCGATTCCTGAAAGTTTGCAGCATGAAATTCCGGCCTTTGCACGACCGCGTTGTTGTCCGCCGCATCACCGCCGAGGAGAAATCCAAGGGCGGCATCATCATTCCTGACACCGTCAAGGAAAAGCCGATGGAAGGCGAAATTCTTGCCACCGGCCCCGGTGCCCGCAACGAGCAGGGCGTTGTTGTCGCCCTGTCCGTCAATCCGGGTGACCGCGTGCTGTTCGGCAAGTGGTCCGGCACCGAGGTGAAGATCGACGGCGAAGACCTGATGATCATGAAAGAGAGCGATCTGCTCGGCGTGATCGTGTCCGCCTGATCCTCGCAATTCAAGAAAGACCCAGACAATGGCAGCCAAAGACGTCAAATTCGGCGCCGACGCACGCGCCCGCCTGATCACCGGTGTGGACATGCTGGCCGATACGGTGAAGGTCACGCTCGGCCCCAAGGGCCGCAACGTGCTGATCAACAAAAGTTACGGCGCGCCCCGCCTGACCAAGGACGGCGTGACGGTGGCCAAGGAGATCGAACTCTCCGGCAAGTCCGAGAACATGGGCGCGCAACTGCTGCGCGAAGTGGCCAGCAAGACCAACGATCTGGCCGGTGATGGCACCACCACCGCCATCGTGCTGGCACAGAGCCTTGTGCGCGAAGGCGGCAAGGCCGTGGCCGCCGGCCTCGCCCCGATGGAACTCAAGCGCGGCATCGACAAGGCCGTGATTGCACTGGTCGCCGAACTGAAGGCGCGCAGCCGCAAGATCACCACCGAGGCGGAAACCGCGCAGGTCGGCACGGTCAGCGCCAATGGCGAAGCCGAAATCGGCGCTATGATCGCCCAGGCCATGCAGAAGGTCGGCAACGAGGGTGTCATCACCGTCGAGGAAGCCAAGGCGATGGTGACCGAGCTTGACGTGGTCGAGGGCATGCAGTTCGACCGCGGCTATCTCAGCCCGTATTTCATCACCAATGCCGAGAAGATGAATGTCGAGCTGAACGACCCGTACATCCTGCTGTCGGAGAAGAAACTCTCCGGCCTGCAGGCGATGCTGCCGCTGCTGGAAGCCGTGGTGCAGTCCGGCTCTCCGCTGCTGATCATCGCCGAGGATATCGAAGGCGAGGCGTTGGCGACCTTGGTGGTCAACAAGCTGCGTGGCGGCCTGAAGGTTGCCGCCGTGAAGGCGCCGGGCTTCGGCGATCGCCGCAAGGCGATGCTGGAAGACATCGCGGTGCTGACCGGCGGTCAGGTGATCAGCGAAGATCTCGGCATCAAGCTCGAGAACGTGACGCTGGCCATGCTGGGCCGTGCCAGCCGCGTGCTGATCGAGAAAGACACCACCACCATTGTGGCCGGTGCCGGGATTGAGGCGGACATCAAGGGCCGTTGCGCACAGATCCGCGCACAGGCTGAAGAGACCACCTCGGAATACGACCGCGAGAAACTGCAGGAGCGTCTGGCCAAGCTGGCCGGTGGTGTTGCCGTGATCAAGGTCGGTGGCGCCAGCGAGACCGAAGTGAAGGAGCGCAAGGACCGCGTCGATGACGCGCTGCATGCGACCCGCGCGGCGGTGGAAGAAGGCATCGTGCCGGGCGGCGGCGTGGCGCTGGCGCGCGCTTCGCAGATCCTGATCGGCATGGCGGCCGACAACGAGGATCAGAAATTCGGCATCGAGATCGTCCGCAAGGCAGCCATGGCCCCGATGCGCCAGATTGCCGCCAACGCGGGCGAAGACGGCGCGGTGATTTCCGGCAAGGTGCTGGAACACAACGACTACAACTACGGCTTCGACGCGCAGACCGGCGAGTTCAAGGACATGATCGCGGCGGGTATCATCGACCCGTCCAAGGTGGTGCGCATCGCCCTGCAAAACGCCGCCTCGGTGGCCGGTTTGCTGATCATGACGGAAGCCTCGGTTGCCGAGCACGTCGAGGCGAGCGAAGCTTGAGCTGACACATTGCAGGGCAGGTCATCATGGACACGAAAGCCAAAACCACGCTGACCGGCCCTGCCATGACCCAGTACCAACAAATGCGTGAAGCCGCCCGCGCCGCCGCTGCGGCGGCGGTGGGCGGCTCTTCGCTGGCGATGGAATCGACCCTCGCGGCCATCTCGGAAGAAGTGACCGAGGAAGCTGTCGAGAAGCGGCGTCTGGCCGCGCTGGGGCGCCTTTAACTCACGCCCAGCCGGGCAATCAGCCCGCCATCGACCAGATAGTCGCCGCCGGAGCAGAAACTGCCGCGCGGCCCGGCGAGGAAGGCGATCATTTCCGCCACTTCCTCGGGTTCGGCGATGCGGCCAATCGGGTGGGCCGCGCCGAAACGGCGGAACACCGCCTCGATATCCGCATCCTCCCCGTCGAATTTGCGCGCCGCCATTTCCAGAATGGGCGTGCGCACCGAACCGGGGCTGACCGAGTTCACCCGGATGCCGTCCGAAGCATGGTCGAGCGCCATCGCCCGCGTGAGCGCATGGATGGCCCCCTTGGTCGCCACATAGGCGGCCACGCCTTGCTGGCAGGCATGGCCCTGCACGGACGCCACATTCACAATCGTCCCGCCGCCGCGCCTGCGCAGTTCCGGCACGCCGAAATGCGCGGTCAGGTAAATTCCGCCGATATTCACCGCCATGGTGCGCGCCCATGTGGCCGGGTCGGTGCTTTCCACCGTGCCATAGGGGTGGATGGCCGCCGAATTGACGATGATGTCGAGCCCCCCGAAGGCGCCCACTGCCGCCGCCACGGCCGCCTGCACGGCGGCGGGGTCGGAGATGTCGGACTCGCGCACCACGATGCCCGGCAGTTCGGCCTGCAAAGCGGCGTTGGCCGCCTTGTCGATGCCGCAGGCCAGCACCTGCGCGCCCGCCCGCGCCAGATGCGCGGCGGTGGCGCGGGCGATGCCCGATGTGCCGGTGATCATTGCGGCCTTGCCCGCGAATTCGCCCATCGTGCCGTCCTTCCTGCCCTGTTGCCGCACAGGCTAGCTTGCCGGCGTTCCGGCAACTAGCGTCCGGCTAACACGGGGGGAAACCATGCGGCGGCCGAAAATCACCGATCTGCGCGCGACAACCGTCACGGTGCCGCTGGAAGCGCCGCTGCGCCACGCCAACGGCGCGCATTGGGGCCGCTTTGTGCGTACCATCGTCGAGGTGGAAACCGATACCGGCCTGATCGGGCTGGGTGAGATGGGCGGCGGCGGCGAGAGTGCCGAGGCGGCCTTTCGCGGGCTGCGCAGCTACCTGATCGGGCATGATCCGTTCGAACTCGAAGCCCTGCGCTTCAAGATCTGCAACCCCACGGCCAGCCTGTACAACAACCGCACCCAGATGCACGCGGCCATCGAGTTCGCCTGTCTGGACATTTGCGGCCACACGCTGGGCGTGCCGGTGCATGACCTGCTGGGCGGCAAGGTACGTGAAACCGTGCCCTTCGCCAGCTATCTGTTCTTCCGCTACCCGGATGCACAGGGCCGCCATGAGGTCCGCAGCGCCGAACAACTGGTGGCCCATGCAAGCGCGCTGAAACAGCAATACGGCTTCACCGTCCACAAGCTGAAAGGCGGCGTATTCCCGCCCGCGCATGAACTGGCCTGCATGCGGGCGCTGGGGGCAGCGTTCCCCGATGACAAGCTGCGCTACGACCCGAACGCAGCGCTGAGCGTGGAGGAGGCCATAAGTTTCGGCCGTGCCATCGAAGACCTCAACAACGACTATTACGAAGACCCCACCTGGGGCCTGAACGGCATGCGCCGCCTGCGCCGCGACGTGCGGATTCCGCTGGCCACCAACACGGTGGTGGTGAATTTCGAACAACTCGCCGCCAACATCCTCGACCCGGCGGTGGATGTGATCCTGCTGGACACCACGTTCTGGGGCGGCATCCGCCCCTGCATCAAGGCGGCGGGGGTGTGCGAGACGTTCCAGCTTGGCATCGCGGTGCATTCATCCGGCGAACTGGGCATCCAGCTGGCCAGCATGCTGCATCTGGGCGCGGTGGTGCCCAATCTGGCGCACGCGGCAGACGCGCATTATCACCATCTGCTGGACGATGTGATCGTGGGCGGCAAGCTGCGCTACGAGAACGGCGCCATCGCGGTGCCGAAAGGCCCCGGATTGGGCGTGGCGCTGGACCGCGCCAAGCTGGCCGAATACGCCGAATTGTACCGCGAGGTGGGCGGCTACCCGTATGACCGCGATCCGGGCCGCCCCGGCTGGTATCCGCTGCTGCCGAATACCGATTGGGCGGACCCGAACGCGGTGCCATAGCCGGCTCAGGCGGCCTTGCGCGCAGCCGCCTGCGGCCCGATCAGCCCGCCCAATGCTGCCGCCGTGGCTGCGCCGGCGGGAAACTGCACGTGCAGCACGCCGTCGCGCGCATTCACCACCCGGCCCGGCAAGGGCTGGGCAGACAGCCCGGCCACGGTGGTTTCCTGCCCCACCGGCAACCCGGCGTCGCTGGCAATGGCCGCCCCCCCGGCGGAGATATTGCGCACCCGCCCCGCTTGCGGCGCGCCGCCCGGCACGGTCAGCGTGACGGCGCGGTCGATCTCGAAGCGCTGATGCGCCCGGCGCTCATTGGCGTCGGCCATGTCGCGCAGGAACCCCTCGATTTCCTCACGCAGCTTTTGCGCCTGTGCCGACATGCCGCTGGCCGATTGCAGCAGGGATTGCGCCGACTCGCCGGTGGCGGTGGCTTCGGCGCGCACGGTGGCGATGCCGTCCGACACCGCGCCGGTGCAGCGCGCCGATTCATGCACGCTGCGGCTGATCTCCCCGGTGGCGGCGTGCTGTTCAGACACGGCGGCGGCGATGGCGCTGCTGCTGGATTCCACGTTGCGCACCAGATCGGCCATGCCGCGAATGATCCGCGCCGCGTCGGCGGCGGATTTGCCCACCGCGCCCAGCCGCCCGGCAATGTCGCTGGTGGCGTTGGCAGTCTGGGTGGCCAGCGTTTTCACCTCCTGCGCCACCACGGCGAAGCCCTTCCCGGCCTCACCGGCACGGGCGGCCTCGATGGTGGCGTTCAGCGCCAGCAGATTGGTCTGCCGGGCAATGCCGCCGATGAAATCCACCACCTGTGAGGTGCCCGCCATCACGCTGGTCAGGTCGTTCACCAGGGCGCGCGCCATCTCCGCCTGCTCCACCACGCCTTGTGTGGCGCGGGCGGCGGTTTCCACCTGGGCGGCGATTTCGCGGCTGGAGGCGGACAACTGCTCGGTCGCCGCCGCCACGGTGCCCGCGTTCTGGGTGGCGACGGCCGCACTGGATTCCACCACGCCCGATTGCGCCGTCGTGCGCTCGGCCCGCCCGGCCAGTTCACTGGCCACGCCGCGCAACGCCAGCGCCTCGGCAGCCACGCGTTGCAACTGACCGCTGATGGCAGCGTGAAACGCCCGCGTCAGCCGGTCGGAGGCTTCCTGCCGCGTGCGGAAGCCCTCGGCGGCGCGCGCCTCGGCCTCCTGCCGCGCCCGGTTTTCCAGCAGGGCGGTGCGAAACACCGCCAGCGCACGGGCCAGATCGGCCAGTTCAGCAGCACCCTGGCCCACCGGCACCGGCGTATCCAGATTGCCGCTGGCCAGTTCCGCCGTGGTCCGGGTCAGGCCGGTCAGCGGACGGATCACCGCACGCCGCGCCACCAGCAGCACGGCGGCGGCGGCCAGCAGGAACAGCGCAAAGCTGACCACGAAATTGCGCAGCTTGGCGGTTTCCAGCCCCTCCACCCGCGCGGCCAGCAAATGTTCCAGTTCGCTCGCCGCCAGTGCTGCGAATTGCGCCGTGGCGGTCAGCATGGGCCGCGCATCCGCCTTGCCGCCCGGGGTTTGCAGGGCGGCCATCAGCGCTTCGGCCCGCTGGCGCAACGCCGCCGCCGGATCCTGCAACGCCACGGTCAGGCGGCCATCGGCGTTGTAATGCAGGGCCGAGCCCAGTGACGCGCCGAGCGAGTCCAGCACGCTGCGGAACCCGCCGATCTTTTCCGGCAGCCCGGTCCCGGCGGCCCCGCCGCCCATGTCCGCCGTGCGATCCAGCAAGTCAGGAAGGCGGTTCAGCGCCGCGTCGGTCAGGTAATAACTGTCCAGCACGTTATCGAGAATGAGGTTGGAGTGGTCGCCCACCAGCCCGATCAGGGCGCGCAGTTCCGCCTGCGCGGCCGCCCGGTCCGGCCCGGCCAGCGCGCGGGCGGCTTTGTCGAAGCCGGTGGCAACGTCCAGCCGCGCTGCTTCCCCGGCCAGTTGCGTGTGCAGAGTGTGCAGCTTGGGAGCTGGAAGTGGCGTGCCGTCCAGCACCGCCATGTTCATGTCCGCCTGCACCACCAGCAGCCCGCGCAGCAGCCGCACCCCGTCCAGTTCGCGGCTGGCGAAGCGGATATCGGCGTTTTCCTGTGCGGTCAGCAGCCAGATCAGGTAGCCGACCGGAAACAGGAACAACAGCGCCGCCAGACCCAGTCGCGGGCCGGCGCGCAAGGACACTCTGCCGAACTCTGCCATTGTTACCCCTACCCCATTGCATGCGGCGCCGTGGCGCCTGCGTTGGAGTCTGGCTAACGGGGTGAGGTTAACATTGTGTGGGCAGCGCCCGATCAGAACGGCATGAACTGCCAGCCGCCCGCGCGGTCGGCCAGCCACCCCAGCGCCAGCAGCGCCGCCGCGCCGGACGCGCCGGGCAGCAGCGCGCGGCGGGCCAGCCCGGCGTGGCCCATCAGCCAGCCTACGGGCAGCAGCAGCGCGGCCAGCGCCAGTTGGGCGGCTTCCAGCCCCAGATTGAACGCCAGCAGCGCCACGGCCAGGGCTCCGGGCGGCAGATGCAGCGGCCCCAGCGTGGCGGCGTAGCCGAAGCCGTGGATCAGCCCGAACCCGAACGCCAGCGCCCAGCGCGGGCCGGGCAGAAACGGGCGGATATTGTCCAGCGCCGTCAACAAAATGGTCAGCGCGATGGCACCGTCCACCATCGCGGGCGGAAGACTCAGCACGCCCAGCACGGCGCTGCCCAACGTCAGGGCGTGCGCGGCGGTGAAGGCGCTGAACACGACGGCCGCCGACCGGAACGCTGCCCACCCGCCAGCACCGCCACCCGGCCCGCCGCGCCACAGCAGCGCAGGCAGCAGCAGCATGGCGGCGAACAGCAGATGGTCCGGCCCGGTCAGCAGATGCGCCGCCCCGGTCAGAAAGAACCGCCCGAACGAACCGGCCAGCCCCGCCTGCCCGTCGAACGTGGCGGCGGGGCGGGCGGGGGAGAGTGCGAGTGCCTGCACCGCACCATCCACGCTCACCCGCAGCAGGCCGCGATGCAGTGGATCGCGGTCGAACAGCAGCCCGTAACGCACGCCAATCTGGCGCGGCGCGGCCGGGCACGCCGCTGTGAAGCGCAGTACGGCGTAGCCGCCATCGTTCAGCCGGTCGGCCAGCAGGGCCACCTTGCCGGGCGGGCAGGCCGCGCCATCGGCCTCCAGCCGCAGCCGGGCCAGTGCGTAGGCTTCGATGTCCGCCTGATGCGCCTGCACGGCGCCCCAGGTGAGTGCGCCGCTGCCCGTATCATCCAGCCCCACCACGTCATCCAGATCGCGCAAGGCGATGGACCACTGCACATCCAGCTTTGGCCCGTCTGCCGTGATGTCCAGATAGGCCGTGCTTGCGCTGTGCCCCCAAGCAGGGTGGATCCAGGCGGGGTTGGCCAGCAACAGCAGCAGGCACAGCGTCAGCAGGTGGCGCATCATGGCGGCCTCCTCAGTTGGCGGCGTGACGGGCGGGGGCGAGCAGGCGGGTCAGGGCGGCGTCCTCGACATGATTGGTCCGCATCCAGCCCAGCGCGGCCTCGGCCTGCTCCGGTGCCCCGGCGGCGATGGCGGCTTCGATCAGGATGCGGGCGTCGGCGGGTTCGCGCTGCACTAGCCAGTTGGCCTGCGCCAGTGCCAGCGCCTCGGCAGGGCGGTGCAGCAGGGCGAGCGTGAAGCGGGCCTCCTCACGCCGGTGCACCGTCTCGCCGCGCAGGCGGGCCGTGTCGAAGCGGGCCTGCAAGTCGGCGGCGTGCGTGTCAAATTCCGCCAGCCCCAGCACCTGTTCGGCCAGCGCCAGCCGCAGCAGCAGCGGATCGTTGCAGGTGAAGCCGCGTAGCAGGGCGGCAGCCTCGGCGGCACGATGCTGATCGAGCAGGAAATCGGCGTAGGCGCCGAGCAGGTAGCTGTCCTGCGGGTCGAGGCGCAGGGCGGCGGCGAAGTGCGCTTCGGCCGAAGCCGCATCGTCCAGCCGTACGGCGATTTCGGCGGCCAGCGTTTCAGCCCACAGCCGCACCGGCACGGCATCCTCCGCCGCGTTGCGCAAGGCCACGCCCAGCGCCGCCTGCGCCAGCCGCGCATGTCCGGTCAGGCTGCTGACGGAAGCGGTGCAGATCATCGATGCTGCGCCAGTGTCCAGCAGCGCCAGCTTGCCGCAATCCTCCAGCGCCGCCGGATAGGCGGCCTGCACGGTCTCGATACTGGCCCGCGTCAGATAGGCCTGCGGCGTGCGCGGGGCGGCGGCCAGCAGGCGGGCGAGTGCGGCGCGCGCCCCGGCAAAATCATGCAGGCTCTGCCGCAGCACCGCGCGCAACAGCAGCACTTGGGGCGGCGTGTCCGGCCCATCAGGCCAGTGCGCCAGCGCCGCCTCGGCGCGGCCAAGATAGCGCGGATCAGCTTGCCGGCGGCCGATGGCCATGTCCTGCGCCGCGGCTTGCAGGGCGAGGTCCAGATTATCCGGGCTGGCGGCGAGTTGCCGGTGCAAGCGCCGCGCGTCGCGGGCGGCGCTGTCGCCGGAGTCCGGGCGCTGCTCCAGCACCACCGCGTCGCTGGCGGGCACGAACGGGGTGGCACGGCACAGCCCGGGCAGCACCAGTGTGGCGGCAAGTACCAGCAGGGCGGGCAGGGGCCGGCGGCGCGGGGAAACCCCCGCGCCGCACTTGCCATGTGTGTCAGTGGTCATGGCTGGCCTCCGTTACTGCCGGATCAGGGCGAACCGGCGAGCGGGGTGCGGATGTAGGGGAACGCGCCGTCGAAATAGCTCGCGTCCACATACGCACCGTCGGTGAAGTCCAGCCCGCCGGACGGGGCGTCCGCAGGGCTGCCGAACAGGCCCAGCGTGTACAGCCGCCCCATCGCCGCGCGCAGCGTGATATCCACCACGTCGTCGCCGGGGCGGCGGCCGTTGGGATAGCCCGCGTTGTCGCCGCCGATCACGCCCAGCCGGTTTTGCGTGGCGGCCGGGGTGGGCGGAATGCTGGTGTTCAGCCGCAGTTCCTCGCACGGCGTGCTCAGATGCTGCGGTGCCGTCACGCCGGCGATGCCGGTCAGGAACACGCTCACCAGATCCTGCCGGGGGAACGCGGTCGGTGCCTTCACGCCCGCGCCGCCGAACAGAAGTTCCAGAATGGCCGGAAACGTCGGGTTGGTGACGTAGGTGGCAAACTGCGCGTCGTTGAACGGCACGCTGCTGTTCCAGCGGTCCTTGTCCTTCAGCCCGATCACCACTTCATTGACCAGCGGGCTGCCGAGGCGGGACTTCTGGTGTAGCGTGGTCGAGCCGTCGCTGGTCTTGATCATCTTGGACGCGGTGGTCCAGCCGCCGATCACCGGGTCGGTGCCGCTGGTCAGGCAGGCGGTGGGCACTTCCAGGATCATGGAGGTCACGTTGTCCCCGGCCAGCGTGTCCTGCGTTGAGTTGGAGTACTCATCGCCGATCGGGTTGGCGATGTTCACCAGATCGAAGGTCTGGCCCAGATTGACCACGAACGGGTCCTTGCGCTGGCCCGCAAACACGCGGCCCGCGCCACAGCCGGGAATGTTGATGTTGGCGATCATCGCCGAGGCATAGGCGGCATAGTTCGGCAGGGTCTTGTTGCCGATATTGTCGATGGGCTTGGAGAACACCGGCGAGCCGGTGGCAGAATTGATCAGCGGCGTGGCGCCGCTTTGCGTGATCATGGTTACCGTATAGGTTTCCAGCACGTTGGCGTTGGCATTGTCGGTTGGGTCGCCACCGCGCCCGATCTGGCCGATTTCCAGCAACGGCTCGGCCACCTTCTTGCCGCCGATGTTCAGCTTCAGGTTGCGCTGGGTATTGGTGAACTGAAACCGGAAGGTGATTTGCGGCAGCCCGGTTCCGGCGTTGTCGATATTGATGTCATAGACCGCTTCCGGGTCCATCAGGAAGTAGTTTGGGCCGCCGCCGGGAACCTGAAACGGCTGATAGTTGGCAATCAGCGTGGTGTAGTTGCTGCGCCCCGGCTCATAGCTGCGGAACATGTAGAAGTCGGTGCCGTCGATTCGCGGCGTGCCGGCCACCAGCGGGGCTTCGCGATGGCTAGATGCTTGCACATCCGAAATTGTGGCCATCGAAAGCACGCCAGCCGCCGCCAGTGTGGCGGCCAATCCTGTGTATCGCATAAGTAATCCCTCCGCACGATCGGTTGGTGCCTCGCTGTCGGAGCGGGCATCGGGGATACCGGCCGTGCGGCAGGGCGGATGCAGCCTGCGGCGAATTTTTTTGGGGCGGTTCAGTGGCAGGCGTGGGGGTGCCAATAGCACCATCCGGGGGATGGTCCGGGGCGGACGGGTACCACGATGCAGCCGCCCAAAGTGGCGGCCATGGCGAGCAGGCACAGCGGGGCGGCGAACCAGCGCAGGTGGTAGGGCATGGGGCCTCCGTTCGGGCAAGGTGATTGCGGCGACAGCCCTGCCGTACGCCGCAATCACGCCAGAATTTTGGCCGTAACTTTACAACCGCTTCATGTGTTCGGCTATTTGGCTGGGCTTTTCAGGCCGCTGCCCGGGCCGGCGTTTCGCGCAGCGCGTCAACCACGGTTTGTTGAAGTCCGGCGACCAGCTTGGCCAGTTCGTCCGCGCCCGACCGCACCGCCGCCGCCTTTGCCCCGGTCTGTTCGGTTTCCGCTGAAACCTCGGCCACCCGCCCGGCGACCTCATGCGCGATGCCTTCGGTGGCGGCAATCAGCCGGGCGATTTCGCGCGCCGCCGCATCCTGCTGGCGCACAGCGTCGGCGATGGACCCGGCAATCTGGTCCATGCCGCCGATGGTGGTTTCAATCCGCGCCACGGCAGCCGCGGCTTCCTCGGTGGCGGTGCGCACCTCGGCGATCTGGCCCGCGATCTCGTCGGTGGCGCGCGCGGTCTGGGCGGCCAGTTGTTTGACTTCGCTGGCCACCACGGCGAAGCCCTTGCCCGCGTCACCGGCCCGCGCAGCCTCGATGGTGGCGTTCAGCGCCAGCAGATTGGTGCGCTGGGCGATCTCGGCGATCATCCCGGCCACTGCGCCGATGCGGCCCACGCGGCCGGTGAGTGCGTCAATACTCTCTCGCGTGCCACGCCCGGCGGCCACGGCGTCCGCGCCGACGCGGGTGGACTGGGTCACGCGCTCACTGATGTCGGCGATGGCGGCGGCCAGTTCCTCGGCAGCCCCGGCCACGCCCTGCACGTTGCTGAGCGCGCCATCGGCCGCCTGCGCCGCCGCGCGGGCGTTGCCACCGGACCGCTGGGCGGCTTCGGCCATGCCATCGGCGATGCGCGCCAGTTCGCCGCCACCGGCCGCAACCTTGGCCGCCACCGCATCGGTGGCGTGCTGCACCGTCTCTGTGGTGGCGGTGCGCAGCGCCTCCCGGTCCCGCTCGGCCTGCGCTGCGGCCTCGGCGGCGGCGGTGCGGGCTGCGGCGGCCTGCTGCGAGGCATCACGCAACGTCATCAGCGCGCGCGCCATCTGGCCCACCGAATCCGTCCGCCCGGTATGCGGCACCGTCACGTCCAGCGCACCGCCGGCCAGTCGCGTCATCACCCCGGCCAGTTGCCCCAGCGGGCGCAGCGCGCGGCGGATCAGCCAGCCGAGGATCAGCGCCACGGCCAAGGCCGCCACCGCCCCGCCGATTTCGGCGCGGCGCAACACACTGTCCACCGCCGCGTCCACGGCGGCGAGCCGGACACCCACGAACAGAATACCCACCCGCTTGCCCGCCGCGTCGAACACCGGCTCGTACACGGTCAGATGCGGCGTGCCCAGAATGATGTTCTGGCCACGATAGGTCTTGCCCTGTCCCACCACGCTGTCGAACGCGGGGCCTGCGGCCAGCGGCGTGCCCACCGCCCGCGCGCCGTCCGGTTTCTGCACGTTGGTGGCGATGCGCGTGGTATCCTGAAAGATCGTCGCCACCGCCCCGGTGACGGATTTCACGTCATCGGCGATGTCATTGCGCCCGGCCAGCGGCGTACCGCCCAACACCAAGCCGCGCGCGTCCTGCATCCATTCGTGGCCCAGCGGGGCGAGGCGCTGGTGCAGCAATGCGAGGCTCGCATCAAGTTGTGCCTGTGCCTGCTCGCGGCTGGCATCCTCCACCGCGCTCAGCGTCCAGACCTGCACCAGTGCGACAGATACTGCCATTGCGGCCAGTGACAGCACCATCAAACGTGCCACCAACCCCATGCGGCCGATTGCCCGGCCGACCGATCCCAACACCATACCAGCCACTCCCGCAGATGCGCGGCGTCAGGATGCGGGGCGGGGCTTACGATTCGGTTTACCGGACCCGCTGCCCGGCCCACTGGCGCGCCAGGCGCAGGCGCGGCATTGCTCGCGCCATGTCCGATCCCACCCGCGAGACCGCCTTCGCCCTGCTCACCGCCGTGTTCGACCGGCACCGCCCGCTGGAGGAGGCGCTGGATGCGCTGCCGCCCACCGATGCGCGCGACCGTGCCGCCGGGCACCGTCTGGCCGCCGCCGTGCTGCGCCACGCAGGCACGCTGGATGCGGCGCTGGAGCCGTTCCTGAACAAGGCCCCGCCCGGCCCGGTGCGCCACGTGCTGCGCATCGGTGCCGCCGGGCTGCTGCTGCTGGAAACCCCCGCCCATGCCGGGGTGGCCACCGCTGTGGCGCTGGCCCGCTCGCAGGGGCTGGCGCCGTTCGCGGGCATGGTCAACGCGGTCTTGCGCCGCGTGTCCGAACAGGGGGCCGCCGCGCTGGAAGGGCTGGACGGCCCGCGGTTGGACACGCCCGGCTGGCTCTGGAGCGCGTGGGGCAAGCAGGCGCGCGGCATTGCCGAGGCACATTGCACCGAAGCGCCGCTGGATCTGTCCCTGATGCCGGGTGCCGAGGCTCCGCCCGGCGGTGGGGCGCTGCCCACCGGATCGTGGCGCTATCCGGCCGGCACCCGCGTCGCCGAACTGCCCGGGTTCGCCGAAGGTGCGTTCTGGGTGCAGGACGCCGCCGCCGCCTTGCCCGCCCGTCTGCTGGGCGTGCGCCAAGGTGAGCGGGTGGCCGACCTGTGTGCCGCCCCCGGCGGCAAGACCGCGCAACTGGCCGCAACCGGCGCGCATGTGACGGCCGTCGAGCACAGTCCGGCGCGTCTGGCCCGCTTGCAGGAAAACCTCACCCGCCTGCGCCTGACGGTCGAGACGGTGAACGCCGATGCCACCCTGTGGCAACCCGGCGAGACCTTCGATGCCGTGCTGCTGGACGCGCCGTGCAGCGCCACCGGCACCGCGCGGCGGCATCCGGACGTGCTGCACCTGAAGCGCCCGCGCGACATCGGCGCACTCGCTGCCCAGCAAGACCGGATGCTGGATGCTGCTGCGGCCATGCTGAAGCCGGGCGGATGGCTGGTCTACGCCGTGTGCTCGTTGCAGCACGAGGAAGGCCGCGACCGCGCCACCGCCGCACAGGCGCGGCTCGGCCTGCGCACGCTGCCGGTGATGCCGGAGGACGTGCCGGGGCTGGCCGAGGCGATCACGCCGGAAGGCTGGCTGCGCACCCTGCCGTCAATGTGGCCCGAGCGCGGCGGCATGGACGGGTTTTTTGCCGCGCGCTTCGTCAAGCCGTGACGTGCCGCCCGGTGATTGCTTGTGCGCGGCGGAGTCGGGTGGCTAGAAACCGGCCATGACCGTTCCCG
Organism: uncultured Rhodospirillales bacterium; assembly: GCA_903864895.1. Classification (GTDB taxonomy): domain Bacteria; phylum Pseudomonadota; class Alphaproteobacteria; order Acetobacterales; family Acetobacteraceae; genus CAIPHQ01. Next base: position 42,906 of record CAIPHQ010000167.1, read on the forward strand.
CATCCCGGCACGTTGTGATCGCCCCGAGCATTCTGGCCGCCGATTTTTCGCGATTGCGCGAGGAAGTGCAGGCGGTGGCGGCGGCTGGCGCGGACTGGCTGCATCTGGATGTGATGGACGGGCATTTCGTGCCCAACATCACTTTCGGCCCGGCGCTGATCCGCAGCCTGCGCCCGCACTGCAAGCTGCCGTTCGACGTGCATCTGATGATCGCACCCGCCGAGCCCTATCTGGCCGCGTTCGCCGAGGCCGGGGCCGACCATATCCTGGTGCATCCGGAATCCGGCCCGCATCTGCACCGCTCGCTGCAGACCATTCGCGGTCTGGGCAAAAAGGCCGGCGTGGTGCTCAATCCGGCGACGCCAATCGATTCGGTGGCGTGGGTGATGGATCTGGTCGATGTGGTGCTGGTGATGGGGGTCAATCCCGGATTTGGCGGACAGAGCTTCCTTGACAGCCAGTTGCCGAAAATCGCCGCGTTGCGCCGTATCATCGACGCCACGGGGCGGCATATTCCGCTGGAAGTCGATGGCGGCATCAGCCTTGCCACCGCCGCCCGGGTGCGGGACGCCGGGGCGGATGCGCTGGTGGCGGGCACCGCGATCTTTGCCGCGCCGGACTATGCGGCTGCCATAACCGGCCTGCGGGGCGGGAGCGCCTGATGGCGGACGGGCCGAAAACCTGGCTGCGGGACGCACGCCGCTCGCTGGCCCGGATGCCCAGCCTGCGCATGGCCCGTGTGCCCGACGCGCCCGCGCTGCCGGTGCGCGACCCTTGGCCGGGCGACCCGCAGCGCGGGGCCAATCTGCTGAAGCAGGAAATCGAGATTTCGGGCAGCGCCGGGCGGCTGGTGCCGGGGGCGATGTCGTCCATCGGTGGCTCGGCGGTGCTGCGCGCCTATGCCCACAGCTTCGTGTGGCTGCGCGACCTGCGCGGACTCGGCTCGGACGCGGCGCGGGTGCGGTGCCGCGCGCTGGTGCAGGAATGGATTGCCGACAGTGCGCTCGACCCGCTGGCCGAGCGCCCTGACGTGATGGGCGCGCGCATCGCGGCGTGGCTGGGGAACTACGACTTCTTCGCCGCCAGCGCCGATGATGTGTTCCGCCAGCGCCTGATGGCCCGCCTGATGGCCGATGCGCGCACCCTGTCCACCCTGCTGCCCGCCGAGGAACTCGACGCCCGCGCGCTGACCGCCGTGAAGGGGTTGATCGCGGCGGCGGTGGCGCTGCCGGAAAATACCGGGTTTCTGGCCCGCGCGCTGCGCGTGCTGCCGCAGGAAATCGCCCGGCAGGTGCTGCCCGATGGCTGCCATTGTGAGCGCAGCCCGGCGCAGTTGCTGGCGGCGTTGCAGGATCTGACCGAAATCCGCGCCCTGTTGCAGGCGGCGCAGGCCATGCCGCCGGTCTCGCTGGCCAATGCCATCGAACGCATGGCCCCGGCATTGCGCGGCCTGCGCCACGGCGATGGCGGTCTCGCGCTGTTCAACGGCAGCAAGGAAGACAGCCCGGCGCTGATCGAGTTGGTGCTGGCGCAGGCGGGCCGCGCCGGGCGCGCGCCGATGGCCTTGACCGAGGGCGGGTTTCACCGGTTGCAGGCGGGCAAGACCGTGCTGATCGCCGATTGCGGCCCGCCCGCGCCGCCCAAGCTGGACCGCTACGCCCATGCCGGCACGCTGTCGTTTGAACTGTCGGTGGGCCGGGAGCGCATGATCGTCAATGTCGGCGCGGCGCCGGCGGGCGGCCCGGAATGGCGCACGGCCACCCGCGCTACGGCGGCGCATTCCACCCTGACGATCGCCGATACCTCATCCTCGGAACTCAAGCCCGATGGGCTGGGGCGGCGGGCGGAGAAGGTGGAGGTGCAGCATCAGGACGCCAGCGGCGCGCACTGGCTGGAAGCCAGCCATGACGGCTACGAACGCCCGTTCGGCGCCGTCCACCGCCGCCGCCTGTATCTGAGCAAGAGCGGTGACGATGTGCGCGGCGAAGACGTGGTGGAGGCGGCAGATCCGCAACCGTTCACGTTGCGCTTTCACCTGCACCCGGATGTCGATGCCAGCCTGCAGCAGGATGGCGAGGCGGTGCTGCTGCGCCTGCCCTCCGGCAGCGGCTGGCGGCTGCGCGCCGATGGGGCACCGTTGGCGCTGGAAGAAAGCATCTATCTGGGCGGCCCGCAGCCGCGCAAAGCCGAACAAGTGGTGCTGACCGGCTATCAGGACGGCCCGCAACAGGTGAAATGGGCGATCAGCAAGGTGGGATGACGGATGGCAGCCGTTGCGCCTAGAGTGACGCCATGAGCCAACCGACTTTGCCCCACGCGTCGTTCGCCCCGGTCAAAGGCGTACCCGGGCGCGATGCCCGGTTTCAGCGCGAGGCAGCTGAAATCGCCGCGCCATCCGAGGCTTGAAGGAACATCCGTGCTGCTATCCGCCCGGTGTTCATGACGGCATTCAGGAATTGCCCACTCGGCGGCATCGGGTGCTTAACATCGTTACACCGGATACCGGGGATCATCGAACCGCCGGGGATATTCTTGTCATCCGGGTCTATGGCCCGGGCCAGGACCGCAGCAACGCAACTGGTCTGCCGTGAAAATCATCGAAGTCACCAACGTCGATTTCTCGCTGCGGCATTTCCTGCTGCCGCTGATGCGCGGCTTGCGCGGGCGCGGGCACGAGGTGATCGGTGTGTCCGCCGATGGCCCGTTGCTGGACGTGGCGCGCGCCGAGGGTTTCCGGTGTGAGGCGCTGCCACTGGCGCGCAGCCTGTCGCCGGTGGCGCAGGCACGCGCGTTCTGGGCGCTGTACCGGCTAGTCCGCCGCGAACGGCCCGATATGGTCCACGCGCACATGCCGATCAGCGGCTTCCTTGCGCGTTTGGCCGCGCGTGCGGCGGGCGTGCCGCGCGTGGCCTATACCTGCCATGGTTTCCTGTTCAACCAGCCCGGAAAATGGCCGCGCCGCGCGGCGTCGCTGGTGATGGAGTTCATTGCCGGGCGGCTGACCGATACCTACATGACCGTCTCACTTGAAGAAGCGGCCGACGCGCGGCGGTTGCGCCTGCATCCGCGCGCCACCGGCATCGGCAATGGCCGCGACCCCGCCCGCTTCCACCCCGACCCCGAAGCCCGCGCCCGAATCCGCGCCGAACTTGGCGTGCCGGGGGATCGCGTGGTCGCCGCCGCCGTCTCCCGCCTCGTGCGCCACAAGGGCTACCCCGAACTGCTGGCGGCGATGCGTGATAACGATGCCGAGCTCTGGGTGGTGGGCGAACGCCTCGCCTCCGACCACGGTGAGGACATGGAGCCGTATTTCGCGGCCAGCGGCCTCGCTGCCCGCCTGCGCCGCCTTGGCTACCGCGAGGACGTGCCTGCCATTCTGGCCGCCGCCGACATGTTCGTGCTGCCCAGCCATTTCGAAGGCCTGCCGATGTCGATCATCGAAGCCATGCTGACCGGCCTGCCGGTGGTGGCCACCGCCATTCGCGGACCGCGCGAACAGGTGGTGGAGGGTGAGACCGGGCTGCTGGTGCCGCCACAGCAATCCGCGCCGCTGGCCGTGGCACTGCGCCGCCTGACCGATGACGCCGCGCTGCGCGCCCGCATGGGGGAAGCCGGACGGGCGCGGGCGGTGGCGCTGTATGACGAGGCCAGCGTTGTGGCCCGCACACTGGACCTGCTGGGGGCCTAGCGTTATTGGCCCCGCTTTGATGTGCAGGACCCCCGCATGACCGGCATTGCCCCCATCCGCCGCGCGCTGATTTCCGTCTCCGACAAGTCCGGTCTGGTCGAATTTGCCCGCGCGCTGGCGGCCGGCGGCGTGGAAATCCTGTCCACCGGCGGATCGGCCAAGGCGCTGCGTGAGGCGGGGGTGCCGGTGGTGGAGGTCTCGGACCATACCGGATTTCCGGAAATCCTCGACGGACGGGTAAAAACGCTGGTGCCGCAGATCCATGGCGGCATTCTGGGCCGCCGCGACCTGCCCGAGCATGTGGCGCAGATGCAGGCGCACAGCATCGCGCCGATCGATCTGGTGGCGGTGAACCTGTACCCGTTCGAAGCCACCGTGGCGCGCGGGGCGGCGTTTGAGGACTGCGTGGAGAATATCGACATCGGCGGCCCGGCACTGATCCGCGCCGCCGCCAAGAACCATGATTTCGTCAGCGTGCTGACCGAACCGGCGCATTACGCCGAGGTGCTGGCCGAGTTTGCCGCGCATGGCGGCACCACGCTGGCGCTGCGGAGAATGCTGGCCGGGGCCGCCTATGCCCGCACAGCTGCCTATGACGCAGCCATCGCCGCGTGGTTCGCGGCTCAGCGCGGGGTGACCTTCCCGCCGCGCCTGACCATCGGCGGCACTTTGCGCCAGACGCTGCGCTACGGCGAAAACCCGCACCAGCAGGCCGCGTTCTACGCCAGCGGCACCCGCCCCGGTGTGGCCACCGCCCGGCAGGTGCAGGGCAAGGAACTGTCCTACAACAACCTGAACGACACTGACGCCGCTTTTGAGTGCGTGGCCGAGTTCGACACGCCCGCCGTGGTCATCGTCAAGCACGCCAACCCCTGCGGCGTCGCCACGGCGGCGGCCTTGCCCGAGGCGTGGGCGGCGGCACTGCGCTGCGACCCTGTCTCGGCGTTCGGCGGCATCGTGGCGCTGAACCGCACGCTGGATGAAGCCACCGCCGAGGCGATTTCGGCGATCTTCACCGAAGTCATCGTCGCCCCCGATGCCACGGACGCGGCGCAGGCCGTGCTGGCGCGCAAGAAGAATGTGCGGCTGTTGCTGACCGGCGGGTTGCCGGATGCCACAGCACCCGGCCTGACCTTCCGCAGCCTGTCCGGCGGGATGCTGGTGCAGTCACGCGACGCCGGGCGCATCACGGCCGCCGGCCTGCGCGTGGTGACACAGCGCGTGCCCACTGAGGCCGAACTGGCCGACCTGCTGTTTGCCTTCCGCATCTGCAAGCACGTGAAATCCAACGCCATCCTGTTCGCCAAGGGCGGGGCCACGGTGGGGGTGGGCGCCGGGCAAATGAGCCGGGTGGATTCGGCGCGCATCGCGTCCTGGAAAGCCGCCGAGGCGGCGCGCGCCGCAGGGCTGGATGCGCCGCTGACACACGGCAGCGTGGTGGCGTCGGACGCGTTCTTCCCGTTCGCCGACGGGCTGGAAGCCGTGATCGCCGCCGGGGCGACGGCGGTGATTCAGCCGGGTGGCTCGATGCGCGATGCCGAGGTGATCGCCGCCGCCGACGCCGCCGGGATCGCCATGGTGTTGACCGGGATGCGGCATTTCCGGCACTGAAAGCGGAGAGTTACTGAGGCGTCGGCTGGACCACCCGGCTTATGGCCGCCGCAAATCGCGCTGCGAATGCTTCGTTGCTGAACTTCGCCTCCACCATCAAGCGCGCCTCTGCGGCAAGCGCGGAAGCCCTCGCAGGGGCGGCGCGCAATGCAACAATTGCGTCCCGCAGGCTTGCCGGGTCGTTGGGTGGCACAACCACCGCAGTCGCATCGGCCACGTAGAAATCGCTGATCGGAGGGTTTTCCGAAACGATCAGCGGCACACCCATCGCCATTGCTTCCAGCATTGAACTGACACCGCTGCAATTTAAAGTGCGGTGCAATGGTACGACGCAGATACTTGCCGAACCATACAATGCACGGAGCTCAATGAAGCTTATGCGATTGCTGATGTGTGTTATTCGTGCCCGCCCTGGACGGCGCTGGGGTGCCTTGCTGGTCCGGAAAATGACGTCGATGTCCAGGTCACTGACCGCTTCCAGCAGCGTCTCGAAATCCCTTCCGGAGTCGTCACCGATCACGACCAGCGGTCCATCCGGATTCCAGATACCCGGGACATAGAAACCAGAGTCGACGGAATGGCCAATTACGGTGGCATTGGTGCGATTGTAATGTTCATGAAGATAAGCTGCATGATACTCGCTTAGCACAAAAAAATGGTCCACCCGCGGGAATGTCGCGCGCTGCATCATCAGCCTCGGCAGCCAAGTTTGGGTGGGAACCAAATCCCACATGGCAATCTTGGCTTTGAAACTCACGAGTTTGCGTAACATCAATGGTACCACTGCGCCGGCTTCGAGAACGGTTAGCACCATGTCGAACCGGCGAAAGTTCACCAGAAGTTCGAGTCCGCGAATTGGGTCAAAACCGGTGTAGAGGGAAGGCAAGCCTCGCGTCAGGCGCTGAGTGAATGCGCTCGGGTCCACCAACGTCATTTCCACGCCATGCAGGCGCATTTCCCGAAATACCGCCAACGGGTCCGGGCCCGACCCGCTGCGATATGCATCCCACCCGCCGCGCCATGGAACCGGTGGCGCTACGGCGACCTTAATCGGGCGGAAATTTGTTGCTTTTAACTCCAGCATATATGCCGCGATCAAAATTACATTTACACGTTATCATATGCAGAAAATGGCATCAATGCCGCTGGGTCAGCCTGTAGGCTGTATCCAGCATGGCCATCTGGCAATTATTTGGAGGAGATACGTTGAACAATTACCGGCTTGGCGTCACCGGCCCGCGCGTCTCCGCCATCGGCCTCGGCTGCATGGGCATGTCGGGCATGTACGGCCCGTCCGACCGTGCGGAGAGCGTCGCCACCATCCATGCGGCCCTCGATGCCGGGGTGACGCTGCTCGATACCGGCGATTTTTACGGCATGGGCCACAACGAACTGCTGATCGGCGAGGCGCTGCAGGGCGGCCGCCGGGACCAGGCCATTCTGAGCGTGAAGTTCGGCGCACTGCGCGACCCTGCAGGTGGCTGGATGGGGTTCGACGCGCGACCGGCGGCGGTGAAGACCTTTCTGGCCTACACGCTGCAACGGCTTGGCGTGGACCATATCGACATCTACCGCCCGGCCCGGCTGGACCCGAACGTGCCCATCGAGGACACGATTGGCGCCATCGCTGACATGGTGAAGGCGGGCTACGTGCGCCATATCGGCCTGTCCGAAGTGGGTGCCCACACCCTCCGCCGCGCGGCGTCTGTGCATCCCATTGTTGATCTGCAAATCGAATACTCACTGCTGTCGCGCGGCATCGAGGCGGCGATTCTGCCCGCCTGCCGTGAACTCGGCATCGGCATCACCGCCTATGGCGTGCTGTCACGCGGCCTGCTGGGCGGGCGCTGGCATGCGGCCGGGCCGGGCGACTGGCGCGCCCACAGCCCGCGCTTTCAGGGCGAAAACGCGGCGCGCAACCTCGCCTTGGCCGAGACCCTGCGCCATGCGGCGGATCTGCGGGGTGTGACGGTGGCGCAGGCGGCCATTGCGTGGGTGCTGGCGCAGGGCCACGACATCATTCCGGTGCTGGGGGCCCGCCGCCGCGACCAACTGGCGGAAACGCTGGGCGCGCTGGCCGTCGATCTGGCCCCGGAGGATCTGGCCGCCATTGAACAGGCGGTGCCGAAGGGTTCGGCAGCGGGCACACGCTATGCCGAGGCGCAGATGGCGCATCTGGACAGCGAGCGCACCCACGCGGGCTGACGGTCAGCCGGGCAGCGCCGCCATGATTTGCAGTGCGGGCGCGTGGTACGGGTGCTGCCTCAGCGCCCGGTTTGCTGCGGCCCCTGCCGCCTCCGAATCACCGGTGGCCAGCGCCGCCTCGGCTTCGGCGGTATCGCTGGTGATGGCGGCGATCCTGGCCGCGTCGCCCATCCAGAAAAGGCCGCGTGCGGCGAATTCCCGCGCATGGTGGCTGTGGCGCTGCGCTTCCGCGGACAGGGTGTAGTAACAGGTGTAGGCACCGCTCGCGGCCCAGTCCGGGTGTTTCAGCAGCGCGGTGAACACCAGCCGGTCCTCGCCGGTGCCGTCCGGGAAGGCGGCCAGCGACCAGTACGGCAGCACGAAATGCAGCGGTTCGCGGTCCAGCAGCAGCGTGCTGGGGCAGGCGAAGCCGCCGAACCGCGCCGCGTTGATGCCGCGCCCCGGCCCCACCGAATCCCACTCGTCGCGGCAGATCGGCCAGCCTGTGGCGGCATCGGCCAGCCAGCGATACGAAAACGCCCAGGTCTTGCCCGTAATGGCGGCCAGCAGCGTGGACAGGTGCATGGGAGCCCACCAGTCATCATCGTCCAGATAGGCCAGATACTTGCTGTTGGCGGCGTAGCTGAGGATGGTGCGCAGGCTGCCGCTGTACTGGTTCGGGAACAGCCCGCCATGGCGGCGGCTGGTGGAATAACCCAGATCCAGCACCGTCAGCGCACAATGCGCCGGGCAGTCGCGGGCCAGTTCCGCCAGCACCGTCCTGTCGCCCAGATTCTGGTCGAGCCCGATCAGAATCTGGATGCGCGCATCCGCATCCTGCGCGAACACCGACCGCACCGCGCGCGCCAGCGTGGGCCGCAGCACGGTGGGCAGCACCACCGCCACGTCGAACGGGCGCTGCATGTCCGTGGCCACCCTGTCAGGCCCGGATGTCGTAACCGGCGCTGGAGCGCAGCAAATCCTGCGTGTGCCGGTGCTGCACCGCGCCGGTGGCCAGCGCGTCCGAACTGGTCAGTTCCACCAGCGCGCCCTGCTGCATCACGCCCACCCGGTCGCACAGATGCGCAATCACCGCCAGATCGTGGCTGACCATCAGCATGGTCAGCCCGCGCTCCCGCCGCAGGCGCACCAGCAGGTTCAGAATCTCGGCCTGCACGGAAACGTCCAGCGCGCTGGTGGGTTCATCGAGCAGCAGGATTTGCGGGGCGACGATCAGGGCGCGCGCGATGGCCACGCGCTGCCGCTGCCCGCCGGAGAGTTGGTGCGGGAAGCGGAAGCGGTGTTCCGGCCCCAGCCCCACTTCACGCAGCGCGGTGGCAATGCGCTGCTCGCCATCGCCAAGCCCCTGAATCCGCAGCGGGGAGGCGAGGGTCTGGTCCACCGTCTGGTTCGGGTGCAGCGAGCCGTACGGGTCCTGAAACACCATCTGCACCAGCCGCCGCTGGGCGCGGTTGCGCTGCTTGGGCATGGGCTGACCGGCCAGCACCACCTGCCCCTCGGCATGTGGAATCAGCCCGGCGATGGCGCGCAGCACGGTGGATTTGCCGCTGCCCGATTCGCCCACCAGCCCGAACGCCTCGCCCGGCGGCACGCTGAACGAAATACCGCTCGCCGCCGTCATGCTGTGGCGGCCCTGCCCGTAGCGCACGCTGACCTGTTCCAGCCGGATCACGCGCCGTCCGCCCACGCCGGGTCGCGTTGCAGTTGCGGCAGCACGGCGCGGCGGTGGCCGAGTTCGGGCAGTGAATCCAGCAGGCCGCGCGTGTAGGGGTGCTTCGCCTCCCGCAGCTTGCCGGCCTCACAGGTTTCCACCACGCGGCCCGCATACATCACCAGCACCCGGTCGCAGAATGCCGAGACCAGATGAAGATTGTGGCTGATCAGGATCAGCCCCATGCCGCGCCCGCGCACCAGTTCGTCCAGTATCGCCAGCACCTGCACCTGCACGGTGGCATCGAGTGCGGAAGTAGGTTCGTCGGCGATCAGCACGTCGGGGTTGGCGATCAGCATCATCGCGATCATGGCGCGCTGCCCCATGCCGCCCGAGACCTGATGCGGATACAGCGCGAACACCCGCTCGGGGTCGCGGATGCGTACTGCCTCCAGCATCTCCAGCGCCGCGCGCCTGGCCGCTGCCGTGCCGCCGCCCACATGGGCGCGGTGCGTTTCCACAATCTGTGCGCCGATGCTCATCACCGGGTTCAGCGCGTATTTCGGGTCCTGCAACACCATCGCCACCCGCCCGCCGCGCAGGCGGCGGAAGCCGCGCTCGCTCAGGCTTCGCAGATCCACATCGCCGAGCCGCAGTTCATCGGCGGAAATCCGCCCCGGCGGCGGCACCAGACCCATGATGGCCCGCCCGGTGGTGGACTTGCCCGAGCCGGATTCGCCCACAATCCCGAGCCGTTCGCGGCCAAGGGTAAAACTTACGTCCCGCACCGCGTGCGTATCGCCCTGCGCCGAGGGGTAGGTGACGCGCAGGTTGCGCACCGTGAGCAGCGGAGCTTCGCTCATGCCGACCGCGAGTCCGACACGTCGCGCAACCCGTCGCCGAGCAGGTTGAAGCCGACCGAGGTGATGAAAATGGCGATGCCGGGAATGGTCGCCACCCACCATTGCGTCAGCAGCACCTGCCGTCCGGAAGCGACCATGGCCCCCCATTCCGGCGCAGGCGGCTGCGCGCCGAGGCCCAGAAACCCGAGGCCCGCCGCGGTGATGATGATGCCCGCCATGTCCAGCGTGAGGCGGATCAGCACTGAGGACAGGCACAGCGGCACGATCTGCCGCGCCAGAATGCTGGCGTGGGACGCGCCTTGCAGCACGGCGGCCTGCACGAACTCGGCATTGCGGCGTGTGAGGGTCTCGGCGCGGGCGAGGCGGGCATAGGGCGGCCACGCCGTGAGTGCGATGGCGATCACCGCGTTCTCGATCCCCGGCCCGAGGGCTGCGGCAAACGCCAGCGCCAGCACAAGCCGCGGAAACGCCAGGAAAATATCCGTCAGCCGCATCAGCACCGCATCGATGCTGCCGCCGAAATACCCGGCGGGCAGGCCGATGCCCAAGCCCACCGGCACCACGATGGCGCTGACCAGGGCCACGATGGTCAGCGTGATGCGGGAGCCGAACACCACGCGGGCGAACACGTCGCGGCCGAGTTCGTCGGTGCCGAACCAGTGCGCGGCGGAGGAAGGTTGCAGCCGTTGCGCCAGATTTTGCAGCGTGGCGGCGTTGGGGTCGGCCAGCAGCGGGGCGGCGATGGCGATCAGCACAAGGCTTGCCACAATCAGCAGCCCGGCCATGGCGAGGCTGTTGGATTGGAAACTCAGCCACGCCCGGTACCAGCGCCCGAACCGCGCCTGACGGCGGCTGTGCGGCGCCGGGTCCAGCAGCCAGCCGCGCATTGTGGTGCCGCTCATTTGCGGTCCCGCGCCCTTGGGTCAACCAGCGGATACAGCAGGTCGGACAGCATGTTCAGCACGATATACACCAGCCCCACCAGCACGGTGCCGCCCAGCACCGCGTTGAGATCGGCGTTGAACAGCGAGTTTTTCATGTAGAGGCCAAGGCCGGGCCAGGAAAACACCGTCTCGGTCAGCACGGCGCCTTCCAGCAGGCTGCCGAAGGTCAGCGCGATCACGGTGATCAGTTGCACCCATACATTGCCCAGCGCATGGACCCACACCACGCGAAAGCCGCTGAGCCCCTTGGCCATCGCCGCCAGCACGTATTCCTGCCGCAACTGCCCCAGCATGAAACTGCGCGTCATCCGCGCCACATAGGCCAGCGACAGGTAGCCGAGGATCGACGCAGGCAGGATCAGGTGACTCAGCGCGTTGGCGAACACCTCATATTCGCCCGCCAGCAGCGCATCCACGGTGATCATGCCGGTCACGGCCGGTACGATGTCGTCGTAACTCACATCCAGCCGCCCCGGCCCCTCCACCCAGCCGAGCTTGGCGTAGAACAGCAGCAGCCCGATCAGCCCCAGCCAGAACACCGGCATGGAGTAGCCGAACAGGCTCAGCAGGCGCACCACATGGTCGGGCCAGCGCCCGCGCTGCGTGGCCGCCACCACGCCCAGCGGCACGCCCAGCACCACGCCGATCGCCAGCGCCAGAAACGCCAGTTCCAGCGTGGCCGGAAACACGTGCAGCATGTCCTGCAACACCGGCTGAGACGTGATCACCGAGGTGCCGAAATCGCCGTGCAGCACCTTGGTCAGATAACGCCAGTATTGCACCGGCACCGGCTGATCCAGCCCGATTTCAATCCGCACCCGGTCATAGGTTTCCACCGACGCCTTCGGGCCGACAATGGCCAGCACCGGGTCGATGGGGATGATGCGGCCGATGAAGAACGTGACGATGGTCAGACCCAGAAAGGTCAGTACCACCGAGACCAGCGTATTCAGAATGGAGCGGCCGATCCCCAGCAACAGGGACCGGCCGCCTTTTGTGGAAGCCGCCAATGCCTAGTGCTTCGCGGTCAGCCGGAAGAAGGTGATGTCTTCAGTCAGACCCGCCTTGAAGCCGGTGACGTTGGCGCGCACGGCAATCGGCTGTGCGCTCTGGAACATCAGCGCGAACGGCCCGTCGTCGGTCACCTTGCGTTGCAGGTCTTCGTACATGCCCACGCGCTTGGCGGTGTCGAGTTCCTTGGCCGCGTCAGCGGTTTCCTTGCTGATTTCCGGGATGTACCAGGAATTGCGCCACGCCAGCGGCTTGGACGCCGGCTTGTCCGCGTTGTCGGTGTTGCGGGCGAAGGCGTCGGCGTTGGTGTGCGGGTCGAAATAGTCCGGACCCCAGTTCACCAGCAGCAGCTGATGCTTGCGTGAGCGGAAGGTACCCAGCACCGCCTTCAGTTCGGCCGGCTGGATGCTGACCTTCACGCCGCCCTGACCCAGCGTTTGCTGAATCGACTGGGCGATTTCGGTGAACGGCGAACTGTTCGGCGAATCCAGCGTCAGCGAGAAGCCGTTCGGATACCCGGCTTCGGCCAGCAGCGCCTTCGCCTTGGCAACATCCAGCTTGTACGGGTCATAGTTCAGCGCACCCAGAAAGCCCTGCGGCAGGAACGTCTGGTGGACGATGAAGCGGCCCTTCAGGAAGCTGTCGGTCATGCCCTGATAGTCGATCAGGTATTTCAGCGCCTGCCGCACCTTCGGGTTCTTGATGTGCTCCTCGGCGGTGTTCATCGCCATGTACCAGCTGTCCGAGCCGGGGAACACTTCCACCTTCACGTCCTTGTTGCCGGCCAGCGTGGCAAGCTGATCGGGTGACAGGTCGTGCGCGATGTCCACATCGCCCTTCTGCAGCAGCAGCAACTGCGCCGAGGTTTCCGGCACGTGGCGCACGATGAAGCGCTTGTTCAGCGGCGCGCCGAAATGGAATTTCGGGTTGGCTTCCAGCACCACGCTCTCATTGGGCTTCCACGCCACCAGCTTGTAGGCACCCGACGCGGCGGAATGCGACTTCAGCCAGCCATTGCCCAGATCGCCCTTTTCCTCGTGCTCCAGCGCCACCTTCTTCTCGACCACCGAGGCGGTGATGGAGGTCATCAGGTTCAGCACCAGCGACGGGGCCAGATCGGCGGTGACGGTGAATTGCAGTGAATCCGGCCCGGTGACCTTCACCAGATCCTTCACGTTGTCCTTGGTCCAGCCCAACTGCGTGAACAGGAAGGCCGGGGTTTTATCCAGCAGGATCACGCGTTGCAGCGAGAACACCACGTCCTCGGCCGTCACCGGCGCGCCGTCGTGGAACTCCATGCCGGCGCGCAGCTTGAAGGTGAACACCTTGCCGTCGGGGCTGATGGTCCAGCTTTCGGCGGCACCGCCGATCAGCTTGGAGACGTCATCGGCTTCATAGCGCAGCAGGCGATCATAGACGTTGGTGGCAATTTCCACGCCGGTCAGTTCGTAGTCTTCGCCCGGGTCCAGCGTGATGATGTCGTCGATCTGCTTGGCCATCACGACGGTGTCGGCCGGGGTGGCGGCATAGGCGGCGGAGACTGCCATAGGCAGCACCATCGCGGCGGCGAGCAAGAGCCTGCGTTTCATCGTTGCGATCTCCCAAAATCCCTGGCCGCGCATTAGGCAACAGGCCGGTCGTTCCTGCAAGGCTGCCCCGCGCGGGCGATCAGGCGGGAGAGTCCAGCCGCGTCAGCGCGTGGCTCACCGGGGCCAGTGCCGGATAGAACGGGCGGTAGGCCTGCTGATACAGCGCGCCATAATGCGCCGCCCATGCCGGGTCCGGCTCTACTGTCTCGATGGGCTGATCGATGGCGGCCAGTGCCGCATCCAGATCCGCCCACAGGCCCGCTGCCAGCCCGCCCAGCAGTGCAGCCCCCAAGGCGGTGGCTTCCGGCTCACCGATCACGCTCAGCGCGCGGCCATAGATGCTGGCCTTGATGCGCAGGAACAGCTTGTTGCGGGTGCCGCCGCCGATCACGCGGATTTCGGCGGGCGTGCCCGCGCCATCTAAGGCTGCCACCGCGTCCAGACATTGCCGCGCCTCGAACGCCAGACCCTCCAGCACGGCACGGAACAGCGCGCCGCGCGTGGTGCCGGTGGTGAGCCCCGCAAACGCGCCGCGGCTGGCCAGATCCACATTGGGCTGCGTGGCGTAGGCCAGATGCGGCAGGAACAGCGCACCATGGCTGCCGGGCGGCACGGCGGCGGCCTCGGCGATCAATGAGTCGCGCGCCGCATCGCCCAGCAGACTGCGGAACCATTCCACCGTGCCGCCGGAACTGTTGATGCCCGCGCCCACATAGGCGAATGGCCGGTGCAGCCGCACCAGACCCTGCCAGAAGCCCTGTTGCCGGTTGGCCGGTGTCACCACCGGCCCGGCGACGGTCATGTACAGCGCCTCGGCGGTGCCCATGCTGTCCAGCAGCACGCCGGGCCGCCCCGCCCCGGCGGCAAACCCGCCGCACACATGGTCGTGCCCGCCCAGCCCCACCACGGGCCGCCCCGGCAGCCCGGTTTGCGCCAGCACCGTATCCAGCACCGGCCCCAGACAGGTTCCGGCGGCGCGCAGCGGCGGCAACAGCGACAGGTCCAGCCCGGCGGCGGCCATCACTTCGCCGGACCACGCGCGCGCGGCGATGGCCAGACACAGCGTGCGAGAGGCGAGCGATTCGTCGCAGGCGGCCACGCCGCTCAGCCGGAACGCAATCCAGTGGGCCAGATTCAGCACCGTGCGCGCGCGGGCGAACAAATCCGGCTGATGGTCGCGGTGCCACAGCAGTTTGGGCAGGGTCAGCGTGGGGTCGGCGGGCAAGCCGGTGATCTCGAACAGGCGTTCGGCGCCAATGGCCTGCTCGAACGCCGCCGCCTGCTTTTCGGTGCGCCGGTCGAACCACGTGATGGCGTGGCCCAGCGGCGCGCCCGCCGCATCCACCAGCACGCAGGCTTCACCCATGCTGGCGCAGGCGATTCCGGCGACCTCGCCGCCCGGCGGCACGTGGGCGGCAAGTTCGCGCAGGTCTTCGACCACGCAGCGCCACAGCGCCTCGGGGTCGTATTCCGCCTGCCCATCGGCAATCACGATGGCAGGCGTGGGCCGCGCCGCGCAGGCCACGGTGCGGCCCCGCGCATCCGCGAGCAGCGCGCGGATGCTTTGGGTGCCGAGGTCGATGCCGATAAGGTACTGGGCTATCAAGTTCGGGGCCATCAGCCCCGTTACATCAACGCGACGTCCTTGTCAGCCGCGGCGAATTGCTGCCCGCCGCTGCCGTCTTCCAGCAGATGCAGATCCTGCGCGTCCCAGCGCGCCACCACCCGGTCACCGATGTCGATCGGGTCGCGGAAATACTCGCCATCCGGCACGTAGGCCACGAATTCCTCGCTGGTGTTCAAATCCAGCGTGACCTTCACGTAGGTGCCCTGATTCTCGATGGCGTGCACGATGCCCACGGCGGCGTTGGTCTCCTCGCCGTTGCGGTAGGTGTTGTTCTTGGTCAGGTGGATGCGGTCGCGGCGAATGGCGGCAAACAACTCCGCCCCCTTGGCCGGGCTGCTCTTGCCCAGCGGGAACTGCGCCAAGGCACCTTCGGCGTTGCGCACGGTGGCCATGCCGCCGCCCGTGCTTTCCACCCGCCCGGTCAGCACGTTCTGCCCGCCGATGAAGCGCGCCACATAGGCGCTGCGCGGCGCGGTGTAGATGTCGCGCGCCGTCGCCGCCTGTTCGATGCGGCCCTGTGTCATCACCACCACCACATCGGCCACCGCAATGGCTTCCAACTGCGTGTGCGTGACATGGATGAAGGTGATGCCGAGTTCCTTCTGCACGCGCCGCAACTCGCCGCGCATCCGCAGGCGCAGATACTCGTCGAGCGCCGACAGCGGCTCATCGAGCAGCAGCACGCGCGGGTTGGTGATCAACGCGCGCGCCAGCGCCACGCGCTGCTGCTGCCCGCCCGACAATTCGGCGGGCAGGCGGTTGGCGAACTTCTCCATATGGACTTTTTCGAGCAGTTCGCGCGCCTTGGCGTTGCGATCGTCCTTGCCGAGTCCGCGCATCTTCAGCGCGAAGCCGACATTCTCGATCACACTGCGGTGCGGGAACAGCGCGTAGCTCTGGAACATCATCGCCGTGCCGCGCTGCACCGGGTCCAGCCCGACCACGGATTGCCCGCCGATGCGCACGTCCCCGCTGGACGGCGATTCGTGGCCCGCGATCATGCGCAGAATGGTGGTCTTGCCGCAGCCCGACGGGCCAAGCAGGCAGCAATAGCTGCCATGGTCGATATTCAGGCTCAGATTGGCGACGGCCGTGGTGTCACGGAACTTCTTGGTGACATTCATCACCT
The DNA here is from genome assembly GCA_903864895.1 of uncultured Rhodospirillales bacterium. GTDB lineage: Bacteria > Pseudomonadota > Alphaproteobacteria > Acetobacterales > Acetobacteraceae > CAIPHQ01. The sequence continues at coordinate 59,224 of CAIPHQ010000167.1, forward strand.
CGATGCGGCCGTTACCGTTTGTGGGGGCGTTCATGCGCAAGTCTCCGGCGCGTCAGGTGGAATCGCCGCGGGAGACCCGGCGGCGGCGTGAAATGAGGCCAATGGACCCCAGGGCGGCGCCGACAACGAAGAACGAGACCAGCGTGGTCACCGTTCCCAGCGCATACAGCGCGGGAGAGGTAACGTTGGTGGTCATCGCCCAGATCGTGATCGGCAGAGTGTTTTCGGTGCCGGAGACCAGCACCGTGCGGGCGAATTCGTCATACGACAGTGTGAAGCCGAACAGCGCCACGCCGATGATGCCGGGAAGCAGAATCGGCAGGGTCACTTCCTTCATGCGCTGCCACGGTGTTGCCCCCAGATCGCGGGCGGCTTCCTCGTACGACCGGTTGAAGCGGCCCAGCACGGCGAACATGATCAGCAGGCCGAACGGCAACGTCCAGGTCAGCTGCGCACCGAGGCCGGACGTGGTCCAGTCCGGCTCCCAGCCCAGTTCGCTGAAGAACACGTTGATGCCCAGACCGATGAACAGCCCCGGCATAATCAGGCTGGCAATGGCGATGTAGAACAGCACGCCCGAGCCGAAGAAGCGGCGGCGGAAGCCAAGGCCCGCTGCCACCGACAGGAACACCGTGATGCACGCCACCATCGCGCCAAGGCCGATGGAGCGATTGAACGAACTGGCAATGTCGCCCGAGCGTGAGTCCGGGTTGACCAGTTCGCCGAACCATTTGGTGGACACCCCGTTCATCGGGAAGGTCAGGCCGCCGCTCTCACCCTGGAACGACAGCACGTACACCACGAACATCGGGCCGTACAGAAAGATAACGAACAGCACGAAGAAGGCGGCGAAGAACCAGAAGGTCCACGGGCGCTTGCCCGTATCATGCATGGCCATGTCTGGTTCTCCTCAGGACGCGAGCTGCTTGCGCACGTCAACCACACGCAGGATGGCGGCTACCATCAGCGTCACCACCGCCAGCAGGCACACGGCACTCGCCGCCGCGGGCGGGTATTGCAGCGCGTTCACCTGATTGTACAGCGCTGAGACCACCGACGTGCTCTGCGACCCGCTCATCACCTTGACCACGAAGAAATCGCCCATCACCTGCGTGATGACGAAGATCGAGCCCAGCGCGATGCCGGTTTTGGACAGCGGCAGCACCACTTCATAGACGATGCGGAAGCGCCCGGCGCCGGCATCACGCGCGGCTTCCAGCAGGCTGCGGTCGATGCGCGCCATCGAGTTGAAGATCGGCACCACCATGAACAGCGTGAACAGGTGAACGTAGCCGACGATCACGGCGAAATCCGAATACAGCAGGAATTCCAGCGGTGTGTTGATGATGCCCAGCTTGATCAGCGCCGAGTTGATCAGCCCGTTCTTGCCCAGCACCGGCAGCCAGGAAATCATCCGGATGATGTTGGAGGTCCAGAACGGCACCGTGCAGACCAGGAACAGGCCGATTTGCAGCAGCACGCCATGGACGTGGAACACCAGGAAGTAGGCGACGTTGAAGCCGATCAGCAGCGTCAGTGCCCAGACGATGGCGGCGAACTTCAACGAGTTGAAATATTCCGTCAGCGTGACCGCTGAAGTGAACACATCACGGTAGTTGTCAAGAATGAATGTCTCGACGATTGAACCATCCTGATAGTCAAAGAAACTGACGGCGATCACCACCAGCATCGGGATGAAAAAGAAAAACATCAGCAACAGGGCCGTAGGGCCGACCTGCAGCCACGATACCAGCGTTGGGGGGATTTTCATGGAACCACGTGCAAGCCGAAGGGGTCGTCTATGGATGATCGGGGGCGGGCCGCGCATGGCGGTCCGCCCCCTTTCATGGTGTCAGGCCAAGGCTCAGGCGGAAACGAAGTCGTTCCAGCGCTTGGTCAAGTACTTGTCTTCATCCATCTGCGTATTCCAGCAGGCGATGTTGCCGATGCGATCCCAGAACGAACCGCCATCGCGCGTGGAACCCGCCTTGTCCATCAGCTGGCCATACGGATCCTTGATGTCGGCCTGGGCGGGCTTGCCCTCGTACCAGTAGCCCCACTCATCGGCGGTCATGAAGTTCTTCGCCGTCTCGGGCACCGCGCTGTAGTAGCCCTGCTTGGCGATGAAGCCGCCCTGCCAGCCGCTGTTGTACCAGTTCAGGTACTGCATCGCGCAATCGGCCTTCAGGCCGGTCAGGTGCGCCATCGGCGACAGCAGGCTGAACCAGCCGCGATAGCCTTCCTTCAACGGCGCGTAGTAGCAGGAAATGCCACGGCTCTTCACCGCGGTCACCGCCGGCGACCACATGGACTGCAGCACCACTTCGCCCGACGCCATCAGGTTCACCGACTGGTCGAACGCTTCCCAGAACGCGCGGAAGTGGCCGGACTTCTTCAGCGGGATCATGATCTCGATGGTCTTGTCGATCTCCGCCTTGGTCATGTTGCCCTTGTCGGCGTATTTCAGATCGCCGCGCGACTCCAGCGCCATGGCCACGTCCATGATGCCGATGCCCGGGTAACCCACCAGCGCGGCCTTGCCCTTGAATTCCGGGTTCAGCAGTTCGTGCCAATGCTCGATCTTGCGGCCGACGAGGTCGGGGCGCATGCCCAGCGTGTCGGCGTTGTAGATCATCGGAATGCCGGTCAGCCAGTCGGTCGCCTGGTAGTGCGACAGCTTGCTGCCGTCCTTGTCGGCCCAGTACTGCACCGAGAACGGCGACGTGCCCTGGCGGGACACTTCACGGCCATCCGGATACTTGCCCGTGGTGTACATGGGCACGGTCTTGTCGTAGAGCTTGTATTCCTTGACATTGACCGGCCGCAGAATCTTCTTGCCCTGCAGGCGCTTCACATCAAACGACTCCATGTCGTTGATGTCGATGGTCTTCGGCTGGGTCAGCAGCCGGTTCAGCTGCGTGTTCGGGTCCACCACCTGGATTTCAACGGTGAAGCCCAGGTCCTTGCTGGCCTGCGCGCCGATTTCCTTGATGGCCGAGTACGACTGGCCGACATGGAGCAGCTTGATGTCCTTGATGTTCTGCGCCCAGATCGTCGGGAAGCCCTGGATTGCGCCCGAGCCGACGGCGGCACCGGCTACGGCGGCCGCGCCCTTGAGTACATGGCGGCGCGAAATCCCGCCGGCCGGCGGGGTAGTGTCGTTGGTCACTGCGGCATCTCCTCAAGTGATCGCGTCATTGGCCACCGACCCCGATCCCACGTTGCACGAAGGCGGGCCGCGCCGCTTTCAGCGGTTTGGCGGCACGCCCGAGGCTGCAACGCGAACCATCCGGGTCCGGCAATCCGGCGGCACGTTAGCACCGGATGCCACTTTCGCAAGGGTGCAGGACTTTGCAGACCCGTGCCGGCTACAGGTTGAAGTCCGAAAACGTCTTTCCTGCGGCGACCGTCTCACGCAACAGCGGTGCCGGCTCCCATCCCGCGCCGTACTCGGCGTGCATTTCCTCAACCACGCGCAGAATCTCGGCCACGCCGAGCGCGTCCGCCGCATGCATCGGCCCGCCGCGCCAGGCCGGGAACCCGTAGCCGTTCACCAGCACCACATCGATGTCGCCCGGCCGGTGCGCGATACCTTCGGACAGGGTTTTCGCCGCCTCGTTCACCATCGCCGCCAGAATGCGGGTCTGGATTACTTCGGGCGAAATGGCGCGCGGCGTGATGGATTTTTCGGCGCGCGCCTGTTCGATCAGCGCCGTTACCTCCGGGTCGATCACGCGCTTGCCGCCCTCGTGGCGGTAGTAACCGGCCCCGGTTTTCTGGCCGAAGCGGCCGCGCTCGCACAGCCAGTCACCGAGTTTCACATACCGCGCCGCCGGGTCGCGGGTGGCGGCCATGCGCTTGCGCACCGCCCAGGCAATGTCCAGCCCGGCCAGATCCGCCACCGCGAAATAGCCCATGGCCCAGCCATAGGCTTCCATCGCCGCGTCCACCTCATGCGGCAGCGCGCCGTCCTCCAGCGCGTATTCACACACCAGCCGCCAGCGCATCAGCAGGCGGTTGCCAATGAAGCCCTCGCCACTGCGGCACAGCACCGCCTGTTTGCCGGTGCGCTTGGCCACGGCCAGCGCCGTTGCTGCCACCTCGCCCGATGTCCGGGGCGCGCGCACCACTTCCAGCAGGCGCATCACATGCGCCGGGCTGAAGAAATGCATGCCCAGTACGCGCTCGGGCGCGTCCACCATGTCGGCCATCAGGTCGATGTCGATATAGCTGGTGTTGCTGGCCAGCACGCAGTCCCGCCGCACGATGCCGGACAATTGCCGGAACACCGCCTGCTTGGCGGCCACGTCCTCAATCACCGCCTCGATCACCAGATCGCAATCGGCCAGCGCAGGCAGGTTGGTGGTGTAATGCAGACGGTCCAGCCGTTCGCGGTGCGCAGAGGCCGTCAGGCGGCCGGATTTCAACTGCCGGTCGAACACCGCCGCCACCCGGCCTTCCGCCGCGCGGGCGGCTTCGGGCGAGGTTTCCACCAGTGTTACCGGCAAACCCGCCTCGGCCAGCGCCACCGCAATGCCCGAGCCCATCGTGCCGCCGCCGATCACGCCGCAACGCCGTACCGGCCAGCCGTGCAGGTCCTGCTCGTGCTTCGGCAGCTTCGCCGCCTGCCGCTCGGCATGGAACACATGCCGCAGCGCCCGGCTTTGCGGGCCAAGGCGCAATTCGCGGGAGCGCGCACCCTCACGGGCCAAGGCCTCGTCGAACGGCAGATCGAGCGCCCATGCAATGGCCTCCACCGCCGCCACCGGGGCCAGCGCGCCGCGCGCCTTGGCGCGGATGCCCGCTGCCGCCGCGTCCAGCGCCGCGCGGTCCGCCACCGGCACGGCCAGGTCGCGCACACGCGGGCGCTGCCCGGCATCGGCCAAGCGCCGCGCCAAGGCGGTTGCTGCCGCGCGAATGCCGGTGGCGATCTCGTCGGCCACGCCCAGTTTTACAGCCTCATCGGCGGAAATCTGTTTGCCTGCGGCGATCAGGTCCAGCGCCGCCAGCGCGCCCACCAGACGCGGCAGGCGCTGCGTGCCGCCTGCGCCGGGGATCAGCCCCAGCTTGGTCTCGGGCAATCCCACCCGCGCATCCGGGGACAGCACGCGGCCATGGCAGGCCAGCGCCAGTTCAAACCCGCCGCCCAGCGCCGTGCCATGCACGGCGGCCACCACCGGGCGCGGGCAGGCATCCAGCAGCGCGCACACATCCCCCAGCAACGGGTGCTGCGGCGGCGCGTCGAACTCGCGGATATCCGCCCCGGCCACGAAGGTGCGCCCGTCGCAGGCCAGCACGGCGGCGCGGATGCCGGGTTCGTGACTGACCCACTCTACGGCGGCAGCCAGATCGCGGCGCACATGGTGCGACATGGCGTTGACCGGCGGATGGTCGATCACGATCAGCGCAATGTCGCCATGGCGCTCGGTGCGGACGGTTTTCGCTTCGGTCATGGCGGCGC